>JBPBQB010000289.1:0-34883 GCA_050954545.1 Janthinobacterium lividum | reverse complement strand
TCAAGTGAACCGAAAACGTTTGAGTGATCTCTTGATGGGTGATCTCTTGTTCCGCAATTGCCATGAGCGTTCTCCTAACTTCATTGTACCCAACAAACCAAAAAGCCGTCGGACAGTGTCCGGCGGCTGTGGCGTTTACGCATCGTTCTATTCCAGAAATCCTTGCTTTCTGATATAAACAGCCCTTGATGCTTTTGCCAGCGAAGTAGCAAGCCTTTCTGCTTCGGTGAAATTCTGATCCGGGATAGCAGGGCCACGCTCAGGCAAGCCTATCATGTTCGCATGGAAGTTACGATCTGCGCTCGTCTGGACAACATTCAAGTCCGAGGAAGCAGCCCGAACAGAACCGACTGAGAGAACGGCAATCATGTGGCAGTTCGGCCAGTCCACGAGTGTCTGCGTCTCCGTGTGCATTTCTTTGAGATTGACGGAAAGTCCATTTGTATCACGCTTTGCGCCCGTGTCGGGATGCGGCTCTCGCCGAAGAAACGCCCCGCGCAGTATCTGCCCTGATACGTTGTCAATCGAAGGTGCATTCGTGCCGACGCGGAGAACTTCGGTTTCATCTTTCAGCGGGGAGCCATTGAGAGGCACACTAAGATACCTTCACGGCAGAATCCAGCCAGTTTAGCCACCGGCTTAGTTCACCGGCGGTTGGCGCGTAGTCCGCCCCGTAATCATCCCCTTGCTCATGGTAAAAGTAGGTTCGCCCTTGCAAAGAAGCCGAAATGACCAAGCGCAGCTCTCGATCAGGCCGTATCCATTCCAGGCGAAGCCCGCCATCGCCATCCGCATAAATAGTTCCTAGAGGGAAGGCGATCTGCAAAAGGTCATTCACATCTTCTAAGAAACCATGCATTTTGTCTGCGGCATACTTTGCTGGAGGTTGAAAATCGTCGTCATAGTCCTCAGCCTCTATAAGCAAGTCAAGCTGGTTGAGCAGGTCGTTCAGGCCAGACTGTTTGACGGGTTCGAGTCGAATCTCTTCGATTGTAAGCGTGGATGCCATGAGATTTCTCCTGGCTCCATTGTACCATATCGCATCAGCAAGCAAAAAAGCCCCCTGGCACTGTACGGTGGCTTTGCTGTCTGCGTATTTGACGATGTTGGAATTACAAGCTATAATCAACAACATCTTGAGAGGAAAAAGCAGAATATGGCAGATATGGGCGAAAACATTCTGGAAATTTCCGGCGACGGCAATCAGCTTCGCCGGTTTTGTGAAATCGCCGATGAGCGATTAGTGCCGTTGTCAAAGCGCGATCCCTACAATGGAGAAGCTAGCCCGTCGGTTCTCAGCTTCCACCGTCTTTACCCGATTCCTGACGCGGTAATCGCACTCGGATATAATCCAACGGGCGGTGGTCACGATTGGCAAATGAAACATTGGGGAGTAAAATGGTCAGCGTGTGACACGGAACGGGAAGAAGGCAAAGCATCTCTCAGATATGTATTTGAGACTCCTTGGTATGCTCCGCTTCTATGGCTGGAAAAAGTCGCGCTTGACTATCCACTGTTGCGGTTCGATTTGAGTTTTCGAGACCCGAATAGCAATTGGGTAGATGAATACGTTTTTGAAGACGGCAGACTAATTGAGGAGGAAGACGATTATTATGCCGCAACCCGCGAAGATTGCACGCAAAGCGTATGAATTGCCTCTGCTGCAAAGCCTGAACGAAATGGGCGGTTCGGCAGTACCGGGAACAGAACTGTATCAGCGCGTGGCAGAAAAAATGGGCTTTACGCCGGGGCAGGAGATGGAATATGACTTGGTTCACGCCCGCGAAAAATGGGTCTATACGCTCCAATGGGTGCGCCATAATTTGGTGAAGCAGGGTGATATGGACGGCAGCAAGCGCGGTGTCTGGGCAATTACAGAGCAAGGTCAAAAGCGCATCGGCACATAAAGACGAAAACAGGGCAGTCTTGAAGACTGCCCTGTTTTTGTTTGTGGTCTAAGAGGACAGCTTGCTTGCCTGATCGGTCTTTTCCCAGGCGAACTCGGGGTGGCCGAAGTGGCCGTTTTTGGCGGTCTGAGAGTAGATCGGACGGGTCAAATCCAGAAGCTGGATGATGCCGCGCGGGGTCAGGTCGAAGTTTGCCTGGACACGGCGGCTGATCTCGTCTTCGGGGATGGTATTGGTGCCGAAGGTGTCGACAAACACGGAAACGGGCTCGGCGACACCGATGGCGTAGGCTAATTGGATCTCGACTTTCGTGGCAAGCCCGGCGGCGACAATGTTCTTGGCGATAAACCGGGCCGCGTAGGCTGCCGAGCGGTCGACTTTGCTGGGGTCTTTGCCGGAGAATGCGCCGCCGCCATGCCGGGCGTAGCCGCCGTAGGTGTCGACAATGATCTTGCGGCCTGTCACGCCCGTATCGGCCTGCGGACCGCCGATGATGAAGATGCCGGTGGGGTTGACATGGTAGATGATGTCGTGGGTGACATACTTCTCGTACTGAGCCAGAACGGGTTTGATGACATGCTCGTGGACGAGTGCCTGGACATCGGCCTGCTTCAGCTCGGGATCGTGCTGGGCGGACAAAACAATCGTGTCGATAGACAGCGGCTTGTCGGTGGCGGGGTCGTAGGCGATTGTCACCTGGGATTTGGCATCCGGGCGCAGGCCCAGGCCGGTGGCTTTGCGGACTGACGTGTACCGGGCCATGAGCTGATGGGCGATAGTGACGGGCAGAGGCATTAATTCGGGGGTCTCATTAACGGCGAAGCCGAACATCATGCCCTGGTCGCCTGCGCCCTGGGCTTTGTCGCCTTTCGCGCCAGCATCGACACCGACCGCGATGTCCGGGGACTGTTTTTGGAGGGCGATCAGAACCCCGGTCGTGTTGCCGTCGAAGCCGTAGTCGGTCTTCGTGTAGCCGACTTCGTTGATGGCGGCCCGGACAACGTCGCTGATCTCGACATAGCCGTTAGTGGTGACTTCGCCTGCGATCACGGCGAGGCCGCGTGTCAGGAGAGTTTCGACCGCGACCCGGCTTTTGACATCCTGGCGCAGCAGCTCATCGAGGATGGCATCGCTGATCTGGTCGGCCAGCTTGTCGGGATGGCCTTCGGAGACCGATTCGGACGTGAACAATTTAACTTCGGGCATGGGTAATTGCTTCCTTTAGCGTTGTCAGGATAGCAAGCGGCGGCGGGGTTATCAAGAGAAAGTCGAAGAAAGCGGGAGCGGAGGGGTAATTACGCTAAGGCTTCTTATCTTGCGCGGCCATTTTCTCAACCTCTTAATGTTAAGAAATGCCGCGCCGGATTTAGCACCTGCTTCAGCGTCAATCGAAAAGATTGAAATGCCGAAGTGGTTGTTGTGGTTTCATAGGGCCGGTCCCTCCACCACTCTTGATAAGATCGTCGTGCTACGCTATAGGGTTGTAGACTTCATCATAGCACGGCGGGAAGCTCTTTGTCAAGGACGGTTTCGGGTATGATAGCGGCATCTTAGAGCGATTGAGCATTCAGAGAGGGACGCGCATGACTTCTTTACTCCGGGCCGCACGCTCCGGCAGGGCGCTTCTGCCGCTGCTTCTTGCTGCGGCGGCACTGCTTCCAGGCTCGGTGTCGGCGCAAGCTCATAGGGGGAACACGCCTTCCTAGCGCGACTTAGCGAAAAGCGCGAAAGCCTTCCCTATTTAGCTCACTCGCGAATGTTTTGGATTATCTGCCAACCTGCGCCGTCTGCATTTCATTCATACGGTCACCATGCACGCTGATTTTTGAGAATGCCGTTTCCATCTCGGCGAGTTCAGCGGGCGTCAACTGCACAGTGACGGCTCCCAGGTTTTCGCTCAGATGCTTCAGGCTGCGTGTGCCGGGGATGGGGACGATCCAAGGCTTCTTTGCCAGCAGCCACGCGAGGGAGATTTGGGCCGGGGTCGCGTTCTTCTGTCCAGCAAACTGTTCCAGCAGATCGAGCACCGGTCTGTTGTCGGCCAGCGCTTCCGGAGTGAAGCGGTCAAACCCGGAGCGCAGATCCTTCTGCGGGTCGAACTCGGTGGTGGAATCCAAGGTCCGCGTGAGATAGCCCATTCCTACCGGCCCCCACGCAACAAAGCCGATCCCCATCTCCGCACACGTTTCCAGGACGCCGTCGCGTTCCGGGCTTCTTTCCATAAACGAATATTCGCTCTGGATCGCGGACACTGGCTGCACGGCATAGGCTTGGCGGATCGTGTTTGGACTCGCTTCTGAGAGACCGAAATGCAGCACCTTTCCTGTTTGGATGAGGTCTTTAATGGCACCGGCTACTTCTTCGATTGGCACGCTGGGATCGACACGGTGCTGGTAATAGAGGTCGATCCGGTCGGTTCGCAGGCGCTTCAGGGACTCCTCGACCACTTTTCTGATGTGCTCCGGGCGGCTGTCCAGTCCGATTGTGCCGTCGATCTTGAAACCGAACTTGCTGACGATATGGACTTGGTCACGGAACGGTTTCAGCGCTTCCCCGACCAATTCTTCGCTGGTATAGGGGCCATACACTTCGGCGGTGTCAAAGAGCGTGACACCTTTTTCATGGGCGGCACGGATGACCTCAATGCCCTGCTGCTTGTCGGCGGCTGGTCCATAGTTGGCACTGAGGCCCATGCATCCGAATCCCAATTCCGAGACTTCCAGCGTTCCGAGTTTTCGTGTTTTCATTCTATTCTCCTTCTTGGATAAACTTACGAGCTATGTCAGTGATCTAAGAGGGGGCTAGGTGTTCGTATCATCATGGCCGAGCGAGGAGGACAGTTTGCGGTAGGCATCAGCCTGGGCGAGCATCGCCTTGGCCTTTTGCTCAATGGCCGCGACTGCATCCGCGCCGGCAGCCCAGCGCAGCGGAGGTTCGTCCTGGCTGGCAAGGTGGATTAGCGCGTCGGCAAGTTTGGCGGGATCGCCTCCCTGCAAGCCGTTCATGCCTCTCCACGCAGTGACGGTCTGCTTGGTTTTCGCGGCATAGTCGTCAATCGAAGACTTAGCGTAGTTCGTCGATTCGGGTGTCAGAAGATCGGTGCGGAAAAAGCCCGGTTCCACGAGCATCGTGCGAATACCGAAAGGGGCGATCTCAGGGGTCAACGACTCGATCCAGCCTTCGACGGCGAACTTCGACGCGGCATAGGCAGAGACGAATTCCTGTCCCACGATACCGGCAACCGAGGATAGCTGTACGACTAGTCCCGAGCGCTGGCTACGCATGATAGGCAGCACGGCGCGGGTTACGTTCGCTGGGCCGAACAGGTTGGTCTCGATCTGGGCGCGGAAATCCTGGGGGGTGATCTCCTCGAAGAACCCGGCATAGAAATTGCCCGCGTTGTTGACGAGCACGTCGACACGTCCAAAACGCTCGACGGCAGACGCTACGGCTTTCTGAGCGTCATCGGGATTGGTAACATCGAACTTCACGACCAGCAGATCATCGGATGCACCGATAGCCTTTGTCACAACGTCGATGCTGCGCCCGGTGGCAACTACGGCATTTCCGGCAGCGAGGGCGGCCTTCGCGAACTCGACGCCCATGCCGCGACTTGCTCCCGTGATCAACCAAACTTTCTGATTACTCATGCTTTTTCTCCATTAAATAAATCCCAAAAATACGTCAGCAGTATGATAAGAGCTGCTGATGTTTCTAAGTCTATTTTACGAGATTGAGCGCTAGAAGCGATTGAACAAAATCCGAAGAGTATTGTATAATCCTGCAAAGAAATAAAAAGAGCGTCGGAGTGAATACCCGGTGTGTTATCATGGATATTATGAACAACGAACAGGCAGAGCGCGAGGCGCGTCGGATGCAAGATAGCAGGGCTGAACTGGTCGAACGCCTTATGCATATCGTTCGTGAGGATGGATTGGTTGAGCCGTTAAAGGGGCTGTATCTTTATCGCTTCTCCTCGCATGGGGAGCCGATTCATGGCGTGACCGATCCCGCCTTTTGCGTGATCGCGCAGGGCAGTAAAGAGGTGCTTCTGGGGGAAGACTGCTTCCAATATGATCCTCTGCATTACTTGCTGTCGACGGTCGAGCTGCCCGTCGTCGGCCAGGTGCTTGAAGCGTCCCCGAGTCGCCCCTATTTAGGCCTGCGTCTGAATCTTGATTCTGTCCTCGTCGCTTCGGTGATGGTCGAGGCGGGCGCTCCTGCACTATGGAGTGATGCAGGCAGCGTCAAGGCGCTCGACGTAAGCCCGTTGGGGGCGGATTTTCTGGACGCCGTGCTGCGGCTGATCCGGCTTATCAACACGCCGACGGAAGCTCGGGTACTGGTACCGATGATCACGCGGGAGATTGTTTTTCTGCTCTTGATGGGGGAGCAGGGCGCTCGGCTGCGTCACATCGCGGTTTTGGGCAGCCACACTGACCAAATCTCCCGTGCCATCGAGCGGCTGCGGCATGACTACGATAAGCCGCTGCGGATCGATGGCCTCGCACATGAGCTGGGCATGAGCCTTTCAGGCTTCCACAACCACTTCAAGGTCGTTACGGCGATGAGTCCGATCCAGTTTCAGAAGCATCTCCGGCTTCAGGAAGGACGTCGCCTAATGCTGGGTGAGGATCTCGACGCTGCGAGCGCGGCGTATCGCGTAGGCTATGGGGACGCCTCACAGTTCAGCCGCGAATATAAACGCCTCTTCGGAGAGCCACCGATGCGAGACGTAGAGAGACTGCGAACAGCAGCACAGGGTGGGATAGATTTTTAGGGTAGGGGCCGTTTTTCCGACTGTCTACTTCAGTGGTTACAGCGCACTAAAGGGGGTTTCGGGTATGATAGCGGCATCTTAGAGCGATTGAGCATTCAGAGAGGGACGTGCATGACTTCTTTACTCCGTGCCGCACGCTCCGGCAGGGCGCTTCTGCCGCTGCTTCTTGCTGCGGCGGCACTGCTTCCAGGCTCGGTGTCGGCGCAGAGCGAAATCGTGCTGGGCTCGACCAAAACCGCAGTCGCCGATCCGCCGGTCGCGCACCCGGCGACGCAGCCGGTGACGGTGCTGCTGTTCCATGATTTCACCTACACGGATTTTGCCTCCCGACCGTTTACGTACACGCCGCCAGCCGGGCACATTCGGCACTGGGCGAAGATAATTTTAGTGGCGGACTTTTCGGTCAGCGCCGGTCGGCAGTTCGACCGGACCGGCGAAATATCGATCGGCCACACGAATGTCTACTTCGGGACGACTGCGGAGCCTTCCGACAAAGTCAGCCCATCCTGGCACATCGAGCGGGATCTGACCGATGACATGGCGCTCCTCAGAACTGCCCATCCCGGCGAAACCACTCTCGGCAATATCGTCGACAGCAAGTATACGGGAGTCATTCACGGCACCGCCTCCTTGCTGTTTTACCCGGTGGCACCGCATACTGCCCCGCCCTCTGTGCCTGACTTGGTGCTGTCTTTGCCTGCAAATGGGAATGGGATCGGCTCGGTCAGCAAGCCGACGGATGTCCTGACGGAAACTTTTACGCTGCCGACCAATATTGTGCGGGCGTATCTGGACTTGATCACCGAAAGCCAGGGCAACGACGAATTCTGGTACCTCAATGTCCCGGACAGCCTGACCGAAACGCTGAAAGCCAGTGGCCGCACTGCGTTTCGGGAGGCGGAAGTGACAGTCGACGGCGCTCCGGCAGGTGTCGCCCCGATCTATCCCTGGATCTACACCGGTGGTATCGACCCTGGGTTGTGGCGTCCGATCCCCGGTGTCCAGACGCTCAATTTCGTGCCGTACCGCATCGACTTGACACCGTTTGCGGGACTGCTGAACAATAGTCGACCGCATAAAATTGGTGTCCGTATCTACAACAACAACGACCATTTTCAGCTTGCCGGTACTCTGCTGCTGTTCCGGGACCCCGTTCTCAAGACTGTCCATGGGGCGCTGACCCGGAACACGCTGACGGCAGACCCGACCCCGGTGATCGAAAGCCATCTTGTCAACGCCCCCGGCGAAGTCTCCGGCCCGGTATCTGTGACGTCAAGCCGCCGCTCTACCATAGCAGGCTATGTTCTGACTTCCACCGGCAAAGTCGGCACGTCTATTACCCAGACTGTCAGTTTTTCCAGCGTCCAGCAGTTTACGATAAGTGATAAGAAAAACATTCAGAGTTCCGATCAGCTCACGACAGTGTCGTCAGTGACTGAGACGCAGATGCCGTCTGCCCTGTTCGTTCGGAAGGACCTGTTCCGTTATCCCTTTACGGTCAGCTTTGGCCATGTTACGAACCCGGATGGCAGCGCTACTCAGACGACCGCGATCCGGCAGATCGATATGGTTTCTCACGAGACCAAGCGCAGCGGCATTCTCTTTTCTGCCAGCCAGAGCACCAATGTTGTTAGTCCAACCGACACGCTCGATTTTGATGCCGCCGGTAAGATGACTCACCGCAGCCAGCACAGCACGCAGATTTATCTCTCCAGCGGTCCTGGAGATCTTCAATACAAACGTACCCTCACTGTTGTCAACGGGATTGTAACCAACCTGACTGTTATCAATGGGATTCTTACCAGCAGTCCGGCCACCGCAGGCAAATAAACGAGCGAACATAAAGAGCCACGGAATAAATTCCGAGGCTCAGAAGTACACAGTGTCGCGGCGACGCAAGATAAGACGGACGGAATGCCAATCATTCCAATCCTATCTTCTGTCTCCTGGACAGTGAGCACTACCCAGCCTCGGAATTTATTCCGTGGCTCCTGTCACTCCCCGGCAAAGCCTTGAGCGCAATATCGGCAACGTGCCGCAGCGACTCGGGCCCGGCACCGCCAGCGGCCTGGACCGCCATGCCGTTCATGACGGTCACAAAATAGCGGGCGAGGTCGGCGGGCTCAGTGTTTGCCGGGAAATCGCCCTCCGCCTTGGCCTGCTCGAAACGCCCTCGCAGGGTCTCTACCGAGGCTTCCCGCTGAACGTTAAGCTCGCGACGAATGGACTCGGCTTCGTCGCTGCATGCCAGCGCTCCCTGAACCAGCAGGCAGCCCCGACACTCCGACTGACTCGCTTCTCCCACGGACGCAGACAGCAGCGCTTCCACGACTCCCCGTGCCGTCGGCTGACCCAGGGCGGCGCTCATCGCCGGGGCACGCAGCTCGGCGTAATAGGCCAGCACTTTGCGGAACAGCTCTTCCTTGCTTCCAAAAGCGGCGTAGAGGCTTGGCCGGCTCACGCCGATGGCATCGGTCAGGTCCGTCAGGGAAGTCCCCTCATAGCCTTTGCGCCAGAACAGGTGCATAGCGGCGTCCAGTGCCTGAACCGTGCAGAACTCGCGTGGTCGGCCCGCCTTTTTTGATAACATGACGTCATTCATACCTCTCAGTATACAATATCCGAGTAAGATTATATCATTCCCAAAAAATAATTTACCAATTGGTACAAAATATCTTGACAAGCTATTGTTAGATAGGCTATAAATATATACCGAACGGTAAATAATATAAATGAAGAAGGAAACAGAGATGAACAAGCTTGAAGGAAAGATCGCGCTTATCACCGGCGGAACCAGCGGCATCGGTCTTGCCACCGCTCAGCGGTTCGTGGAAGAAGGCGCTTACGTTTTTATCACAGGACGAAGGCAGGCGGAGCTTGACGCGGCAGTCCAGCAGATCGGCAAGAACAGCCGGGGCATTCAGGGTGATGTCTCGATCCCCGCCGACTTAGACAAGCTATTTGCGACAATTCAAGAAGAAAAGGGCCGTCTTGATATCGTCTTCGCAAACGCCGGTTTCGGCGAGTTTGCGCCTCTTGGCAGCATTACCGAGGAGCATTTTGATGGGATATTCGGAACGAATGTCAAAGGGCTTCTCTTCACCGTCCAGAAGGCTTTGCCGCTGATGCCGGACGGCGGCGCGATTGTCCTGAATGCGTCCGTCGTCTCGTCCAAGGGTTTCCCGGCGTTCAGCGTCTACAGCGCCACCAAAGCCGCTGTCCGCTCGTTTGCCCGTTCCTGGAGTGTCGATTTGAAGGAGCGCAAGATCCGCGTGAATGTTGTCAGTCCGGGCGTGGTTGTCACTCCAGCCTACACCAACGTACTGAAGATGGACGACGAACAGATCGACCAGTTTGTCGCCCAGGCGTCTAGCACGACCCCGCTTGGTCGCTCAGGCACCCCGGATGAGATTGCAAAGGCAGTCGTTTTCTTAGCTTCGGACGACAGCAGCTTCGTCACCGGCATTGAGCTGTTTGTCGACGGCGGCATGACTCAGATTTAAGTACGTGACTGACACAAAGGAAACAAGTATGAGCAGCAGATTAGCAGGCAAAGTCGCGGTCGTGACCGGCGCATCTAAAGGCATCGGCGCAGCCATCGCCCGGCGTTTCGGGGCGGAAGGAGCTTCAGTAGTGGTCAATTACGCGTCCGACAAAGCCGGCGCGGAGCGGGTGGTCGCGGGGATCAAAGACAGCGGCGGCAAGGCTGTTGCAGTCCAGGCTAATCTTTCAAAACTCGAAGACATCGAGCGGCTCTTTGCGGAGACGAAGGATACGTTCGGCAGGCTGGACGTTCTGGTCAACAACGCCGGGGTATACGAGTTCCTGCCGGTCGAAGGGATCACGAGCGAACATTTCCACAAGCAGTTCGACCTGAATGTGCTTGGTCTTGCCCTCGCCTCCAAAGAGGCCGCGACTTACTTCGACGGTGCCGGCGGGAGCATCATTAACATCGGCTCCGTCGCAGGCACGATGGCTCCCGCGATGGGCTCCATTTACAGCGCTACTAAAGCCGCCGTGGATGCAATCACGAAATCGCTGGCAAAAGAGCTGGGACCACGCGGTATCCGTGTGAACTCGCTTAATCCGGGCATGATCGAAACAGAAGGCTTCCACGCCACCGGGTTCGTCGGCAGCGACTTCCAGAAGCAGGGCATCGCCGGAACGCCGCTTGGCCGCATGGGCCAGCCCGACGACATCGCGCCGGTCGCAGTCTTCTTCGCCTCCAGCGACTCCGCCTGGGTCACCGGCGAGACACTGTACGTCTCCGGCGGAGCCCGCTAAGAGTGAGCGACGGAATTGCAGGCGACTGAAGTCGCGGCAACAAAAGCACAAAGTCCACCTGCTGCACTGGCAGACCCGGAGGGCGTGGACTAATACGGAACCTCTGTATTAACCTGCGAAGGCCTTATTTGTGAACTTGTTGCCGCGACTTCAGTCGCCCGCAAAGACTTATGACTTCAATGTCAGCATCAATACGCACTCAGGGGGATTGTTCGTCTTTTCAGGCATTGTATCAAGCATTGTTTTTTCAGTGAGAGTTTTACGAAAAGGCAACGGGTTGCAGGGTGCGAACCTTGTGTTTGCTCACTTGCACTGTACCACAAAAGCGGGCAGGAAACTTTCATAACCGCGCCGAACTCTGTTCCATGAATACCCCTTTTACCTATCCCGAAGCTCGCAAATCAGACCAGGCTGACGATTACCATGGCACTCTGGTCGCGGACCCGTATCGGTGGCTGGAAGACCCGGACTCGGCAGAGTCGCGGGTGTGGATCGAGGCGGAGAATGCGTTATCGTTTGGCTTTCTAGAGAAGATTCCGGCTCGGAAATCAATCGAAGAGCGATTGACGGCGCTCTGGGACTATGAGCGTTATGGTGCTCCCTTCCTGCAAGGCGGGCGCTACTTCTTCAGCAAAAACGACGGGCTGCAAAACCAGAGTGTCTGGTATGTCTCCGAGAGCCTGGACGCAGACCCGCGTGTCCTGCTGGACCCGAACACGCTGTCCGCCGACGGCACGGTCGCGCTGTCGGGCCTGTCGATCAGTGATGACGGCAAATGGCTGGCGTACAGCCTTTCGGCAGCAGGATCGGATTGGACCGAGTGGCATGTCCGGTCGGTGGACACGGGAACCGATCTGGCTGACCATCTGCGCTGGGTCAAGTTCTCAGGGGCGTCTTGGGCCAAAGACGCCAGCGGGTTCTATTACAGCCGTTATGATGCCCCCCCGGAAGGCGAAGAGCTGCAGCAGGCCAACTACTTCCCCAAGCTGTATTTCCATGTACGCGGCACGGAGCAGTCCGTCGATGTCCTGATCTATGAACGGCCCGACGAAAAAGAATGGAGCTTCGGCGGCAGGGTTTCGGAAGACGGCGCGTATCTGATCATCCCGGTGCGTCAGGGCACGGAGCCGAAGAACCGATTATTCTACAAACCGCTGACGGAGCCGGACGTCGCAGTCGTTGAGCTGATTCCCGAACTGAAAGCCCAGTACCGATTTCTCGGCAACGAGGGGCCTGTGTTCTGGCTGCAAACGAACGATGCCGCCCCGCGCAGCCGGGTGATCGCCATCGATACGCAAAACCCCGGTAAAGACCAGTGGCAGGAACTTATCCCCGAAGCGGCAGAAACGCTGGAAGGGGTCAGCGTCGTCGGGAACAGATTTATTGCAGAATATTTAAAAGACGCCTGCACGCAGGTCAAAGTGTTCGCGTTAGACGGCACGTTCGAGCGCGAAGTCGACTTGCCCGGCATCGGCTCGGCAGGCGGCTTCGGCGGCAAGCGGGCGCAGACCGAGACTTTTTACGCGTTCACCAGCTTCACGGCCCCCACCAGTATCTACCGCTATGATGTTCCGACGGGCACCAGCACACTGTATCGTGAGTCCGAAGTCGCCTTTGAGCCGGGCGATTTTGAGACCTCGCAGATCTTCTATGCCAGCGCCGACGGCACTCAGATCCCCATGTTCCTGACCCACCGTAAAGGGCTGGTGCGGGACGGTCAAAACCCCACCTACCTGTACGGCTACGGCGGGTTCGATATTTCGCTGACCCCGAGCTTCAGCCCGGCTCAGATCGTCTGGATGGAGATGGGCGGCATTCTCGCGGTCGCGAACCTGCGCGGCGGCGGCGAGTACGGCGCGGCCTGGCATGATGCTGGAATACAAGCCAGCAAGCAGAACGTCTTCGACGATTTCATAGCCGCCGCCGAGTGGCTGATTGCGGAGAAGTACACATCGACGCCCAAGCTTGCCATAGGCGGCGGCTCCAACGGCGGCCTTCTGGTCGGCGCGTGTCTCGCCCAGCGCCCGGACCTCTTCGGCGCGTGCCTGCCCGCCGTGGGAGTCCTGGACATGCTGCGCTTTCAGAAGTTCACCATCGGCTGGGCCTGGACCTCCGACTACGGCTCCTCCGACAACGCCGCTGACTTCGCCTACCTCTACGCCTATTCGCCCCTACACAATTTGAAGCCGGGAACCGCCTATCCCGCAACACTTATTACCACCGGCGACCACGACGACCGCGTCGTCCCCGCCCACTCCTTCAAGTTCGCCGCCGCCCTGCAGGCCGCTCAATCCGGCCCCGCGCCGACCCTTATCCGCATTGAGACACGCGCTGGTCATGGGGCAGGCAAGCCCACCACCAAAGTCATCGAGGAAGCCGCCGACCGCTGGGCGTTTCTGGTTGAAGTGCTAGGCATGGAAGGTTGAAAACAATATAAAA
Organism: Janthinobacterium lividum; assembly: GCA_050954545.1. Classification (GTDB taxonomy): domain Bacteria; phylum Armatimonadota; class Armatimonadia; order Armatimonadales; family Capsulimonadaceae; genus JANXMY01. The sequence goes on along the minus strand of JBPBQB010000289.1, from coordinate 21,473 downwards.
CAAGTAGACAAAATAAACGAATTTATGTTCGTAATTAGGGTAGTATAGCTTCCATAGTTCATGGAGGAGAGATGAAAAAAGCACAAGCATTCGGCGGTGACTGGACAGAGGATAAGTTAAAGCGACTTGGCAAATACTTAAAGGCATATACAAAGATTTTTGCAGCTAACCCAAATGCAAGATTTCTGACGACAGTGTATGTTGATGCCTTTGCCAGCACCGGAGATAGGGCTGCTGATAATAAAAACTCTGAAGATATACAACCAGACGCAGACACCCCGAATACCGAAATACACAGGTTTTTGGACGGAAGCGTCCGTATTGCTTTGGAAGTAAAACCAGAATTCGATCAATATCTTTTCATTGAGCTAGATTCAGCGCATTGCCAGGAGCTAGAAAGAAATCTTAATGCTTCATATCCTGAACTTATCCATAAAATAAAGATAGAAAATGCTGAAGCAAACCAATATCTGAAAAATTGGTGCCAATCGACGGACTGGTCGAAGAAGCGTGCAGTGCTATTTCTAGACCCATTCGGCATGCAAGTAGAATGGTCACTTCTCGAAGCTATTGCAGGAACACATGCAATTGATATGTGGCTTTTGTTCCCAATCGGTATGGGCGTTAATAGACTGCTGACGCGAAGCGAACCACCTCCAAAACCTTGGGCGGATCGCTTGACGAAAGCTCTTGGTACTTATGACTGGCGAGAAGCATTTTATCCCTCTGTTGTGGATATGACTTTATTTGGCGATGTGGAGACTCAAAGCAAAAAAACAAGTTTCGCGGGTATAGCAAATTATTTTGTAGCACGTCTGAACACCATATTTCCTAATGGTGTTGCCGAAAACCCGATTCTCCTTCGGAACTCTCGTAACACTCCGCTTTATCTTTTATGTTTTGCCACTTCCAGTCAAAAGGAATCGGTCAGAAGAGCAGCGTTGGACATTGCTCAAGATATTTTAAAGAGGTAACAATAGTTTACAAAGCAAGGTATTTTCAATATGGCCTCTGAATCTTCGATTGAATGGACGCAGATGACGTGGAACCCGGTTCGTGGTTGTACGCGCGTGAGTGAAGGCTGCCGAAACTGCTATGCAGAGCGTCTGGCAACGCGATTTGCGGGTGTGGGCCAAGCCTATGAAGGTTTATCAATAATGACACCTAGCGGCCCACGCTGGACAAATCGTGTGCGGCTCGTGCCGGAAGTGTTAGAACAGCCCTTACGCTGGCGGCAGCCACGCCTCATTTTCGTCAACTCCATGAGTGATCTGTTTCATCCGGATGTTCCGCTGGAATTTATCCGGCGCGTGTTCAACATTATTGAGCGCTGCCCCCAACATACGTTTCAAATATTAACAAAGAGAAGCGAAAGGCTACGGGAGCTTGGCCCTGACTTAAACTGGCCGGTAAATGCGTGGATGGGGGTCAGTGTAGAAGACGCGCGTGTTACAAGCCGAGTCATTGACTTGCAGCATGTTCCAGCCGAAGTGAGATTTTTGTCTGTGGAACCATTAATTGGGCCTATTGATGAACTGCCGCTTGACAATATCCATTGGGTCATTGTGGGTGGGGAGTCTGGACCGGGCGCACGACCAATCGAACAGGAATGGGTAGAGAGCATCTTTCGTCAGTGCCGAGAAGCGGAAGTCGCTTTTTTCTTCAAGCAATGGGGCGGTCCACGTAAAAGTCTGACTGGGCGGCAGCTTCATGGGCAGACTTATGATGAAATGCCAATACCCGCGACTGTACGTAGAGAGCTAGCCCTCATCTGAAAAGCTGCCAATAGAGAAAGTTGATTTCATGCACACTGACACATCACGAAGCGATTTCAGAGGTGATGTTGGCCAAAATCGAGAATGGCTTTTGTGGTAACATACTCCCATGACACTCACGCTGACCAAAAAGCAGACGCTGGACTCGGAGAATACCATGGCGCAGATGCGGCACGACTGGGAGAAGCAGACACGACAGCTCGCGGATGACGTTGAGACGTGGGTCAGGCAGGAAACAAACCGAGGCTGGCGCGTGGAACGCGAAGAGAAGGAACTGGCGGAAGAAGTCGTCGGCGGTCTTTACCATGTGCCAATTATAACAATCCATGCGCCACAAGGACGTTTGATCTTGGAGCCGATAGCCCGCGGAATAGTAGGAGCGCAAGGTAGAATTGATCTCTATGCTTGGCCTAGTCTGTTCCGAGTGATGCTGCTGCACAAGCCACGAGGCAAAGATAATTCTGAAGATCAGCCCCTGGAATGGGTAGTGCGGACAGAGTCCGGGCTGGACTGGCCGCTCCCCTGGAACCGCGAAACATTTCTGAACCTGGCGCAAAGCCTGCTGAACGCCTAATGAGCTACCTGCATGTGCAGCAGCTTGTGGTAATGGCTGAGGATTATCTGGCGGTGCGCCAGGCAATTGCCCGGTCACTTCAAGAGACCAGTCTTCCCGGCTATGCTGTGCTGAACCGGGCAGAGGGCAGTCTGGAGACGGCTTACATCGTGCGGCTTTTCTCTGAGTTTAAAGGCAGTCTTCGCTCTTATTTGAAGTCCAATGATCCGCGTCACCGGCCGGTTCCAAGAAGTGTGTTCAGCGTCATCAACCGCGCCGCCCTCCAGCGTATCCCAAATAGCATACGTGACGATGTCCATGAAGCACGTGAGTATCGCAACTCAGTTGTTCACTCGGACGGCACGACTCGGGCTGCTATCCCCTTTTCCACGGCTCGCAGCATCCTGAGCAAGTTCGCGGCTCGTTTAAGCTGAACACGATTGGAGAAACGTCTGATGTCGCGCGGCACTTTAAAGAAAATGGGCATTAGCTTCGGCGTCTTTTGTTTTATTTTCCTGCTCGTCGCCGCTGAGCGCTACCACGCAAACGCTGCGTCGGTCGCGGCCATGAACCAGGTGATGCAGTCAGCGTCAGCCGGCCAAAATGGGTCTGTGGAGCAGATGAAGCCGGGGGTTCCTGCCGAGTCTACCTACGCCATGCTGCTGGCACTTTTGTCGGCGGCGGGCGTCGCGGTTTGCTTCGCTAAGGTGAAGTCCAAAAGCCGCACAATCCACAGAGAGTAAAGAGAGGAGTAAGAAAATGACGGAAGCAATTCGGCTTGACCATTGCGTTCTCCATGTCTCCGATTGGGAGAAATCGAATGCGTTCTACCGAAATGTTTTAGGCGCGGAAGTCGTGCCGAACAAGTCCGGCTATGTATATCGGTTTGGATCGCAGCAGCTCAACCTGCACGGGCCGGGCGTGCATCCGTCGCCGGTCGCTAAGCTGCCGGTGCCTGCGGGCGGCAGCGATCTGTGCTTTGAGTGGCCGGGGACTGTCGCCGAAGCGCAGGCGCATCTTGTCAGTCATGGGGTAAGCGTCGAGCTCGGGCCGGTCGAAAGGTTTGGCGCGAAAGGCCCAGGGTTCAGCGTCTATTTCCGGGACCCGGATGGTTCCCTTTTGGAGTTTATCACCTACTCATAATATGTCACAAATCAGTAGATAATCCCGTATACTGACTGTAATACTTGGGCAGGAGAAAACCAACATGGCGACCGTGACAAAACAGCCTTCAAAGCAAGCCGCGAAGCAGTCTGCAACAGTCCGTATCAGTGAACAGTCTCATGTGCGCCTGCGGGAGCTTGCGGCGCAAAGCGGTGAGCCGATGCAGGCAGTGCTGGATAAAGCGCTGGAGCAGTACCGGCGGCAAAAGTTTTGGGAAGAGTGCAATGCGGCCTATACCGCGCTTCAGCAAGACGCAGAAGCTTGGAAAGAGTATCAAGAGGAGCTGAAGGTCTGGGAAGTAACACTGATGGACGGTCTTGATCCCAACGAGGTCTGGACAGACGCAGACTTTTCTTCACCCCCGGAGGAAAAAGTTGCCTAACATTCTTTATGGGGATATTTGGTTTGGCGATCTTGACCCGATTGTCGGGCACAAGCAAGCCGGAGAACGACCTGTCCTGATACTTTCTATCGACGCCTTCAATCAAAGTCCGGCTGGCCTTGTGGTTATCCTGCCGATTACGACACGTCTGCGAGGTATTCCCTGGCACGTTTTAGTATCGCCGCCGGAGGGTGGGCTGACATGCCCAAGCGCTATCCTCTGCGAAGCGTTGCGTTCGGTCAGCCAGCAGCGCTTGCAGGGTCGTATGGGAGTTGCGAGCGCTGCGACGATGCAGGCGGTTCAGGACCGCCTGCGTATCTTGATGAACCTCTAAGTTGTGTCCCAGAAGTTTATGTGGGCGACTGAAGTTGCGGCAACAAGTTCACAAATAAGGCCTTCGCAGGTTAATATGGAAGTTCCGAATGAGACTCTGTATGAGTCCACGCCCTCCGGGTCTGCCAGTGCAGCAGGTGGACTTTGTGCTTTTGTTGCCGCGACTTCAGTCGCCCGCAAGAACTTCTGAGACACTCCTTAGATTTTCACATTTAGCGAATAATATCAAACGAGGACAGATCTATGACAAGGTCGTATTTCACAGTCTGGATAGCTTTATTGGGTTTGGTGCTCACCATGTCCGCCTGTGCTCAAAGCACACCGTCCCCGCATGTTACCACAGTGCTTCCTTTTACGAATTTACCAAATTGGAAGTCACCCGTCGTTGAACTCAAACTCAACGACAAAATCATGGGGAAGTTCCTTGTTGACACCGCGTGTAATTCAAGTGTCCTGAGCGAGAAAATGGCATCTAAGCTTGGGCTGTTAATTCAGCCGGCAATAAGAGACGGACATCCTTACACTGTGGGCACGAAACAAGCCCGTATGGTGACCCTATCCCAGATGCAGTTTGGCGGATTTATTCTTGCTCAGCCGATTCCGTTCATCGTGAGCGAGAAAAATCAGTTCTCCGCTTTCCCGCAGCCCATTGATGGCATTATCGGCATTAACATTCTCTCGGCTTTTACGGTTGAGTTTGACTTTCCCCGGCATCAGGTCACGCTCTGGAACACGGCGGCGCTTTCTGATAGTGAGCTTAAAGACGCAGGATTTGCAGGGGTAACGGCTGTACCGATCACGGAGAGCGACGATGGAACATACACACTACCAGGAGTGTTTAGCAGCAGTTCTTCCCAAATCTCTATAAGTCTGATACTGGACACGGGTGCCGCTGAAACTTCCGTTTCGGCTGACATAGTTCGCTGCCTTCACCTAAAGCCAGGGGAAAAACAAGACAACAACACTCTTTGGGGACAGATACATTACACCCAAACGCAGGTGAGTATCCTTCAAATCGGAGACCTGAAACTCTTTGATCTTCCGGTGGATTATGCGACAGACGGCGATGCACACTTTCCCTGCGGATTAGGGATGGATGTTCTCTCTCGGTATCAAATGCTGCTGGATTTTTCCAGCAAAAAGATGTACCTCCAATTGGGGCAGCCAAAGATAAAACTCGTAACGCCCCCCAAGAATTGATGGCTATGACGCCCTTAAGTCAGGTGGGGAGAACTCGCCGCCCTCGCCAAAATGCCCGCTGAGGACATTGACTTTTCTAACACCCCTGCTGCAATTTATGAAGATTAGGTCAATGCCGTGCGTAGTCGGTTTCACTCGCTATTAAATCGCTTGACATGCGGCGGAAAACGTGATAGAATACATCTGTAATGATAAACGTTACAGATATTGCCAATAAGAAAGCCGCCGTGCAAAAAGTCGATTCCCCCAAGCAGGACCATACAGTCAGCCGAGGACATTCTTTGCATGCCCATGTCGAGACTATCATCCGAAGCCGGATTCAAGATGGCTCCTATCCACCGGGCATTCTCCTGCCGGGCCGAAGAGCGCTTTGCGAAGATCTTGGGATCGCGCCGAGCACCTTAGAAAAGGCGATCAAACACTTACTGGCAGATGGCACGCTCCGTTCCGAGAGTCGGCGCGGAACGTTTGTATCCGACACGCTATCCCGGCATGAATCTTCTTCAGGAGATGCTTCCGGACCACAAGCATCACGCCTCAAAGATGTGGCTAACTACCGCATCGGCATTGTCGATACGACAACGGATGTGACGACGATGCGGTCGGACCAGACCTGGTTTGACTACATGATCGTGCATGCGGCAGAAAGTAAAATCAGCTCCCAGGGAAGCCAGTCACTTTACCTGCCCCCCCGTTTAGAAGCGGGCGAGCTTTTACAGAGACAGAACGCCCATGGGACTCAGTCGGCTTACTTGCCGCCCTGGTTTGAGCCGCGCAAGTTCTTAGAAGGGGCCGTCAGCGAATTCCAGAACAGCGGGGCCGATGCCATCATCATTATTGCCTATCATGACGAGAAAGAGGCTGTGGAAGAAGCTGTAAATCAGGCCAAAGCGGCTGGAATGGCTCCTGTCGTTGTCTCCTCGACGCCTCATGAGTGGCCTTGCCCGCACGTTTGGACCGATAGCTTGGTCGCCGGACGACAGGCAGCCGAGCATTTATTGGAGCTAGGTCATCGACGCATTGTCTTTATCGCTCCCTACGAGAATGAATGGCAGGAAAGGCGGATACTCGGGGCAAAGGATGCAGTCCGCAGTGCGGGTTTGAGCGATGACCGGCTGGTCGTTGTCCGAAGGCGCGGTGACGATCCGGTTTGGGACACGGCCTACGATGACGCAGCGGATGCAGGAGCGACACTTTTTGCTCGGGCTTATGCCGAGCTCGCTCCACTGTCTGCCGTAATCGGACCGAATGATTGGGTTTCCGTTGGCATTGAACAAGCGATTAAGCAGATTGGTTTAAGTCTTGGGTCCGAAATTTCGCTTGTCAGCTTTGATGACACTCCGCTTGCGCGGCAATTTGGGCTGTCCAGCATACGATTTCCTTTGGAACAGCTCGGTGCGGAAGCGGCGCTGCTGGCAGTGCGTGCGGCGAACGGAGAGAAAACACATCACCGATTAAGAATCGGCGGCTCGTTAATACTGAGGGGTTCGACGGCGATTTATTCACCCCGCCTCGTTTGATCGTACAACATATGTCAAAAAAGATATTTTCTTACACAACAGAAAGGCTACAACTATGATACTCTTTTCTTCTTCAAGGTCTCGGCGCGGCTTCACGCTGATCGAACTGCTCGTGGTTATCGCGATCATTGCGATACTTGCGGCTATTTTGTTCCCGGTTTTCCAGAAGGTGCGCGAAAATGCACGGCGGGCGGCCTGCCAGTCCAACGAAAAGCAGCTCGGGCTGGCTTTCATCCAGTACAGCCAGGATTACGACGAGAAATACCCGATAGGTCATCATTACGATGATACAAATACTGCCACTCCCTATGAAGGTAACGGCTGGGCCGGCATGATCTATTCCTACGTGAAAAGCACCGGCGTTTATACCTGTCCGGATGACTCGACTCCATCGGCAATAAGCACCTTTGGCGGCGGTCCCTACACAGAGACGCCGGTGTCCTACGGTTACAACAGCAACATCGGCGGCACGGATACCCTGGACATCGGCGGTGCTCTGTCTCAAATGAACTCCTCGGCCAAGACCGTAATGCTGTGGGAAGGCACTCATGCAGTCGCCAACGTGACAGACCCCCAGGAAGCAGGCTGCAATTACAACAACACGAAAGCGGGAGGCGGCTCTAATTCCGGCGATGGTACTTCCAACGGAGCGGTGTGGGGATACAACTACGATGGCGGCGGTCTTTATGCGACCGGCTATATGGGCGGCGACGTGACCCGGCTCAATACCAATGACTATGGGGGCGTGATGGTCGGACGGCATACAGGCGGAACAAACTACTTGATGGCCGACGGACATGTCAAGTTCCTGCGCCCGGAGCAGGTTTCGTCCGGCCAGAGTGCGGCAGCCCAAACCACCGCGCAGACACCGGGTGGCGCCGAGGGAACCGGCGGCTCCGTCTTCGCCGTGACTTTCAGCCCAATCTAACTGCCTAGGCCTTCGGCGTCTTCAACCGCTGAGGATTCAGACTCAGCGGCAGCACCCGCAAAGCAAAAATTGATAAGATGTTACTAGAAAGTGATTATGTTCAACTGCCCGAAAACCAAGCGTGCTTTTTTGCTCGCGACGGCAGCAGCAGCCACCTGTACGGCGCTGCTGATGCTTGGCCTGATCCCAGCAGCCGCTCAGGAAACCGCCCAGCCTGCACAAAGCTTTGTCGACAGCATCGGCGTCAACGTCAAGCTGGATTATAACGATACGCCCTACTGGGACCTCGATAAGCTTGAAACGGTGATGAAACGCTCAGGGATCCGTCATATCCGTGTCAGCCTCACCGCGAATACCGAGGTTCAGCGGCGAATCATGAAGATGCATGAGGACGGCATCAATTCCACGATGATCGTGTCCGGCGACGCACTTGTTCCCGGCAGTGGCCCGCAGGTCGAATTCACAAAGCGCATGGCTGTCCTTTCACCCGCAGTCGAAATGCTGGAAGGGCCGAATGAAGCCGATGCGGGTTACAGCTTCGATGGAAAACAGTTTCCCGCAAGCCTGGACGAGTATCAGCATCTTCTATATCACACGGTCAAAAACAGCGCCTATTCCGGCATCCCCGTTATCGCACCGTCGATTGGCTTTCCGCCCAATTCCGCGAAGGTCCCGAATGAGCCGAGCGACTTCGGGAACATCCACAGCTATCACGGGGCACGCAATCCTGGGACGGCTGAAACTAATCTCGATCTTCCAAAGTTCTATCTGGGTAACTCGGCGATTGTCTCGCCGCATCAGCCTGTCATATGTACGGAAACCGGCAATCCCACGGCGGCCTATCCCGATGCCTCGCTGTGGATGCCAAGGATTTCCGAGTGGGCGCAAGGAAAGTATTCAGTACGCACCTATCTGGAATATTTTCATGCGGGGATTGCCCGCACGTTCCTCCATGAGCTTATTGACGAGCACCCGGACCCGCACCATGACGAGCAGAACTTCGGGCTGCTGCGAAATGATTGGTCGCCAAAACCCGCCTTCATCGGCATCACAAACATGATCGCGATTTTGCAGGACCCAGGACCTGTGTTTGCTTGTAAAGATCTGAAGTACTCGCTGTCGGGCGACCTTGTGAATGTTCATCACCTGCTTCTTCAAAAGCGTGATGGGACTTATTATCTTGCTCTCTGGAAAGAAGTCGCCGGCTATGACCCGAACAAATTTCAAGACATCGGTGTCTCAGACTCCACTGTCTATCTGCATGTTTCGCCTGCCGCATTTGCCGGGGCTGATCCTTACGAGCCGATGGCATCGTTCACACCCGCCGCGCGTCTTCCAATCAGCAAGGACGGAACACTCGATCTGTCAGTCGGCGATGAGCCGCTGATCCTTGAGCTGCTTCCTATTATGCACACATGAGAGTGGGTTTATCGCGTATATTGGTGGGGATCATTGCGGCGCTGGGGCATGTGCGAATGGCTTAAATCTTTTTCGGGATCGGCCATTTAGTCAGCGGCTTTTGGGCACTGTGCCGAAGCTGATGAATCATAACGTATGCTGGGTCATCGGCTGTGTCCGTCATCGTACCTGAGGCGTTTCAGAGCTGACGGGTTTGTTCAGTCGCGCTCGTGCAGCGTTGGATTTGGCTTCGAGCCGGCGGTCCTGTTCCTCAGAGGTAATCCAGCGGCCGGCAGCGACATCGGCCATGCTTCGGTCTAAGCCTTCGAGCGTGTCTTGAAGCTCGGCCTCGGCTTCAACCCGAAGGCGAGCTTCGGCTTCTTCCAGGCCACGGGCGAGGATCGAGTTGTGCAGCTCGGTCAGCTCCATACCATTCCCTTCGGCGACCATTCGCAGGCGTGTCTCTGTCTTGGGCGTCAATGTGAGTGTCATAGGCGTATTATGGCACATCTTGGCGTGGTATAATCGGCGCATGAATACTGCTGAGATGGTTGTGGTTATTACTGCGGTGGGACGGGACCAGCCGGGGATCATTGCGGCGCTGGCGAAGGCCGTGTTTGACCTCGGCGGCAATTTAGACGATGCGACGATGACGCGGCTGCATGGGGCGTTTGCGACCATGGTGGCGGCGCGGCTGCCGGCGGGGAAGACGGATGCGGATGCGCGGGCGGCATTGGTCCCGCTGGCCGACGCTTTGGGGCTGACGGTGACAGTGCTGGCGGTTCCTGATGCCCATCAGGACGTTGCGCCGGATACGCTGCTGACTGTATACGGCGCAGACAAGCCGGGCATTGTTTACGGGGTGGCGTCGGCACTGGCGGGGCGGGGGATCAACATCACGGACATGGACACGCGGGTGGCGGGAACGCCGGAAGCGCCGGTCTATGTCATGCAGCTTGAAGCGGTCACGGGAAATTTAGACATTGCATCAGATCTGGAAGCGCTGAAAACGGCGCTGGGCGTCGACATGACCGCGCAGGCGCTGGACGCGGAGGCGCTGTAAGTTCATGGCTGTCCGCCCCGTTGTCCTGTACCCCGATCCACGCCTGAAAATTGTCTGCGCCCCATCTCCTGCAATCGATGATGACCTCCGCGCCGCTGCGCAGGACCTGCTTGAAACCATGGATGCCTGCCCGCCGCGCACGGTCGGGATCGCCGCGCCGCAGATCGGCGTGCTGGCCCGGCTTGCGATTGTGGATACATCGCGAAACCCCAAGTACCCCGGCGGGCATGGCCTGCTGGTGCTGGTTAATCCCGCCGTTACGGTCTATGAAGGCGAGCAGTTCTTCCGCGAAGGCTGCCTGAGCCTGCCGGACTACACGGCCAATATTCGGCGTCACGCTGCGATCACAATCAGTGCTTTGAGCCTGGACGGCGAGACAATCACGCTAGACGCTGAAGGTTTTGAGGCGGTCGTTTTGCAGCACGAGATCGACCATCTCGACGGCCTGCTGTTTTTGGACCGCGTCGCCAACGTCAAAACGGATCTGTTTCGGCGCAAAAGTTAGACCTACCTCCTTGCTTCGCAGGGTCCTCCCTAAAGGGAAGATTAAGAGCAGGGATTAAGAGGGCGCAGCAAGCAGTGCCCCTACGATTACTGTCCTGATTTCCTCATCTTCCCTTTAGGGAGGACCACAGCGCAGCGGTGAGGTAGGTCTACAAATAAGTCGCGAAGAACTCCAAGGTCAGCGCCCAGGCCTGACGGGCGGCTTCGGGATTGTAGCTTGCGCGAGCATCGCAGAAGAAGCCGTGGTCGGCCTGGGAGAATGTCACCTGGACATAGTTCTTTTCTGCCGCTTTGAGCGCATCTTCCGTCGCCCGTACTTGGGTGATGCCGATGTGCGAATCTTTCCCGCCCCAGAAGAGCAGAATCGGCGCTTTTAAGTCGGTCGCCTTGCCAAGCAGGTCCGGGAAGAAGCCGGCGTCACTGGGCGCGATCCCTCCGCCGTAGTACGATGCCGAGGCTTTCAGCGGCAGCAGCGTGTCGGCCAGGAACGACGTCCGTCCCCCCATGCAGTATCCTGTCGAAACGACTTGTGAGACTCCGCCGTCGCTGGTCAGCCAGTCATAAGACGCCTGGATGTCCGCCGACTGACCGGCATCGGTCAGTGCCTGAAGATGCGTCATCGCCGGCCCGAAATCCGTGTAGCTTCCCTCAAAATTCGGGTCCGTGCGGTGATACAGCGCGGGTGCAATTGCCGTGTAGCCTGCGCGGGCGAACCGCTCTGTGACATCGCGGATATGGGCGTTCACTCCAAATGCTTCCTGAAACACCAAAATTCCTGGGAATGGGCCGTCGCCGACAGGCCGGGCCGCATAGGCCGGCATAGTTGTGCCGTCAGCGACAGTCAGCGTGACTGTCTCAGTCTTGATTTCTTCTGCCATAATTCTTCTTTCTTTCGTCTCTTATTTTCTCAGCACAGGTATAATACCGAAAACTTTCCAACGAGGACTTAATTTGACACAGTTGACAATGGCGCAGACACTCTGGCCGACCCAGGCAAACCCCGCCGTCTACAAAAGCGCCGACTGGGGGCGTGATGCCGTTCTGATTCTTGCCTTTAGTCTGGTGACGGCGCTGTCCGCCCAAATCGCCGTGCCCCTGCCGTTTTCCCCGGTTCCTTTGACCGGCCAAACCTTCGGCGTCCTGCTGACCGGCGCACTGCTCGGCCCGCGCCTCGGCGCGTGTGCGCTGCTGCTGTATCTGGCCGAAGGCAGTATCGGCCTGCCGTTTTTTGCCGGCGGCCTCGGCGGCGCGGCGCGTGTGTTCGGCCCGACCGGTGGTTATCTGCTGGCGTATCCCTTCGCCGCCGCCCTTGTCGGATGGCTGTCCGGACGCGGCTGGGACCGTCGCCCTCTGACAATGCTGGCTGCCATGTTCTTCGGCTCCCTCGTCATTTATGCCTTCGGGGCCGCGATGCTCACCCGCTTCGTCGGCAGTCACAACGCGCTGACACTGGGTGTCTGGCCGTTCCTGCCCGGCGACACGCTCAAAGCTCTGCTGGCCTCCGGCCTCCTGCCGCTCGGCTGGAAGCTGGTAAGAAAGTAACCCCTATCCAGAGGGCGGGGGCAAGCCCGGCCCCTACTCTGGAAATGCTTCTCTGAAAGCCCTTCCCTAACAGGGGAGGGGTCTAAGTCTTTATGTCTAAACCAATCATCCTCGGAACGCGCGGCAGCAAATTGGCTTTGGCCCAGTCGCATTGGGTGGCGGACGCTCTGCGTCAGGCCCATCCTGAGCTTGACGTCGATATCCAGATCATCCAGACACGCGGGGATGCGACTCAGGCCGCCAATATCCCGCTGGCGTCATTTGGCGAAAAAGGCATCTTCGCCAAAGAGTTAGAGGCCGCGCTGCTTGCCGGCGAAATCGATCTTGCCGTCCATTCCATGAAAGATCTGGAGCATACCCTCCCCGACGGCCTGGTCATCGCCGCCGTCCCGCCCCGAGAAGATCCCCGCGATGCCTTAGTCGGCTCCACGCTCGATGCCCTGCCGCCTGGTGCCAGAGTAGGGACCGGCAGTGTCCGCCGCCGCGCCCTTTTGCTCTCCCGCTGCCCTGACTTGCAGCTTTTGGAGATACGCGGTAATGTCGACACCCGCCTCCGCAAATGGCGCGAAGGTCAGTACGACGCCATCTGCCTCGCCGTCGCCGGTCTCAATCGTTTAGGCTTACAGGACAACATCACCGAGATACTCGACCCTGACTGGTTCACCCCTGATCCCGGCCAGGGGGCGCTGGCGATTGAGATACGCGACGGCGACCAGCGGCTCCGCGACTTCACGATCTCGCTCAATCATGGTCCGACATGGTACGCGGTTCTGGCAGAGCGCTCGTTCCTGCGCCATGTCGGCGGAAGCTGCAAAACTCCCGTCGGCGCTTTAGCGACACTAGATGATACCAAGTCGCCTCGCTGGCTGACACTCTCCGGTATGGTCGCTGCACCCGATGGCACGACAATTCTGCGGCATTCGGCTCAGAAGTTCTACGGCGGCAGCGAATGGCTAGGTCACGATGTCGCAGAAGATCTGAGAGCGCAGGGGGCGGATCGGCTTTTGGCGGGGGAAGTGCCACGGGTTGAAACCCGAGGCTGAGAAGTGCCCGCCGTCCAGGGGACGGAATACAAGTTCCCGAACCATACCATAGGGGATAAGACTAATCCAAAACCCTATTCCCAGGGTCGCGAAGCGATACTTCTAGGCGTTCTCGCCGTGTGTTTCAACACATGATTTTCGTTGATGCGTCAATTAAAACTCTCACCAATAGTGAGAGTTTTAGGCAAGCCGTAAAACTGCAGCCATTGGTTGCAGTAATTCTCGCACAAGCTGTGCGAGTTTTAGACTTGGATTGGAACCTCAGTGGCGGGTAATCAAAGACTGCCACCATTGGTGGCACAAATTGGTTGGTGCCATAATCGAGTGATTTTGGACAAACGCAAGGATGATTTAGAGCGAGAATTTTATATTCGTCTGACCAAAGCATAGGGGCTTCTGAATTGCAGCAGGGAACCCACCGCAAGTATAATTGGTTTTATTCTCAAACTCGGTTCTCATTTAGAAAACGGAAACGCAACGATGCAGACTTATGATTATCTGGTTCTCGGCAGCGGCAGCGCGGGACTGTCGTTTGCGCTTCGGGTGTCGCAAAAGGGGCGCGTGGCGCTGATCACGAAGAAAGACCGAACGGACAGCAATACGAACTGGGCGCAGGGCGGCATCGCGGGGGTCATGGGCGCGGACGATGATGTCGAGCTGCATGTCCAGGACACGCTGATCGCAGGGGCAGGGCTGTGCCATGAAGATGCAGTCCGGGTGCTGGTCACCGAAGGACCGCAGCGGATTCGGGAGCTGATGGAGTTTGGAGCGGATTTCAACCGGGAGCAGAACGGCGAACTGTCGCTGGGGCGCGAAGGCGGGCATTCCCGGCGTCGGATCATCCACACCGCCGACCTCACCGGCAAGGAAGTCGAGCGAGCTTTGGTTGAAGCCGTCCGGGCGCATCCGAGTATTACAGTGCTAGAACACCACTACGCGATTGATCTGATCATTGAAGAGGGCCGCTGCTGCGGTGCCTACGTGCTCGATGAAGCGGCGGGCACTGTCCAGGCGTATGTCGCGCCGGCAACTTTGCTTGCGACCGGCGGGGCAGGGCAGGTCTATCAGTTTACGACCAATCCGCCGATTGCGACCGGTGACGGGGTCGCGATGGCCTGGCGGGCCGGGGCGGAGATCGCGGACATGGAGTTTATTCAGTTCCATCCGACATCCCTGTACCATCCCGACGCCAAAAGCTTTTTGATCTCGGAAGCCGTGCGTGGCGAAGGCGGCATTTTGAGGCGCAAAGACGGCACGGCGTTTATGGCCGAATATGACCCGGAGCGCAAAGATCTGGCACCCCGCGATATTGTCGCTCGGGCCATCGACAGCGAGATCAAAAAGACCGGCGATGAATGTGTGTATCTGGACATCACACATCTGCCCGCTGAAGAGATCAAAGCGCATTTCCCGACGATCTATGCCCGGTGCTTGTCGTTCGGCATCGACATCACGACCGATCAAATTCCCGTGGTTCCTGCCGCGCACTATTCCTGTGGCGGGGTCGTGACCGATCTGATGGGCCGCACGACAATCGACAGCCTCTATGCCTGCGGCGAAGTGGCTTCGACGGGCGTTCACGGCGCGAACCGTCTGGCGTCGAACTCTCTGCTGGAAGCACTGGTCTATGGCAAACGCGCGGCTGATGACGCGCTAGGCCGAGAAGATTTGTCCCCGGCCTGCCTCAGTGTCCCGCCGTTTCCCGGAACGGCTAGGCGGGTGGGAGCGCTGGACCATGCTCAGGTCGAAGCTTTGCGGAACCGCCTTCAGCGGACCATGCAGAAGTATGTCGGTATTGTCCGTTCCGACAGCCGCCTTGCCAAAGCCGCCGCCGCCGTCCATGCTCTCTCGGCTGAGGCGCAGCCACTGTTCGATGACTGTGTTCTCGCCGACGATGTTTTAGAGCTGCGGAACATGATCGAAGTCGCCGGACTGATTATTCAGTGCGCCCAGAAGCGCAAAGAGTCTCGCGGCCTGCACTACACGACCGACTACCCGCAGACACTGGAAAGTGAGCGGCATGATACGATAATCCAATTGCCTGCGACCAGTGTGGTATACTGAGGTATCCCAAGATTGGTTGGGTCAGGCTCTGACGCAGAACCTTCTCCGACGCTTTTCTGTCGGATCGCCGCATGGCGAGGAAGTATTGCGTGAACTCTCTTGACCTTATCTCATTCTGATCCGGCATATGTCGTCACCATCGGAGCCTCGGCGGGCGGGCTGAACGCTCTCAGCGTGATTCTTGCGGCACTGCCGCAGGATTTCCCTGCGCCGGTACTGGTTGTCCAGCACCTGTCTCCCGACTTTCCAAGTAAGATGGTTCACATTTTGGGGCGTCTGACCAGCCTTCCCGTCAAGGAAGCGGAGGAAGGCGATTGTATTCAAGCAGGACATGTCTATGTCGCCCCGCCTGCCAAGCATCTCCTGGTCAACCCGGACTTGACCTTGTCATTGTCGCTCTCCCCCAAAGTTCATCACTGCCGCCCGTCCGTTGATGTTTTGTTCCGTTCGGCAGCAATAAGCTGCGGCACATCAGCGATTGGCGTGGTCTTAACGGGCGGCGATGGAGACGGCTCTGCTGGGATACATGCGATCAAAGCGGCGGGTGGAATCACCATGGCCCAGGACCTGCCGAGCAGTGAGCAGCCAAGTATGCCGCGCAGTGCAGCGGCGACCGGAAATGTGGATTACGTGCTGCCCTTGTCTGAGATTGCCGCTGCTCTGGTGGCTCTGGTCAGTTCTAACGAGTCATCTGCTTCCAGCAGAGACGGAAGCAGTGAAGGCAGTGATAGGGGCACTCGGGCGGAACAGACCCCGACTCTGCTGGACAAGGCTGTCGCGGACCTTGCCGTCTGCGGGGAGGCGCTGCGGGTGGCGGAAGAAGCGCTGCGGGTGCAGAGCGACGTGATCACATCCTATATTCTGGCTCTCAAGGCCGAGGCAAAGGCACGTCCAGCCATCAAAGTCATACCCACAATTCTGCCTAGCTGACGGAGCATCGCCGCTGAAGAAAGATTTATGCTGCGCTGAAGAAAGATTTTATGCCGCCGTCTGAAACTCAGTACCAGCTTCAGGAAGCTCTGCCGTCCGAGAGCCACTCTCTTATACGAGCGCGTCACGCCACCGCGACGCTGTTCTTTATCAACGGAGTCGTTCTGGCAAGCTGGGCCAGCCGCGTTCCTGCCGTCCAGCAGCATCTGGGCCTGAGCGCAGGGCATCTGGGCTTAGCTTTGCTGGGAATGGCAGTCGGCGCTTTGCCGGCGATGTCTCTAGCCGCTGTTGTGATGGCGTGTTACAACAGCCGCATTGTGGCTCGTGCTGCTTCCGTGCTGCTGTGCCTTGCGCTGCCTCTTCCGGCGTTTGCAGGCAGCGGCCCCGGCTTATTTGCGGCTCTTCTGATACTCGGAGCGTGCAGTGGAGCGCTGAACGTGGCGCAAAACTCGCAGGGGGCGGCGATTGAAGCGGCCTATCAGCGGCCCATCATGGCTTCGTTTCATGCATTTTTCAGTGTGGGTGGCCTGGCCGGAGCACTGGTCGGAGCAGGCATGGCGTCGCTTGGGGTAACGCCGCGCGTCCATCTCGGACTTGTCGCCTGCCTGCTGGTTATCACTGCTGCCGTGGCTGCTTTTCGGCTTCTTCCCGCTGCCGCGACTTCCGCACCCTCCCGAACCTCTGCCCGTCGGTCTCTGCGGCCGCTGGTCAGTCTGGCACTGATCGCGTTCTGTACGGTGTTCAATGAAGGGGCGATGGCGGATTGGAGCGCGGTCTACCTGCGGAAAGAAGTGGGAGTGGCGGCAGGCATCGCGGCGCTGGGCTATGCGGCATTTGCGATAGCGATGGTCTCAGGGCGCTCGACGGCAGATAAACTGAGCCATTTGTGGGGTGACAAAGCGCTGGTGCGCGGCAGTGCGCTCATCGGCACGGCAGGCATGAGCGCGGCTCTGCTGCTGGGAGGCGCGATCCCGACTCTCGTTGGATTTGCCTGCGTCGGTCTGGGCTGCGCCTGTGTCTACCCGATCATGGTGCGTGCTTCGGCACGTCTGCCGCACATTTCCCCCGATGCGGCGATTGCGGCAATCGGTACGGCAGGCTACATGGGCTTCTTCGTCGGCCCACCGCTGATCGGTCTCGCCGCGGACCATATCACGCTGCGCGGCGCTCTCGTGCTGGTCGTCGCGATTAGCGCCCTGATCGCCTGGCTCGCGCCTGCTGTTGAGCCGCAGAGGGACAGCGTCGTTTTTAAACCCTCGCTTGAGGCAGGCCTAAAGTCTGAGTGAACTGGGTAATAACTCTTTCTACGTCTGCGGCACGAGATGGAGTAAGAAACAGTGATAAACTCAGATACTGCGTTCTCGGTCCCTGGTGATCCCCGCCTTCGAGCGCTGCTTACCTACGGTATATTGGACACGCCTCCCCAGGCAGCCTTTGACGATTTGGCTCGACTGGCCGCGCAGGTCTGCGCCGCGCCGACTTCATTTATCACCTTTGTGGATGACCACCGTCAGTTCTTCAAAGCCAGCTTTGGTGCAGGCGGAGTGCATAATGCCGATCTGGAAACGGGTTTTTGCCCGTTCACCGTTTCTCAGCGTCAAACTCTCATTATTCCCGATGCCTTAGCGGACCCGCGTTTCCGTGACAATCCTGCTGCCCAGGCCGACCCCCCCATTCGCTTCTATGCCGGTGTGCCGCTGACGACGCCGGAAGGCCACGTTCTGGGAACTCTCTGCGTTGTCGACCTCGTCCCGCGTGAACTGGAGATTGGGCAGCTTGACGCGCTGAGCGCCTTAGCCCGGCAGGTAGAAACGCAGCTTGCACTGCGTCAGGCTGCAGGCCAGCGAGCTGCACTCGCGGCGGCTCAGCAGGAAGTAAACCAGATCGCCCATGACCTAGACGCGGTCCTGACGATTGTCGCCCGTCGTACCGAAGTACTGGCAGGTGCGGATGGAGCTGCCGTCATGATGATCGATGGCGATGAAATGGTCTGCCGTGCAGTCAGTGCCGGGGCCGTTTCGTCGCTAGGCCTGCGCGTGAAGCGTGAAGACAGCGTTTCAGGCCGCTGTGTCGGGGAAGGCCGTGTGCTGTCCTGCGAGGATACGCAGACAGATCTGCGCTCGGAACTGGAAACGTATCGAGGATTTGGCGTGCGTTCGCTGGTGCTTCTCCCATTGCTCTTTTTGGGACGTGCTGTGGGAACCCTGAATGTCTACTCAAGCCAGCCGAATGCTTTCAGCGCCGATGTGCTGCCCCTGCTGGAGCTGATGGTGAGCATGGTTGTCGCGGCCATGAGCGGAGCGGCGGAAGCAGAAGCGCGTCGGGTACTGGCGCTCACCGAGGAGCGTCAGCAGTTCGCGATGGAAGGAGTAGGCATCGGCACCTGGTATACAGACATCGGGACAGGCAGCCTGGTCTGGTCGCCGCGCTGCAAGGCGCTTTTCGGCCTGCCGCCCGAGGCGCAGATGACACAAGCACTGTTCTACCAGCGTATCTATCCCGAGGACCGGCCGGAGGCCGAAGCGATCATTGCTCAGTCACTGGCCGAGGGTAGCATTTATGACCTCGAATGCCGCGTCATGTGGCCGGATGGTTCCGTTCGCTGGATCGCAGCCCGAGGCCGGGGCTACAAAGATGCCGCAGGCCGTCCCGCACGTTTCGAGGGAACGATGCAGGACATCGATGAGAGAAAGCGGGCGGGCGAGCGGCAGCGTCAATTCCTGCGGGATGTTCTGGCATCGGTCACGGAAGGTCATTTGGTCCTCTGCGACACAGCCGCTGACCTGCCGGTGCCGCCGGTACCCTTTGGGCCACTGATTCCGCTGTCCATGAATGGCGGTCTGCGGGAGCTGCGTCAAGCCGCTGAGGGAGCATGTCTGGAAGCGGGCTTTACCGACGAACGCTGCTATGATCTGGTGACAGCCGCGCATGAAGCAGGAATGAATGCCGCTGTCCATGTCGGAAACGGTGAGGGCCAGATCGCAGTAGATGCAGAGAGTGATACAATTCTGGTACGCATTGCCGACAGTGGAGCGGGGATCTCGATGGAAAACCTGCCCCATGCGACGCTGATGAAGGGATATAGCTCTGCGGGAACGCTTGGGCACGGCATGAAGATGATGCTCCAGACCGCCGATCGGGTGTTTCTGCTGACCGGCACGACCGGCACGACCGTCATGCTGGAAATGCAGCGTGTCGCTTCTCCTGCCGTCTGGTGACAGCGAGTTCAAACCAGGCAGAAATCAGACAAAAAAGGGCAGGCAAGGCTGAAATGCCTTGCCTGCCCCTTGCTTTGGGTATTAGTATCCGTGATCCATGTGCATATCGTGCATCTCATGGCGATGGGCGCGGACATGATGGCGGATCATTCTTGCCCGCATATGCGCCTGCTCCGCTGCTGCGTAGTTGCCGTGCTCGACAGCGCGGGCGTAGGCCATCTTCTGGCGCATGATGGCGTGACGTGCATGATGCATTGGACCATGATGCATGGGACCGTCATGGAAACCGTCCTGAGCGGAAGCAGAGCCGCCGACTCCTGCCAGCAGAGCGCACAGGCCGCAGAGCGCGAGGCCCTTCGTCATTGAGAGTGTCATTGTCATTTCTCCTTGGTAGACCGATCAAAAATTACGGGGCCTTCCCCGTTATTAACCATGACGGCATAAAGCTCAAACATGTTCCCCTCCCGGCAGGCGGCAATTTGTGAAAGACAGATACGTGACATATATCAATCGCGCTATAAATATATATTGGACATATTGACCCTTGCAGTGCATACTAGGTAAAAATCATAAGTATTTGCGGGCGACTTCAGTCGCCCGCATCTCAACTTCCGAGACACTACTTAAGGTTATCTACCAAAGGAGGCCGCTCTTGAAATCTACCGTGCAGCAGATCCGTGAGCGCTTCGATGCCGATGTCGAGCGCTTTTCTAATCTGGAAACCGGCCAGTCCGCGACTGTCGACGTCCCGCTGGTGCTTGAGCTGATCACGCAGGCCGCGGCGGCAGCCACGCCGAACGCGCAGGCTGTTCTTGACATCGGCTGCGGCGCAGGCAACAACACGCTGAAACTGCTTCAGCGGCTGCCGCACCTCGACTGTACGCTGAACGACCTGAGCCTCCCCATGCTGACCCGTGCTCAGGAGCGTGTGTCCGCCGCGACATCCGGTACGGTCACGCTCGAGCAGGGTGACATTCGCGAGATCGATTTGGGAACCGCCCAGTTTGACATTGTCCTGGCTGCAGCCGTGCTGCATCATCTGCGCGATGACGAAGAATGGCGGGCCGTCTTCACCAAGCTTTTCCACTGCCTGAAACCCGTCGGCTCCCTCTGGATCTCCGATTTAGTCACCCACACCAACCCGACCGTGCAGGTCCTCATGTGGCAGCGTTATGGGGAGTATCTGACCGAACTTCAGAACGAAGCCTACCGCGATAAAGTCTTCGCTTATATCGATCTGGAGGACACGCCGCGCCCTCTGCTGTTCCAGCTTGACCTCTTGCGTGAAGTGGGCTTCCGCGAGGTGGAACTGCTGCACAAAAACAGCAGCTTCGCCGCTTTTGGGGCAATCAAGTAAAGTCCCGCCCTGAAGGGCAGGTCTGGAGGCGAAACGCCAACCGCACGGTGTGCGGAAGAGTAAGAGCGAAGAACAAGAAAGCCATACGCGAATGGCATTCCCGGTCGCAGACCGGTTGGCGTCTACGCCTCCAGACCTGCCCTTCAGGGCGGGGATTCTCAAAATATTATTCCAAAACACTTGACAAACTTGGAAAGCCTGTGCTAGACTGTTCGCCGTACCATGATCACAAATTCTAAAAACTTGATAGCCCCCGCCTTCGGCAGCCAGCAGCCTTTGCTCTGGTCGTCCGCTGTCACGTCACGCCTCTTCCAGAATCTGTATCAGGATCATAATCCTTCTCAGAATCAAGCGTGCGAACCATTTGCCTATCAAGGTTATTTCCCATCGCCGATTGCGTATTCTCCCCCGTCGAGGTGTCCGCTCATTTAAGAGCGTCACCCTAACTTAAGAGGAACCAATCGGCCCCAAGCGTAATGCTCGGGGCCTTTTTGTTTGC
>JBPBQB010000282.1:0-34915 GCA_050954545.1 Janthinobacterium lividum | reverse complement strand
CCGGGGGCACCCTCGACCTCTGCAAGCATGACCTCGAACTTCGGTGTGTCGCCGAAGCCATGCTCAATCAGACGTGCCTGCGCCGCCGCATCCGGCGGCGGCAGGTTTTCGAATTGCGCTAATGAAATAATAAGGCCGATCACGGCTTCCGCATCCGCCCGTTCTGCCCGCCGTAGTTTAATGTTGGTCATGTCAAATTTTCTCTCTTAGGTAAAAGATGTTCAAAGCGCAAAAGCAAGGCCGATGCCGGAGACTGCGTGGGAGGTACTGGTCTGGAAGACCAGGGCTTTAGAAAAGCAAAATGTATGCCGAGGACGGCATTACTGCGTATCACTGCGTGACGAAAGAGTTGCTATTGCCTGCACAATCTTCCGTCGGCGAAGCTGACATTCTGCACTGTTATAGCCTTGGTCTTCCAGACAGGGGACTTACGCAAAATGACGGGTAGGCCAGCATAGCTTTCATGTATGTCCTATTCGCCTTTGTTCGCTGATTTCCTGCCTAACACAAAATCTATTCTCTCTTGCAGCGGCGGATGGGTGAACAGCCAGAATTTGATAAACGGCGGCGGGTTTGGGGCGCTCAGGTTTTGCTCGGAAAGTGAGACAAAGGCGCGGGCCATTGCAGGTGGGTTCTGCGTGACCTGCAAGCCGTAGGCGTCGGCTTGATGCTCGATCTCGCGCGAGATGCCATTAGTGATCGGGGCCAGCAGGAACCCGAACAGAGACACGGTCAGCAGCAGGACCGGGGTCGCGGCGTAGTCGGTGAGGCTGTCGATCTGCCAGCCGGGACCGAAGCGATGCAGAAGCCTTTCGGCGAACTTTTGAGCGAGTGGCAACACGAGCAGAAGACCTAAAACAGACATCAGAAAGCCCCAGTAGAGGTGCTTCAGGACGTAATGACCCATTTCGTGCCCGACAATCGCCACGACTTGATCCTGCGGCATACGGGGCGGCAGGATCGTGTCCCAAAGGACAATCCGGGCGGACGATCCGATGCCGGTCACGTAGGCGTTGGTCTCGTGTGTTTGACGGCTCTTGTCGACAACATAGATAGGAGCATCTGGAATACCCGCTTTACTCGCCAGCGCTTCAATCTGTGTCCGCAACGGTCCAGGCGTCAGCGGAGTGAACTTGTTAAATAGCGGGTCGACGACGAGCGGCGCGGCGAAAATGCCGAACGCAATAATCGGGATCAGTGCGCCCCAAAACCACAGCGCCCACCGGCGTGGGGAACGGTTAATGAGCCAGAACAGCAGCCAGAGAATCGGCACGGCTGTCAGTATGTCTACCCCTACCCCTTTGAGTAAGTCTCCCAGCCAGCCGCCGAAGCTTTCCGAGGACAGCCCGTAGGCGTGTTCAATGTAGTAGCCGCCGTAGAATGTCAGCGGGGCATGGGCCAGCAGCAGGACCAGTGTCAGCAGGACGTAGTAGCCGAGCAGCCGCAGGAGCGAGAAGCGCAACGGCTGAACCAGACGCCGCAGCCGGGCCGACAGGCCGGATGCCAGTACGCCCCACAGCAGAAGCAGCTCATAAACAGTCCCGACAAAGTATAGTACGTAGCCCGTCTCAGAGTACCGCTTCATCTGCGGTGTCACGACTGGCGGGCGCACGTCGGTACTTTGAATCGTCGCGGCAGGCGCAGGCGAATTCGGTGCGGCGCGGGCAGTGAGCGGCAGGAAAATCAGAGCGAGACAGGCAGCAAGAAAGATAAGGCGCATAATTACATACTCGGTGAAATGTCAGGCGAAGTTCCCCAGAGCCCCCCCGCCCCCAATAATGGGGGAGCATGATAGGAAGTGGCAAGAACCGCTTCAAGCTCTTTTCTGGCTCCCCCATTATTGGGGGCGGGGGGGCACTGTGACTATATTTATCATGGCCTTGCTGGGTCAGGTACAATCTCGCTATGGAAACTGAAGCACGAGAAACTGAGGCACGAGAAACTGAATCGCAGAAGCTGGTGTTTGCGCCGTTTGGGGCGGATATGTTCGGCGACGATATTCTGCTGTTTGAGCAAGGGATTCTGCTTGCCCTGGAAACCGCCGTCGAAGCGGCGGGCGGCTTTGTCTACGCAGATGTTCATGAGGCTCTGGGCGGGCCGAATAAACGGGAACGACCTGTGCCGCCACTTTCGGAAAATGAAATCTATGCACTGGCAGCAAAAGCCCGGTGCGAGGCGTTTATCGACGGCCTGCTGGCCTGCGAACGTGATGCCGAGACGGGTGCGCTGGCGCAGATCACGGTCTCGCTTCGGGTCTTCTTCCCGCAGAGCGGCGAGTTTGCCGCACCGGAAAGCCTGATATTCACGGCGTTCGATGCGGACGCCCGGCCTGAAACGCTGGCGCTGGATTATGATCTCTGGATCGCTTTGCAGTACCGGCTGTGTCTGGGACTGCTGGAAACTTTGGGTGTCAATGTTCCCTGGAGCTTTACGACTGATGCGCTGCAAGTCACTTCGTCTTGGCCGGCGTATACGGCGTTTCTGAAAGGCAAGCGGCTGGCCCGGACACCGGAAACGAAGCTGGGCTACTACGAGCAGGCCGTCAAGCATGACCCAGACTTTTTCTTAGCTCTCTATAACAGCGCCATGCTCTACAAAACTCAGACCGATTACACCATGACCCGCAAGCGTCTGGCCCGAGCCGCCGCTGTCACCCAAAATCCAGTCGATTTAGGCGATGTCTACTTCGAGCTGGGCCTAGCATCCATCTACTTAGGCGACCCCAAAACAGCCCGGAACTTCTGGCAGAAAGCGGAAGAATATACCCCGGATAATCCCGCGCTGTATGTCAACATGGCAGGGACCTATGAGCAGGAAGAGAACTGGGTCGAAGCCACACGCCTCAACGAAGTGGCACTCGAAAAGTTTCCCGATTACCATAAAGCATTGGTGAGTTTGGGTCGGCTACACGCGATGTTCGGGCGTCTGGATCAAGCCATTCCACTGTACGAACGCGCTTTGGAGATTTCGCCCAATGATGCCCTCCGCCGGTCAGTCCTCGGGGGCTGCTATCTGGCGGCGGAGCGTGTGGACGATGCCCGTGCCCAGTTTGAGCTGGCGGTCTCCCTGGACCCGGCAAGTGAACCCGGCCAATATGCGGCGCAGGAGCTGCTGAAGCTTGGACCGAAGCCATCGGGCACACAGACGCAAGGCGAAGAGCCGAAGAAGAAACGCTGGGGGCTTTTTAGGAACCCCTTCCGTCTCGCTAGGGCTCGCTTCCCTCCCCTGTTAGGGAAGGGGTTCATCGACCCTCTTTTTGACCTGTCTTCCGAACACGCTGCGCCCGGTCACGTTGTTTGGACCGTGCGAGCGGCGAGCCTGAGCTGGAGCTTGCGTCGGCAGCGGGAGTGGCCTGAGCGGCGCGTTTCAGACGCGTCGGAGTTTTCTGTTCGATGTCTGCGGCATAGACGGCGGAGACTTCGGCACCCAGCAGCAAGATCATCATCGAGTAATAGATCCAGAGGACAAATGCAATCAAGTTCCCTAAATCTCCATAAAGCGACTTCTTTGGACTCAGCAGGAGAACCGACAAGCCCTTTTTGGCGATCTCAAACGCAATGGCCGCTGCCGCGCCGCCGATCAAAGCCGACTTCCAGGAGACATTCGCCGAAGGGGAAGGGAGAAATTTGTAGATGACGGCATACATCAGGCCGCTGACTACTACCGCTGCCAGTTCGACGGCTCCAGATTTGATCGCACTCTCGAAGGGAATCATCTGAGCCAGTGGGTTCGCTGAAATCGCTGTTGACAGGGCTGTGACCGCAAGAGAGAAAGCCAGCAGCAGACCTGCCCCGACCAGAAGCCCGAGTGCAACACCCCGAAGTACAAACCAGTTGCGGGTTTCTTTTGTCTCCCACGCCGCGTTCATTGCCGTAGAGCCGTTGATGAATATCTGGATCGCTGCCCACACGACGGCGAGGAAGGCAATGAGACCGGCAACCCCATGACCGTTAATGATGTTAAGCAGCGTCGGCCCAGCATGACCGTTGCCATCGGAAATGTGTGCCTGGGTCATGAACTTAACCACTTCCGTGTTTGCCGCACCCGGCAGAACGCGACTCGCCAAAAGATCCTTGATCTGTGCCACAGCCTCGTCCGGCTTGTGGGCGTAGACCAGCCCGAGGCCCCACAGGGCGACCAGCAGCAGCGGGACAAGCGCCAGCACCAGGAAGAAGGCGAGGCCGGCTGCTAGAAGGCCGCCGTTGTCCCGCCCGAACCGCGTGAAGACTTCGAATACGAAGTTGACAATGAAAATGCGCTTGAGACGCGCGATCACTGTATTTATTAAGTTTACAACGTTCATTAAAGTCAAGAGATTATCTTCTAGTTAGGTCGAACCTGAATTGTCGTCGGGTCGGAGGCTGCACTGCCACTCGCATTGAGCTGGGTTGCGGTCACGGTAAAGATCGTATCGCGGTTAGTGCCGAACAATGACTTGACCTGAAGCGAGAGGTCTTCCGCTGTCCAGTCTCCATTTTTGTCGACAGTGACATCTTTAGTCGCACTCTGACCGCTGACCGGCAGAATGCCGCCGAGCGCTTTGCTGGTGTAGGAGACTGCTACCCGGACCGTGCTGCCGGGGAGGGCACGGCCTTTCACAGTCAGCGGGCTGCCAGCATCGATGTAATCACTGTCTTTCGGCGAAACAATTCGAGGTGCAGGCGGCGGTCCGGCGGAGATCGTCAGGTCGGTCGCCAGATTTTTTGTCACGGCAGTCCCATCACGCGCCACGAAACGAGCGGTCACTGGAGCGTTCTGAACGCTGTCGCCTGCTTTGACCGTGTACTCGCCGACATAGACGCCGGGATCGGTCTCCTGCATGGGAATGTCTTTTGCCAAGTTTCCGACATCGGCATGGGCTTTTCCGCCCGGCGCTGCGTTCAGGGTAAAGACTACGGTGGAACCCGCTCCGACAGCTTTGCCCGAAGGCTCGTTGGTCGTGAACGATTGGACGATCTTACTGGTCGAGACTTTGAAGCCCCAGCTTGCCGTCGTTGAGTTCCCCGCTTTGTCGGCGATCACGACATTGACCGTGTGCGGGCCGCCGGCTAAAGGCGTACCCGGCTTGTATGTAAACAGTGAGCCGGTAATATCGGCATTTGCAGTAACATCCTGACCGTCGACCGAAATGTGTGTCGCATTCGGGTTGACTCCGACTCCCGGCCCATCGGTGAGAGTCGCATAAACTAAAGGCCGCTCACTTTCGACCAGAGAGTTCTGTGCCGGTCCGAAATCCGTGATCTTCGGCGGCTGACTGTCGATTGTCAGCATTCCCGGTGCCTGGATCAAAGCGCTTTGGACGCCGCCTGCGACTAAGCGGCCAAGAACGGCAGCTCCGGTGGCAGACGCGTTTCGGACAACTGTATAGCTTCCGGTGTAGACGCCCGGTGAAGTCTCGTGCATGGGAATGTCGTCGGCGATGCCAGGGATCGCAAAGCTTGCCTTCCCGCCGGGTGTCCCGCTTAGAGTCGCTTTCAGGACATCCCCTGCCCGCAGCGGCTTTTCAGCATCCTGGGTGAACGAAGTCACTTCAACGGTCGAGACGCTGCCATTCAAAATCCCAGCCCCCGGCGCTTGGCCCGGCGGGGTCGGGTTCGGATTGGTCGCCGTCGAGACAGCCACCCCGTAGCCAAGGCTGTTGGAGGGATTGGTGCGGATCACCACGGTCTCATAGGGCTTGATGTCGCTCAAAGCGACCGAGCGGCCTCCAAACGTAATCGGCGCATCGGACGCCAGCTCAATCACGCGCCCGCTGTCAAGTGTCAGGGCAGCGTCGCCATTCCCGAGGTGCCCAATGCTGACAATCGTGCCTTTGACCTGCCCGAAGTTCGCGGTGATGACTGTCGCCACGCCATTGTCGCCTCGCTGAACCGTCACCTGGTCGCCCGGTTTGATCTGATCCAGTGCTACTTGAGTAGCTGGGTCATGGTCCACCGACCGCAGGATGACGGTCGAATCACTGAGCGGTATCGTTGTGTTCCGGCCACCGACTCGCACTGTTAGCTGAGTAGGCGTTGTGTTTGTATACAGTCCGGTTACTTCTCCATGAATTGTCCCGCTGCCCGGCACGACCGGCAGGGAGCCGACATGCTGATCGACGGTCAAAATCGTGACTGTTCGGATCGCAGGGTTCCAGGAAACCGAAGCGCCCAGAGCCTGGGAGATAAATCGCAGGGGAACAAGTGTCGTGCCATTGATAAGCTGCGCCGCCTGGGGCAGACTCTGCGGCTGACCATTGACAGTCGCAGTTAATGCGCCGAGCGGCAGGATAATCGCCGTCGCCCCTTTTTGACCGTAAACAGTCAGCGAGGCTTTGTCGAACTTGACCGTTGCCCCAAGTGCCTCAAAGATGCCGCGCATCGGCACCAGAGTCGAGCCTTTGATCTGAAGCGGCGGTGTTCCGGAGAATGCCAGCGGCGCTCCGTTCAGCACCACATAGATAGGGGCCTGCACCTGTGCATTGCCTGCGACCGGCAGCAGGACAGTCCCTGCCATTGTAATCGCTGCGGCTGTCTGTATGAGTGTTCGTTTTTTCATCGATTTAAGTACGCTCCTTTGGCATTCTGAACCGGCAGTGCGTTGTGATAGTCTGCCCGATTGCCTGCCTTCTCAAACGAGAAGCGTCAGGTTTGGGTACAATGGTTCCGTGATATACGACTTAATTATTGTTGGAGCCGGGCCGATCGGCCTGGCAGCGGCTTGTGCGGCGCAGGATGCCGGACTCAATTTTCTCATTCTCGACAAAGCCGGCCCCTGCCAGAGCATTGTTGAATATGCCCCCCGGCAGAGCTTTTATTCGCCTGCGGAAGAGCTGGAAGTCGGCGGCGTTCCCTTCCCGATGGCGGCGGACGATAAGCCGCGCCGCGAAGATGCGCTGGCCTATTACCGTGCCGTCATTACCAGCCGAAAGCTGCCGCTGCAAACGTGGGAGCGTGTCGCATCGGTCCATAAAACTCCTGACGGCTTCACGGTGAAGACAGTCCAGCAGCCTGACGCTGCCTGGACAAAGACTTACACCGCCCGATTTGTGCTGATTGTTAACGGTGTCTGGGACCAGCCGCGCACACTGGATGTTCCCGGTGTCGACCTGCACAAAGTCACTACCCACTATCTGGACCCAACACCCTACTTGGGTCAGGAATGCCTGACAATCGGCGGCGGAAACTCGGCGGCAGAAGTCGCCATGTCACTTGCCAGGGCCGGCGCGAAATCCAGCCTCGCCCTGCTGGAACCCTCGTTCGATGTCTGCAACCTTCGCCCGTTTGTCCTGCGCGAGCTGCTGATACTGGTCGAAGAAAAGAAGATCAAAGTCTATTTCGAGACTGAAGCGACATCCATCACGCCCACCGAAGTCTGCCTGCGGCATCTGACTGACGGCACCTCCGAGAACATCCCCAACGACTTCGTCTTTATTCTGATCGGCCAGAACCCGGACATTCCGTTTCTGGAAGACGCCGGCATCACTGTCAGCCCAGACGACCACCGGCCCCTCTACGACGAAGAAACGTTCGAGACCAACGTCCCCGGACTGTACGTCGCCGGCAGCATCGCCCGCGACCAGCACATTGTCAATGGCCGCCCCCGCGCCGTAAAGATCGTCCAGCAGATCGCGGATCAGCTACAGAAACTGTAAGCATTTAAATCTGAGTGGCCGCAGGTACAATAGGGGTATGTAAGACGCCGAGCGAATCACCGCTGAACTCAACGGAATCATTCAAGCTCTATCTGAGATAACAGGTTTGTCTTCACACTGGAGCGGCCTCGTAAAATTAGTCGAAGATGCAGACTTCAAAGGCCAGAAACCTTTTCAATGTGACATTTTACTCAGTGCAAATCTAGCGGTCAAGCAAGAGCGATGGCGCACTTTGCTGCATGAATCTTTGCACTCATTCTCACAAGGTTATAACCGCGAAGATTTTGAGAACTTCCGGGGCTGGGAAGAAGGCGTTGTTGAAAAGTTGCAGCGCCTTTTAAGGCCAATTGTATTACAGTCTCTCGGCATCACGGTAGCGGAGTCGGTTTTTAGTAGGCTAGAAGAACAGCATCTTTACAATGGGTATCTTGATGCATTAGCTGAATTGCAGATGATCTCTGGGCAACCTGAGCAGTCGTTTTATACAAATCTGCTATGCATCCCTATTCGAGATCGCCCCGCGTCTGTATACACTTTATCGCGCCTTCTGATTGAGCCGGCTCGAACCGAATTCTTGCTTTGTTTTTCAAGAGTCAATTCAGTTTTAAGAGGAGAGCTACGATGGAGCTTACAGCCACTGAAAAGCAGCACAGAGAACGGGTCATCAGTTTGATCCTTGGTGCTAAAACACTTGCGGACATCATAGAAGCCAAACACATGCTACAAAAATGGGTAACAGCACATCCCGAGGACCTCGGCATTACAGACGGCTTCGATCATTTGGCTATGTCCCGTTCTATTGCGGAGAGCCGAGAAGTCGCTCAGAAGCAAGCCGCGTAACACAAGGCAATCGACTATGAAAAAGCAATGGAAATGGGCTGTTGGGATTGGCCTCTTCTGCATTCTGGCACCAATTACGTATACGCTCTTCTCGGTGGAAGAGGAGGTTATAGCAAGGAAGGGAGCGGCCCGAGTCGGTTCTGATTTTGTTGATGCACTCGCACTGCATGAATACGATAGAGCATACGCGATGCTTACACTTCCACAGCAGCAGGTAGTCTCAGTAGGTGCGATCCAGAAAGCGGAAGAAGAAGCCGAAAAGCATTTCGGCAGACCGACACATGGACCGGTAATTGATGAATATGCTGTTGGCAAAAATCTCAAAAGCGTAAGATTTCTTTTTGACAATACTTACTCACATAAAACGGATTTGTTTTTAGTCGCTCTGGTTTATATAGACGGTAGATGGCAAGTCTCAAAGTACCAATATGACTATAATCCGGCATAATATTAGATAATGCTGATAATCCAATGGCCGACAATTTTAGCGGCATTTCTTGCGGCACTGGTGGAGTTTGTCGAAGCGCTGACCATCGTGCTGGCTGTCGGAGCAGTGCGCGGGTGGCGTCCGGCCATTGCCGGGGCAGTAGTAGCGGCGGCTTTGCTGGCCGTGCTGGTAGCGGCATTCGGGCCTCATCTGGCCCGTTTGGACGCTCACATCTTTCAGATCGTCGTCGGTCTTATGCTGCTTCTCTTTGGCTTACGCTGGCTCCGAAAAGCAATTTTGAGAGCGGCAGGCATGATTGCACTGCATAACGAAGAGAAAGAATATGCAGAAGCGGAAGAAGCGCTTCGGGGCGGGACGGTCGGGGCTGGTTTCGATACCGGCGGGGCACTGGCGGCATTCAATGGCGTGTTTATTGAAGGCATCGAAGTTGTCTTTATCGTGATTACAATGGGAGCGGCCAGTCACCAGATACTGCCAGCGGTGTTTGGCGCGAGCGCGGCGGCTGTTTTGGTCGTTTTGCTGGGACTGATTGCCCGGAAGCCGCTGTCACTCGTTCCTGAGAACGCACTTAAACTGATTGTCGGAGCCCTGATTTCCGCGTTTGGCATACTCTTGACCGGGGAGGGATTGGGCCTGTCCTGGGCAGGCGGAGTCTGGACACCCCTGCTGCTTTCCCTGGGATACTTTATCGTCGCCGCGCTTGGATATACGCTGGCAAGGTCAGTTCAGCGTGGGGTGCGGGTATGAAACTGCTGCGGACAATCTTTGAAGAATTAATCGGCTTATTCGTCGATGACTGGGCCTTTGCCGGGCTTGTGCTGCTCTGGGTCGGCCTGTTTGCGCTGCCATTTCATAAGGCTCTTGGAATATGGGCTGGCCCTGTATTTTTTGCCGGGCTGGCATTTGTGGTGCTGATCTTCGTGGCTCGAAAAGCACGGCGCTGACTGCCGGGAACAAAACCACACGCTTTTTGGTCAGCAAGGCATGATTTGGTGGGAATGTCGGGTATCCTATTAGGTAACGCCATCAGATATTTTCCGCTGCTACCTGTATCACAAGGACATCCTCTCGCATGCACATTCGCACGATCCAGCACGCTGTTCCCTCCAAAAAAGTCACGAACGACGATATTTTAGAGACGTTTCGCCGCGAAAGCGAAGGCCACCTCTCGAAGAATGAGATCGACAAGCTCGAAAAGCAGGTGCGCGAAACACTCGCGACTGCCGGAACGGAAGTGCGCTACAAGCTGAATACCGGAGAGAAAGCCATCGATTTCGTGCTGGCTGCGGGTCGTCAGGCCCTCGCCGATGCCAAGATCGCGCCGGGCGATGTCGACTTTCTCATTTATACCGGGGTCGGGCGCGGCTGGCTGGAACCAGCTATGGCGAATGTCATCCAGAGCGAGCTCGGGATGCCGAATGCTACCTGCTTCGACATGCTCGACGCCTGTGCAAGCTGGCTGCGCGGGATGCAGATCGGCCACAGCCTGATCCAGAACAAAACCTACAAATGCGGCATGATCGTCAACTGCGAAAGCAGCTTGGTCCGCAGCTTCTGGTCTTCGGAGATCCGCGACTCGAACGATCTGAAGCACCGGGTCGCTCAGTTCACCATCGGTGAAGCTTCTACGGCAACCATCATCACCGACGAAAATCCTAACGACGATTTCCGGTTCCTCTTCAAGAACTTCGGCGAGCATTATAAGCTCTGCATGATTCCTCTGGCGAACATGGCGGACTTCATGCCTTCCGCGCCTGATAGTCGCTACGCCACCTCCCAGTTCTTCTCGCTCTCCCGCGACCTCGTCGTCACGACGGTCAAGAAGATCGCTGAGACTTACATGAACGATCCCTATTTCCGCAGCGGCTGCTACGACATCGCGTTCGGCCACGAGGCCAGCCAGAAGGCCAGCGAAGTTCTTGTGAAACACATCGGTCTGCCGCAGGGAGTTTACTATAGTGTCCACCCCCGCTACGGCAACTGCGTCTCGGCCTCCGTGCCGCTCGGCATGAGTCTCGCTCAAAAAGAAGGCCGCCTGCGCCGGGGCGACAAGACACTCATCGTCATCGGCAGCGCCGGTGTATCGGTTGGACTGGCCTCGTTTACCTACTAGCCGACGCTTCGCTGTCCTAATTTTCCGTCGTCTCGACGGTGTGCTTTTCTGAGCCTCGGAATTTATTCCGTGGCTCTCTTTGATTGGCGGCATTCATGCGTACACTGTCAGAAAAGCATCACAGGCAGATTCAACAGCAGAGGGCATCCCTGGAGAAAATGCGTTGGGCATATACATTCGTGTTTTCGTTCGATGCCATTCTCAACGCAGTGACGGTTTTTGACAAGCGTTCGCAATTGCCTTACTTATTCACCCCTCTTTCTTCGATGGGCTTACCTGTTTGGCATCATATCTGGATTAACATCTTCAATGTTGCCATAGGACCAACATTAGTTGCTCTATGGTGGATGCGGTTTCACGCATATCGCCGCGACCAACTTGCGGCGGAGCAGGAAGCGTTGCGGATGACCTCGAAGCCGACAGAAGGTATTTGGCCCCCGCCGCCTCAGCAATCTGTTTGACCTATCTCCTTGTTCCCTCGTTCCTCGGTCACAGGGTCCTCCCTAAAGGGAAGATTAGGATGTGGCCTCTGTCTGTATCTTCCCTTTGGGGAGGACCCTAGCGCAGCGGGGAGGTAGGTCTCTTGACAATCCCCCACCCTTCCTTTATACTTGTCCTAACGCTTACTAATATTTTCCAACATATAAAGGACAAACCCCGATGAAAGAAGTCATTCTTATTGCCAGCGGCGACCTGCGCCTTGCGGCGAACCAGACATGCGAAGAGGCCCAAGCGGCAATGGAGGCACAGGTGATCGCAGCAGTCTCCAAAGAGGGCTGGACTGTCAAGCGCGGGCATCCCTATGACCCGGTCAAAAAGCACGGCTTTATCGATAGCCAGAAGTACGGGATGGAAGTCTTTCGCAGCATCGATCCCCATGCACCGCTGATTGTCGCCGAGGCCGTCTGGCAGTATAGCCATCATGTGCTGGCAGGACTGACCACGCATCAAGGGCCGATTCTGACCGTCGCCAACTGGAGCGGCACCTGGCCGGGCTTGGTCGGAATGCTCAATCTGAACGGATCGCTGACCAAAGCGGGTGTCAAGTACAGCACGCTCTGGAGCGAAGAGTTCACGGACTCGTTCTTTGTGAACGGCCTCCGCGCCTGGCTCCGCGACGGCACTGTTCGCCACAATAAAAGCCATGTCTGCCCGTATAACGAAGACGAAGCGCCTGCGGAATGCACCGTGCTTGGCAAAGAGTTTGCCCGGTCGTTGATGCATTGCAAGGCGATCATGGGCATCTTCGACGAAGGCTGCATGGGCATGTACAATGCCATTATCCCCGACGAGCTGCTTCATGCGACAGGCGTTTACAAAGAGCGTTTGAGCCAGTCAAGCCTCTACGCCAAAATGCAGACAGTCCCCGACAGCGAGGCACAGAGCGTCTACCAGTGGCTTTTGGACAAAGGGATGACATTCCAGTTCGGCCCGGATGAGGCCACTGACCTGACTGAAGCGCAGGTTCTGGGGCAGTGCAAAATGTACATCGCCGCTCTCAGGATCGCCGAAGAGTTCGGCTGCGCGACTATCGGAATCCAGTACCAGCAAGGCCTGAAAGATCTCGCGCCGGCATCGGATTTAGTGGAAGGCCTGCTGAACAATGTCGAGCGTCCGCCGGTTCTGCATGAGACGACCGGCGCGGAGCTTTACAAAGGCAAAGCGCTGCCCTGCTTTAACGAAGTGG
The DNA here is from genome assembly GCA_050954545.1 of Janthinobacterium lividum. Lineage (GTDB taxonomy): Bacteria > Armatimonadota > Armatimonadia > Armatimonadales > Capsulimonadaceae > JANXMY01. The sequence continues at coordinate 22,194 of JBPBQB010000282.1, read as the reverse complement.
ATGAATGTGCGGGTCTCGACGCACTAGTCACAAACCGCCTCTGGCGCAAGCTCGGCTGGTCGCCGGAGACAACGCTGCATGACCTGCGCTGGGGCCGGCAGTACACGGGCGAAGGGCGGGATGAGTATGTCTGGGTCTTCGAGATTTCAGGAGCCGTGCCGCCTGCCCACTTCGCGGACGGCTACAAAGGAGCCAGCAGCGAACGCCAGCCGCCAATGTATTTCCGAATGGGCGGCGGAACACTCAAGGGTATCTCGAAGCCCGGAGTCATTGTCTGGAGCCGCGTTTTTGTCTCAGGCGGAGCTTTAAAGTGCGATCTCGGTATCGGCGAGTCCGTTGCCCTGCCGCAGACTGAAACCGATGACCGCTGGGCGCAGACCACGCCGCAGTGGCCGATCATGCATGGCGTCCTGAAAGGCATTTCCCGTGACCAGATGATGGCCCGGCACAAAGCCAATCATATCCAAGTAGTTTATGCCCCTAATCTCCAGTCCGCCCGCCATGGCCTTTACGCCAAAGCCGCCGCGTTCCAAGCATTGGGCTTGGAAGTTTCACTGTGCGGGGACATTTAACTTGTAAATCTATGCCAGAACGGCTATACTCTTTCAAGGATTCGCGGATTGTTTTACGATCAAGCCGTTCGTTATGGAACGGCTTTCGCTTGTTCGGGAAAGATACAAGGAGGTATACGACACTATGGCTATTGAGACCCTTTCTACTCCATTGATTGCAGATGCAGACAATCAAAAGCTGCGCGGCGGATATTATACCCCCCAAGTAATTGCACAGTTTCTTGCAAACTGGGCGATCCAATCACTGACGGATGAAGTACTGGAGCCAAGCTGCGGCGACGGCTGCCTGCTGGAGGCTGCGGCGCAAAGGCTGCTTTCACTGGGGTCTACTCCTGCGGCAGTCAACCATCAAATCCGGGCATCGGAGCTGTACGAATCAGAAGCGATTTTAGCGCGGCAGCGTTTGGAAAATCTTAGGATTTCTGCTGATGATGTCATAACAGTCTCTGACTTTTTTTGCTATGATGATCAAGCGTGGGGAATTGTCTACAAGCAATGTGATGTCGTTATCGGAAATCCTCCGTTTTTGCGCTACCACGCATTTCCTGAAGACCAGCGTGAGCGTGCTTTTCGGATCATGCGAACTGCCGGCCTCAGCCCAAGCAAATTGACTAATTCGTGGGTGGCTTTTTTAGTGGCAGCCAGCTTACGGCTCAAAAAAAATGGTCGCCTGGCTATGGTTATTCCAGCGGAACTTCTTCAGGTCAAATATGCCGAACAAACACGGGCATTCCTAGCGAAGCACTTTGGTGCCATTACAATTGTCACGTTCCGCAGGCTTGTCTTTGATGGCATCCAGCAGGAAGTAGTTCTCCTTCTCGCCGAGAAAAATCCCGAGATCGAAAGCGGAATAGATGTCATTGAACTCGATGACGCAGAAAGTCTATCGGGTTATGAGGTCAAACTGCGGGCTCGCCATCACCTGAAGGCGATTGACCATGCAGAAGAAAAATGGATCCAATACTATTTGGACGAGCGTGAAATCGGACTGCTTCGGGCATTAAAGATGCACCCGGATTTGACACGATTTGGACAGCTAGGATGCGTGGATGTCGGCGTGGTTACAGGCAACAACTCGTTTTTTGTGATGACCGAGAGTCAAGTGCAAGCGCAAAATTTATCGGAATACACTCTGCCTCTGGTTGGGCGGACAGCACAGCTTCCGGGATTAACGTATACTGAAGAAGATTGGCTGGCAAACCGGGAGTCAAATGTTCTCTGCCATCTCCTCAATTTGCCGCCAGTCACCTTTGACTTTCTTACAGAACCAATGCAGATTTATGTAAAAAGCGGTGAAGACGCCGGAATGCATATCGGCTTCAAGTGCCGCAACCGCAGGCTATGGTATATCGTGCCAACCCTCTGGTCGCCTGATGCATTTCTCTTCCGGCAGATTCACGGCTATCCAAAACTGGTAGAAAATAGAACGCAAGCCACCTCGACTGATACAATTCACCGTGTCCGGTACCACCAGCCACAGCAAGCCGATCAAATCAGCCTTGCATTTCTCAATTCTATGACTTTTGCATTTGCGGAGGTTCTAGGACGAAGTTATGGCGGTGGTGTCCTGGAACTGGAGCCGAATGAAGCCGAGCAAATTCCTATCCCATTTTTCTTGGACACTCAGCTCGATCTAGCAGAACTGGATCGATTGGAGCGAAGCGGGCAGATCAATACCATTCTTGATATTACAGATAAAACCCTGCTGCAGGACAAGATGAGGCTAGACAAAATCGAAATCGAAATATTGAGAAATTCATGGCGTAAGTTGTCAGGGCGTCGAATGGGGCGTAAAGTCAAAACAGTCAAAAACGGGAAAGCAGCTTAATGGCGAAACTTGTCACCATGCCTCCTGTGGCTGTTTCAAGCGCAGAACTCGCAAAATTTGGCGTTACTTGGACTTCAAACGGCGGACACCTGAGCCGCACTCCGCCGCAGTCATCAGGAGAACTTGGCAAGCTTTTCGATGTGGCAGTCGGCACTGCTCTGTCAGCCATGCTGGGCAGGATTCCAATCGAAATCCCAAGTTCGACCATTTTGATACCTTCAAAGCCCGATTGCGTTGAGGTTGGTCCGGTTCGGATTATCGGTGGGGTACGTCCTCAAAACTTTGATGTCGGCTATCGGCCTGACGGCGTTCGATTTGCTTATGACAGCAAAACATTGAACGATGCCAAAAGCGTCGGTAAAAACTGGCAGAATATGATCAACGACTTGGCGACAGAAGCAACGACTGTTCATAGCCGCTTTCCCCATGCGGTCGTCGCCTTTATGGTGATCGTCCCGGAACCGTGTCTCGGTGAGCCTCAGCGATCTGCGATGGTAGAGACGCTGGAACGGCTCGCACGGCGTCAAAGAGTTGAAGATTCTGATTATATGGCAGAGGCCATATCACTCATCATTTGGAATCCTGATGATGGTTCAATCAGCAGCAGCATTCCGGCTGCAGAATCACCATTACGAATCGAGAAATTCTCTCTACAAGTCGAAACTGCTTATGTCAGTCGCTACAAAGGGCTTCCCCCACATGCCGCTTAAGCATGGCCTCTTACTTCCACAGCACCCGGACATCGACGGCTCGCATTCCGGCGCGGCGGGCGGCTTCTAAACCAGGGTCGCCGTCTTCGTAGACGATGCAGTCTTGGGGAGCAATGCCGAGAAGCGCAGCGGCTTTGAGAAAGATGTCCGGGGAAGGCTTACCATGTTCGACGTCTTCGGCGGTAACAATAGCATCGAACAGAGGACGAAGATTTAATGAGTCCAGAGTCGCGTTGACGATTGAGCGCAGGCCACCGGACGCGACCGCCATCGGCACCTGGCCTACATGCGCCCGCGCAATGTCTACCACAGCCGTAATTTCTTCGGCATTGTGCAGGGCGTCGATATACAGCTTCTCTTTTACCTGCACGGTGTCTTCAATGTCCAGCGCGTACCCATGCTCCTGGTTCAATATCTCGATGATCGCGGCTGACGGAACGCCGGCAAGCTGGTAGAAACGCTCCTCCGTAATATCACCCCCACCCGCCCTCAGAGCCGTGACCCAGGCCGTGAAATGGCCGGGCATGGTATCGGCAAGAGTGCCGTCGCAGTCAAAAATGAGCGCGGAATACGGCTCCGGCGGGGCAATACGCGCTAAGAGATCAGGGGTGACAATCATAGGTTACAATCTTTAAAGAACGACCAAACCGCCATCAGGCGCAAGGTTCGCGCCGGTGACAAAATCAGCCAGGGGAGAAGCGTAAAAGAGGACGACGCCTGCGACATCGTCGGGGGCTGCGAGGCGGCGCAGGGGGGTTTGGGCCGCGACACGCGCTTTTTGGTCGTCAGGCAGGCTCTCGGAATACTCCGTCAGGGTCATGCCGGGGGAGACCATATTGACCGTGATCCCATGCGGGCCGAGGTCGCGGGCGAGGGTGCGGGTCAGGCCGATCAAGGCGCTTTTAGCAGTCGTGTGGACCACATATTCGGCGGCAGGCCGCTGAACCAAAGTTGCCATGAAGTTGATGATCCGGCCACTTTTTTGGGATTTCATAATGGGAAGAACAGCCTGAGTCGGGTTGACCGTGGCACCGACGACGCCGTCGAACTCTGCCCGGAAATCGTCCCAGATAGCGGCCTCAAACTTCGAGTCTGCGGCAAAAGAGGCGGCGTTATTGACGAGTATATCAATGCGACCGAAGTGAGAAAGAGCATCCGCAACCATAGCTTCCGTGGCGAGAGGGTCAGTCAAATCGGCAGCCAGCGCAATGCCGCCAATCTCTTTTGCCAGGGCTTCTGCGGGTTCTTTACTGCTTCGGTAGTGGACGACCACAGACGCTCCCTCGGCGGCAAACCGGCGGGCAATCGCGGAGCCGATCCCACGGCCTGCGCCGGTCACGATGGCGACTTTATTTTGAAGCAGCATAAGCCATTTTCAGCAGTTTCATCTCGCGCGGCGGTGTGAACGCCATGTCTTCCTCACGCACTTTGATGGACTCGACTTCCGTGACGCCGCGCTCCCGCAATTCGTCCAAAACGCCCTGAACACGGTCTTCCGGGGCACTGGCTCCGCTGGTGACTCCAACTGTTTCAGCCCCAGCCAGCATGGCATCGGTGATGTCATCCCGCCCGCCGATGAGATACGCCCGTGCGCCGAGGGTCTCAGCCACTTGACGCAGAGATTTGGTGTTGGAGCTGGTCTGGGAGCCGATCACCAGCACGACATCGCTGCGCGGGGCAATCACTTTGATAGCGTCCTGGCGATTTTGAGTGGCGTAGCAGATGTCGCCGGTCGGAGGATCTTCGAGACGTGGAAAACGAGTTCGCAGAGCTTCGACAATCTGCTGGGTCTCATCGATAGAAAGCGTCGTTTGCGTCAGATAGATCAGCTTCTCGTCCGTCGGCTCCATCAGCGCCGCGACATCGGCAAGGTCACAGACCAGATGCAGGCGGCCCGGCGCTTCGCCCAACGTCCCTTCCGTCTCCACATGGCCTTTGTGACCAATGTAGAAGATGCCGTAGCCGCGCTTCAGAAACTTATGGACTTCCAGATGGATTTTGGTAACGAGTGGGCAGGTCGCATCGATGATCCGCAGGTTCCGGGCCGTCGCTTCAGTGCGGACCGCAGGCGCGACCCCATGCGCGGAAAAGATCAGGACACTGCCATTGGGGACCTCCGCGAGGTCGTCGGTGAAGACCGCTCCGCGCCGGCGCAGACGCTCGACCACATATTCGTTGTGGACAATCTCATGGCGGACATAGATCGGTGCGCCGAAGATCTCCAAAGCCTCTTCGACCACATCAATCGCCCGGTCGACACCCGCACAAAAACCGCGTGGACTGGCAAGCAGCGCTTTCATACCTCTATTATACCCGCTACGCTGTCCTCTAACGGACAAGCCCACGCCCACGCAGTGACTTGAGCACGACATCCTCAAACGGCAGTGCTGTGGACGCCCGCACGTAGTCCAAATTGTATTTACTCGCCATCTGCTGCAAGCTGCCGCAAAATGTCTGAAGCTGGGTTTCATACTGAGCCAGAAGCTGAGGCGAGATGCTGACTTCTCGTACTAAACCCGTTTCGGAGTCTACTAAGCTGAGATCGCCAGTCAGAGTCGGATGCAGCTCTTCTTCGTCTAAGATATGCATCAGCACGACTTGAAATCGCCGCGACAGCAGGGCACGAATTCCCTGGACATGGGTCTCGTCAAAGAAGTCGGAGAGTATCACGGCAATGCCGACATTCTTTGCCCGCGCCGCATACTGAGTCAGCGCCACGCCGAAGTTTGTCCCGCCGCCGGTCGGCAGCTTTGTTTCTAAAAATTGAAAAAATGGGAACACGCCGGGCTTGCCTCGAAGCGGGGGCATTCTTTCGCCCAAACTGCCGCTGAACGATGCCAGCAAAACGCGGTCGTATTCGGACAGTGCTACATAGCCAAGTGCGGCGGCGATGCGCCGGGCGTAGTCGGCTTTGGTCAGCGGGCTGCCGAAGTTCATGCTTTCGCTGGTATCGATCAGCAGATGGATACTGAGGTCTTCTTCTTCTACAAACAGTTTTAGAAACAGCTTTTCCAGCCGCCCGTAGGCTTTCCAGTCTACATACCGCAGGTCATCGCCATGGGCATACTCCCGAAAGTCGGCAAACTCCACCGACGATCCGCGCTTCAGCGACCGCCGTTCCCCTTTGGTCTGCCCGGCAAAGAGCCGCTTGGAAACAACGCTGAGCGCTTCCAGCTTCTTGAGGAACTGCGGGTCCAGCAATGTTGAGGTCGTGGGCATAGGTACAGCATTGTAGCACAGCGGCATAAAAAATCCTTATCTAGTCTCGCCGCAGATTTTTCTTGACATTCACATGCTTGCATGCTATAATATTTTATACCCGTTACGTCCTCTCACATAACCCCACACGCTAGTCCAGAAGCCTCACCGGCCCTGCGGCTACGAGCCTTCGCTCCGCAGCGTTCAGCAGTACCAGTAAGCATCTTAATTTAGTACGACAAAGCTAATGCGTCCACCCCACACAGCGGGTTTTTGTCTCGGGCAGTCGCTTGTTGAATAGCGACTGCGACTCACTCGCGAAAGGCCTCACTATGTCTCGCATACACTTTAACATTCTCGCTTTGACCCTGGGGATTGCCCTGACACCCGTCCTGGCACACGCACAGAACCCTGCTGTCACTTTTTTCACCAGCAACCCGCAGTTCACTTATTTTGAGAACAGCGCCACCGATTTTGGTGCCGACAGCTACAACCTCGGCTGGGAATTTCAGGTGAGCGCCCCCACAGCCGTCACGGCTCTAGGCTTTTTCACCGATCCGACGCTCGGGCTGACAGAGAGCCATGCTGTGGGTCTTTACCAAGTCGTTCCCGGCATCGGCGCAACCTCAGAATCAGGGCTGCTGCTAACCTCGGCAACAGTTCCGGCAGTCGCCGCCTCAAATATTGCTGCCGACGACTTTACGTTCACCTCCATTTCCGAAACGCTGCTTACACCCGGCATCAATTACGTCATTTCCGGTGTGACCGGCGCGACCGACCCGTTCGTCTATGACGTGCAGGTCAACAACCCCAGCGATCCTTCCAATGCCTTGCCGGGACTTTCGTTCGATAGCGACATTCAGTACGAAGGCGACCGGATCGGGCTAGGTTCCTCTTTGACAAGCTATCCCTCGGGAAGCGACAGCACCGATGGCGTTGACCCGGCTTATTTCGGCCCGAACTTCCAGTCTCAGCCGGTGCCTGAGACGAGCAGCGTGATTTCGCTGGGCCTGCTGCTGATGCTGGGCTTGGGCAGCCTGGCATTCGCCCGTCGCCGCTCCCACGCATAATACGAGATACGACACCAAACAGGAAAACTTAGCATGACACACACGAAATTTCAACTCACCGCTGCCGCTCTCTGCGCCGGCCTCAGCTTCTTGTCCCTGCCCCAAGCGCAGGCACAGACCCCCGGCGTCAGTTTAGCCGCTCTGCTGGCCCGCCTTCAGGCCGACGAGACCAAGCAGGCCACCGACGAAGCGACCATCCCAGCCAGGCAACGACTATTACTAATCAGGGCACTACTATTACTAATCAGGGCACCACCATCGCCAGTCAGGGCACCACCATCGCCAGCCTGAAATCACAACTCGGTGCGGTCGCCGGTGTGCCAAAAAACGCCGGCCTGCTGGCTCAAACAGCGGTGTCTGCGCCCGGATACACCTACACCGGAGACTTCATCGCCACCACCGGAAGCGTCTGGAACGCCAGGGCCAGCATGAACACGGAGCGCTACGAATTGGCGGCAGCCACGGTCGGCAACATCATTTATGCACTCGGAGGAACCGGCAACAACAACAACGCTCTTTCCAGCGTGGAAGCTTATGATCCTGCCACCAACACCTGGACAAGCAAAGCCAGCATGAGCGCGAGCCGGGCAGGTTTGGCGGCCACCACCATTGGCGGCACACTCTACGCGCTTGGCGGATACAACAACACCAGCAGCTTTCTTTCCAGCACCGAGGCCGTTACGCTCGGCTACTTTGTCCACCTTAAGAATTAAATCATGCGATATTCCCTGCACATTCTGACACGTCTCTCTGCGCTGGCGGCTTTTCTTCTGATGCCCCTCAGCGCTTCGGCAGGGAGCAGCCCACTCGCTACGGTCGGACACGTCGCGCTGACGCGGCTGGACCTCACCCAAACTCAAAAAGCGCAGTCTCTGCTGGCAAACAGCGCCCTCGCGGACACGCCTGCCTTTGTTCATCTGGTCGGCGATACCCTCCAGCATGAAGTTGCTGCGAAGAACGGCATGGCCGCCAGTCCGGCGGATCTGGACGCGCTTGCAGCCCATGCCGATACCTCAAGCAAAGACCCAGACCTCCTTGCCGCCCTCAAGGCTGTCTTCGGCACGGACACCGCCGCCTATCGCCGCTTGTATCTTCAGCCGATTGTCGAGAGCGACAAGCTGCACGCCTTCTACACGCATTCATCAACGCTGCATGTCAAAGAACGCGTCGCAATCGAGTCCGCGTATCGCAAAGCGACCGGCGGCGAACCATTCGCCCAGATCGGCAAAGAGGCAGGATTGACCGTGAAGCCGTTCACGGTCGGCGGGCCTAAAATGACCATTGCGGGGAAAGCCGGGAGAGTGCCAAGCGGCCCGGACCCGCTGCTGCCGATCGTGCAGAAGCTTTCCACCGGACAGATGAACCCGAACATCGTGGAAAACGACAGCGATTATTGTTTGATCCGACTGACATCGCTCAGCGAAGGCGTCTATACAGGGGAAATGCTTTCCGTGCCAAAACGTGCCTTTGATTCCTGGTATGCGCTGGAAGCCGCACAAGTTCCGGTCGCGGTGGCAGACCCCGCCCTGGCTCAGTCGGTGAGCCATCTGTACGGACAAGTCGCCTGGGTGAAACGGGCGCTGCCGGGTGCCTCTCCCCAAAAACTACAGGGTCGGTAAATACGTTTTCAGAATGATGACGTCTTTGTCTGCCGCTTCAAGGACATATTCGCTTAGCAAAGCCGGCAGAATGTAGGAATGCCCTTGAGTCAGTGTTCGCCCTGCGATTGTCGCGGTTCCCGCATGGACAAAAACATGGTGAAAGCCATCGGCCAATGACTGCGGCAAAGAGGCTCCCGCGTTGATTGTCAGACGATCTGTGTTGAAGTGAGCCGTTCGGAAGATATTTTCGGTCTTCGCGCCGCTCACCTCTTCGACAATCAGCGGCTTGCGGATATGCTGGGACAGCTCATTATGCGCGGGGTCTTGGTTGATCGTCGCCAAGTAGTCTGCGACATGGGTCGGACGCAGGCTGCCATCGTCTAAGATCTTGCCCTTGTCGAAGCCGCGCATAGAGCATTTATCGTCAGGGACATCGACTTGGACTTCATAGACTAAGTTGCCATCAGGAAAACGCGTGCTGTCGTCTTCCCAGGAATGATGGATGCCACCTGCCGTGAGATCGATCACGTCATCAGTTTGCGCTTCGACTAAATTGATATAGGCAAACGGGTCCAGCGTCTGAATACGCTGCTGCGCCTGTGCCCGTGCTTCTTCCACTGTAAAGCGGCCCGACTGGACTTCGCGGCTCAAACGCCCCATTTCATCATCAATCGTATGCAGGACCCGCGAATAGGCACCGAAATCGGTACCGGCTTTCAGGCCAAACGTATACAGGCCCGGTGCGAGATAAAACCAGGCTTCCGGCTTAGGAATCCAATGGTTTAGTGTTTCACCCTCCGGCAGATGCACCTGGAACGAGTTGCCTTTTGCCTGGGTCAGCTTGATTAAGAGTGACAAGTCCGCCCCAAACTTGCCCAGCACTTTCTGCCCCAAGACGCCCGCCGGGTCACTCTGGATCAGGTTCATCAGAGGCACTTCTGCACCGCCGCTGGGATCAATCAGATGAGACGCTTTCGCCAGCTCATACGACTGACCGACTTTCTTTCCTGCCCACTCTGCGTCATCTGACAGCCCCTTCAGATCTACAATATAGCGCCCGCCCCAGCTCGGCTGCTCGATCAGTTCATCTTTGACCTGCCAGGGCGCTTTCATAATATTGGTCATAACAAATTTTCTCCCGCTCCGATTGTACCCAGTTCAAGCTACTCAAACAAATCGTCGACCGGTATTTTCCAGCCCGGCACGGCAGGCTCGGCTTCAGCCAGATCACCACGCCGATAAACCGTCGGTAGCAAAGGGGTTTCTGCTCGGTAGACGCGCACGACTGAATCGCTCAGCAAATCCACATCCCAGACAACTCGGCACCCTGCCGCGAAATAATCCAGACGCTTCTCAGCCATTTCCTGCTCTGCCTTTGGCCCATAATCATTCTCACTGCGAACTTCGACCGCAAACACCGGCGCATCGGGAAAGAACTTCATTCCACCTGGCCGGCCTGTGTAAAAGGCAGCATCCGGGCTGAAAGATTTGCGGTTCGGCAGATCGGCTAAGAACCCTTTGTTATCGCTCACCGCCCGCCCGAAACTGCTCATGCGGACGTAGCTGCGAAGGCTGGCGAAGATCTCATCACCAGCCCAGCCGGGCTTATCACCTGTCGGGCTCATCAGTATCAATTCTCCGTTGACCAGCTCCGCTTTGCCATCATTTGCGACAGCAGACAGGTCATCAATGGTCGCATAGGTTTTGGTTGTCATGACTGAGTCTGCTCCACTCTCAGTATACCAAGTTCTTTTATGAGAAACACTACCCTCTCGCGTTCTATTTTCAAGTATGACGCAGCGAGATTTCCTCTTACTATGGATGGGCATTCGGATTATCGACAGTCAAACCTTCGGCCATCGTGGCGGCGTTGAGAGCGCTATCCGCGCAGACCATGACAGGAGCGTCAAGACCAGATGCTGTGCGTTCGGCGGAAATTTGCAGGGCGGAGGAAAGCTGCACGGAGTCGTAACCACGCAGCCCGTGCTTTTCTATCAAGCCCATCGCCTGCCGCAGAAGAACGTCCGTGATCTGAACCGGCACATAATCTATAACAAGGTCACGGCGCAGGTCCGCAATGGCCGCCGATGCTTCTCCTAACGTCATGCTGCCGCGGCGACTGCGCAGAGTTAGCGCCGCGACGGCCTCAACGCCGGAGACTTGCGCCACATAGAGAATGTTGCCCTGTGACATATCCGCCAGCACTTGCACCCACGCGGTTCCGGTTTCTTGAGCATACCGTTTGACGAGCGCACTGGTTTCTAAGAAATAGACAGCCATTTAGCGCCGCTCCCGAATGATTGTCTCGGAAAGTGGTTCTCCCTGAACAGTAATAGGCAGATTCCGCTGATAATCATCAGCAGCATATCCTTCTTGGCTGCGCTCAGGAATATGAGTAATCATGCCTTTCGCCAGCAAGTGTTCCGCAAATTTGCGCTCCTGTTCCAGGGCGGCCTCTGCCGCCATAGGTGTCTGCCACGAATCCATCATGGCTCGAAGCTGAGATTGCTCCTCCGGCGTGAGCGCTCTGACGACTTCGACAGCACGGTCCAGCGTTACGTTTTCCATTGCGTTCTCCTCTAACATTGATTTTCTATAGTAGAAAAGTGGTGATACAATAACGATAGCGCCTCTGTTTTCTCTTGGGCGTCGTCAAGTTCTTCTGCGAAATCCGCTGCCATGTTGCCTTCTTTGTCTTCAAGGCTGGCATCTGCGCCCGCATCCAATAGCATCTGCATAATTTCGATATTTGCGCCCCGGCTGGCCCACATCAGCGGAGTACGTCCTTCCTCATCCCCAGTATTAACCTGAGCAACTGCTTTCAGAAGCAAGCGCACCACAGCATTATCATCGCCCCGTGCCGCACATCCTAAAGCACTATCGCCTGACCGAGACCTGAGGTTCACGTCCGCACCCTGTTCCAACAAAAACTTGACGGCGGAGGCAGAAGAACGGAGTGTTTCCCCGCATACCATCATGAGCGCCGTCCGCCCATAGACATCCTGTGCATTGATGTTCGCTCCAGCCTCCAGCAAAAGACCAGTAATACTTGCATAATTTTCTCGTTGATCTTCTGCATAATCATTATCCCTTCCCGCCCAAATCAACGCAGTCTGACTATCCTTGATCGTTGCCCCAGCCTTTAACAGCCGCTGCACAAGAGCGAAATCTCCTTTATATGCGGCTGTGGATAACGCTGTTTCGGATATAGCACGTTCTTGGACAGCATTGACGTCGGCCCCATGATCGAGCAGCAAGTCCACCATCGCATGGTTACGCATGAACACGGCCAGCATCAAGGGGGTCATCATATCCGGCTGCCGACGAAGATTTGGGTCTGCTCCATTTTCCAGCAAAAGGCCCATCATACCTAAGAGGCCGCAGTAGATAGATCGTTGCAAGGGTGTCCCCTTATTCGGCACGTCGTATGCATCATTGTCCATGGCGTTGACATTCGCGCCGTATTCTACAAGCAACTGCGCCGTGTCCATATTTCCGGCAGTGACGGCAGCCATGAGGGCTGTCTGTCCGTCTTTGTCAGCCTCCTCGAGACTAATGCCCTGCATGCCGTCCTGCCAGAGCACTTGTTCCAGCATCTTACGGTCGCCTACCATCGCGTGATAAAATAACTCGACCAGGAAATAATACTTGTCAGAGTCTTTATTAAACATCATGCTCGTTTACCAGCCATTATACCAGCGTTTAGGCATTGAGCTTGCGCTGCAATTCGTACAACTTGGTGAGGGCTTCGATGGGCGAAAGTGTTCCTAAGTCGAGTGCTTCCAGCTCGTCTAAGACAGGGTGGCGCTCGGCTTCGAAGAGAGTCGTTTGGAGGCGCTTGGTCTGGGCGGAGAGCTGGGCGGCAGGGCTTTCGTTTTTGCCCTGTGCCTCTAAGGTTTTGAGGACTTCGCGGGCACGGCGCAGCACAGGGTCAGGGACACCCGCGAGCTTTGCGACCTGGATGCCGTAACTTTTATCCGTGCCGCCGGGCATGATCTTTCGGAGCCAGACAATGTGGTCGCCCTGCTCTTTGACCGCGACCCGGAAGTTCTTGACACCCACCGAAGTCTTTTCTAGTTCGTTCAGGTGATGGTAATGGGTCGCGAACAATGTCTTGACCCCCACGGCATGGAGGTACTCGGTGATGGCCCAGGCCAGAGCTAGACCATCGTAGGTGCTGGTGCCGCGCCCGACTTCATCTAAAATCACGAGAGAGCGCGGCGTCGCGTTATTTAAAATATTCGCCGTTTCGTTCATCTCGACCATGAACGTGCTCTGACCGCTTGCCAGGTCGTCATGCGCCCCGACACGGGTGAAGATGCGGTCGACCAGGCCGATAGATGCGGCATCGGCAGGCACGAACGACCCGATCTGAGCGAGTAAAACAATCAAGGCGACCTGCCGGAGATAGGTGCTTTTGCCCGCCGAGTTTGGGCCGGTAATGATATGCAGGCGTGCTTCTTCGGCATCCAAATAAGTGTCGTTCGGGACAAACAGTGTCCCGCTTTGCAGGCTTTCCACCACCGGGTGACGCCCCGCCGTGATTTCCAGCGTGTCGCCGTCGTGGACATGGGGCCGGACAAAGCGGCCTGCCAGGGCGGCTTCGGCCAGTCCGGCAAAGACATCCAGACGGGCCAGCATCTTGGCGAGCTTCAGCACCTGGGCCGTGTATTTGTCCGCGATCTCGTCCCGGACCTGTACAAACAACTGGTACTCCAGGTCGACGATCTTCTCCTGCGCTCCCAGCACCTGCGCTTCGTATTCTTTTAAGGCAGGCGTGATATAGCGCTCGGCGTTCGCCGTGGTCTGCTTGCGCGTGTATTCGGGGGGAACTGTGACGCCGGAGCCGGATTTGGTGATCTCGATGTAGTAGCCGAAAACATTATTGAAGCCGACTTTAAGCGTTTTCAGCCCTGTCTTTTCGCGCTCGGCTTCTTCGATCTGAGCGATAAACGATTTGCCGCCGGAGCGCAGGTCACGCAGAGTGTCAAGCTCTGCCGAGTAACCATCACGGATGAGGCCGCCGTCCCGCAGCAGCATCGGCGGCTCAGGCTCAATGGCTGCTTCCAGAAGATCAGTCAGGTCCTGCGGCGGGGCGGCAATAATCGCTCGCATGGGAGCAAGCGCCCCCCCTTCTGGGGCACGGGCGAGTGCGTCGGCGACAGCCGGCAGGGCCTGGAGCGACTGTTTCAGTGCGATCAGATCACGGGCATTCGCCGCCCCGGAGCAGATACGCGCGGTCAGGCGCTCCAAATCTGCGATCCGGCGCAGGGCATCGCGCAGATCGCCGCGCAGCAGGGCGTCCCCTGCCGCTTCCGCAACAGCGCTCTGCCGGTTATGGATCTTATCCAATGCCAGGAGCGGCTGATCGAACCATTTACGCAGTAAACGCCCACCCATGGAAGTCACGGTTCGGTCCAGAATCGAAACCAAGCTCTTGCTCTTCGCACCGTCTGCCAGCGAATGGGTCAGTTCCAAATTGCGCCGGGCTGCTGCATCTAGCACCATGAAGTTTTCGGTGGAGTAGGTGGCAAGACCACGGATATGGCCCGCCGCGCTCTGGTGGGTCTGCTTGACGTAATCCAAAACCAGCGCGGCGGCATCCAGGCCCGATGTCATCTGATCTGCGCCGTAGCCGCGAAGCGACGGAGTCCCAAAATGATCCAAAAGCGTTTGGCGCGACGATTTCCGTGTCTCCATCGGCTTATGGTAGGTCACAACCGTTTTGGAGACAGCTTTGATTGCGTCGCCCAGCTCTTCCATGCCGGGCAGCAGCAGGCACTCGGCGGGCTGAAGACGCATGATCTCTTCGACCACTTTCTCCGGTCCGGCCTCGCAGGGCATTTCAGTCGCTAGAAACTCGCCGGTGGAAACATCGACCACACCGACGCCGCTCGGCATCTTCGCCCCGGTGATCGCCGCCACTAAATAATTATTAGTCTTAGCATCCAGCATCGCATCTTCCACGACTGTTCCCGGCGTCAGCACCCGAGTCACTTTGCGCTTGACCAATCCCTTTGCCAGCTTCGGGTCTTCGACCTGATCGCAGACCGCGACTTTGTAGCCTTTGCCGATCAAGCGGGTGACATACCGCTCCATCGCGTGATGGGGCACCCCTGCCATGGGGACACGTGTTCCGGCAACATCCCGGCCCGTCAGCGTGATTTCCAGCTCCCGTGCGATTATCTCGGCATCGTCGCCGTAGGCTTCGTAAAAATCCCCGACACGCATCAGCAAAACGACATCAGGGCGCTCGGCCTTGATGTCGAAATACTGCCGCATCATTGGGGTAAGGTTAATCTGAGAGTAATCCATCGCACACCTGTTCGCAATTATGTTGCTTTATTATAGCAGAAAACGGGAGGTGAATGATAAGTAAGATAGGACGAGTGAGTGAACTCACTCGCTGGAGGGCGAAGCGCCGTGCGTCCAGGGGACGCAATACGGAACTCTCCAACTCTTCTGTCCCCTGGACAGGCGGCGTTTCTGAACGCCCCCCAGCGAGTGACTTTAGTCACTCGTCGTCCAGCGGAAATAATTACGTAACATCAGTTACCTAGTTTGCGCTCGTCGATCCATTACCACCGCTGGAAGTCGCCAGGTCACGGTTCAGGCCACCATTTGCTTTAACGGCTGCCGCGTAATCCTGGCCGAGTGTCACGATGAGAGCGGGGGGCGGAGTCCAGCCCATCTTGTTAGGCTTGACTGGCTGCCGGCTTGTTTTAGGGTCTTCGACATCGAGCAGGATAGAAAGGTCTTGCGGAGCATCAGGATTGGGGACACCCGTGTCAAGCATAACAGTCTGGGCAATCTCCGGCTTGGCAGGCATTTCAGAGGACGCGAAATGAACACGAGCAGAGGCCGCGTTGCCGCCATTACGGACATCCGTGTAACCCTGCGCTTTGAGCTGATTGACAGCATACTGGGCCAGGCCCGGCGTGGTGGTACCGTTTTTTATAATAACACTTGTCAAAGGCCGAGAGGCTGCCTGGTCGCCTTTAATCAGCCAGTCTGCATAAGCATGAGCGACTTCCGGCTTGATCTGATAATCCCAGGCACCGCCGGGACCACGGAAATCGGTGCCGGGCAGCGAAGCCGTCTTGATGTGATCTTGCTGAACGTCCTTAAAGATAGCGGCAATGTCAAGGAGCTGCTGCCGGGTAAAATCCGTGCGGACTGTGGACATGGCAACATCCGCTAGGTGCGGAGCTTGAGTGATGTTTGCGAATGATTTGGCTCTGTCCACCATTGCCCGCAGCAGAAGATGCTGGCGGTACATCCGCCGCTCGTCACCATCTTCGGGTGTCGGGTGCTTACCGGCATCGGGATGGCGATAACGAGCAAATCCGACCGCATTATTACCGTCTAAATGCTGCTGACCAGGCTGCAAGTCGATGCTCAAATGGCCCCAGGCATCGTGGTAATGCATGGGATGTTCGACATCGACATCGACACCCCCCAGTGCATCCACCATTTTTTTCGTAGCATCGATATTCAGAACTAAATAGTGCGTGGCATTCGTGCCAAGAAATTCGTTCACTGTCGCGACTGTCCGGTCAGGGCCACCAGTCGCGTAGGCAGCATTGATCTTTGTATGGATGTCGGTTCCGGCAATGTGTGTATACGTATCACGCGGGATAGAGAGCATAGTCGCTTTGTGATTGACCAGATCGAGTGTCATCACAAACAGCGTGTCTGTGCGGGACTGGGACGTATACACGACATCGCTGTTAGTCCAGCTATCATCGATGCCCATGCAGACAATCGTCAGCTTGTCTTCACCTGGAAAGCCTTCTTTCGGCGCGAAAACTGTTTCACGTACCTTTCCTATTAGACCGGGGATGTTAATACCACCACCAGGCTCCCTTATCATCCGGCCATAGGTGTGTAGGAGAAATCCTGCGCCGCCTATAAGCAAAATGAAAACAGACAGCACAGACCACAGCGCGATTTTTTTGCCCTTGCTCATAGAATAATTACTCCGTCGGCATTACATAAGCTCAATCTGCGGGGAGAGGGAGGCGAGGAAGTAAACTTCACTCGCTAAGTGGAATTGTCCTTCGGACAACAAGAAACTTTACGCTTATCTCTCTTTCGTCCGAAGGACGACATCAACCAGCGAGCGAAGTTTACTTCCTCGCCTCCCTCTGCCATGAAAACCTACTCCGCCATGAAAAGCTCTAGCCCACGCTCCGAGCGAGCCGGCAGCATCTCGCCGGTAAAGCCCCACAAATGCGACTTGACGGCTTTGACCTTCACAAGCTGACCGGCCAGATCACGCGTCGCCGGGAAGTTGATGGTCTTCCCCTGCCGGTTCAATCCCGTCCACTTCAAAGGGTCTTTAGGGCTGCGGCGCTCCACCAGCACTTCGTAGATACTGCCTACCTGACTGGCATTCCGCTCCAGCGTGATCTCGTTTTGCAGGGCAATGAGCGCATTCAGGCGTTCCAGCTTGATCGTCTCCGGGATCTGGTCGTCCAGCACGGCGGCTTTCGTGCCTTCGCGGGGCGAATACGCAAACATGAACGCCGAATCGTAGCGAGTTTCCGCCACAAAGCGCATCGTGTTTTCGTATTCTTCGTCGGTCTCACCGGGGAAGCCAAGCATGAGGTCCGTGGTCAAACCGACATCGGGCACTGCCGAGCGCAGACGAGCGACAATGTCTTTGTACTGATCGAGCGTATAGCCCCGGCCCATACGTTTCAGCAGATTATCGTCCCCGACCTGCACCGGCATATGCACCTGCTCGCAGACTTTCGGCAGATGTGCAATAGCATCGATTACGTCCTGATGAAAGTCTTTGGGGTACGGCGACGTGTAACGAATCCGCTCGATGCCTTCAATTGCGTTCAGCCGCTCCAATAGATGCGCGAACGAACAGGGATCGTCCAAAAACTTGCCGTAGGAGTTGACTGTCTGCCCGAGCAGCGTCACTTCTTTCGTGCCCAGCGAGGCCAGCCGCTCGACTTCCAGCACGATGTCATCAGCAGGCCGGGAGCGCTCTTTGCCGCGTGTGATCGGGACAATGCAGAAGGCGCAGAACTTGTCACAGCCGTAAGAAATCGAGACAAACGATTTCAGCTTGGGCATCAGCCCGCTGACCACCCGCAGCGGAGTCGCTTTATCATGCCGGTCTTTGCGCGACGGCAGCCCCGTCTCGACAATCGCGATCCGCTCGGAACGCACCCGCTCGACGAGGGCCGGGACGCGGTCGATCTGACCAGTTCCTACCACAAGGTCGACATAGGGAGCGCGACGCCGGATCTCCGGCGCTTCTTTCTGGGCCATGCAGCCGCAGACTCCGATGACCAGCTCCGGGTTTGCCAGCTTGAGTTCGCGCAGCTCGCCGAGCTTGCTGTAGACTTTGCGCTCCGGCTTGGCCCGGACAGAGCATGTGTTCAAGAGAATTACGGAGGCGTCTTCGACCCGCTCGGCTTTGACATACCCCTGCCCTTCGAGCATCGCCGCCATCTGCTGCGAGTCGTCCTCGTTCATCTGGCAGCCCCAAGTCAGCACGGTATACCCGCCGCGTTTGGGACTTGCCGGGGGCAGTTCGAGTTCCGAAGTCTTTGGTCGGTCCATTACAAATGTCATCTGATTATTATGCCGCAAGTGAGAGGGTAAATGCAACTATCTCGCAGGCGAGGCGGACCTGGCCTTGAAAGGCCGGGCTAGAAGTACACAAAGCCCCTCCGGGGCTGAATGCCGGCAAATTGATGCTGGTCTTGAGTCTTCAGTGCCGTAGGTACTTCGTGTACTTTTAGCCCGGTGTTTTAACACCGGGTCTGAACTCGGCCAATCAATGGATCGCATACACCGTGAGCGTATCGTTTTTATAGACCTGGGTTAAGTACGTCGGCGAAGCGGCAGTCAGTTCCACAAAGGTATGAATTTCACCGTGCCGCTTGAAAGTCGCCTTGGACAGGTCATTTGGATAAAACAAATACTGTGCTCCTGTGCTATGCAGGAATGCCTCACGGTCCGTGTCAGACGCCGTGCTGTCAAATGCATCCGCAAACTCAGCATCTTTTTTGCCGTAAGACGGCGTCTCCGCCCAGTGACCCGCCCAGACCGCCCGCCCAGTTTCGCCGGGCAGATACGTACAGAGGCCAGGAAACCCGACAATCGCCGCGTTCTGCGGGGTATTGGTCCGAATCCATTGGTAGACATCCACCAGCGAGAGGCTGAGAAACGGAGCCAGATGCGTCTCACTTTTGTTCGATTCGAGATGCTTCATGTCGCGGATCAGGAACAGGGCATTAGAAGGCAAGGACACCAGCACCAGCGCAGCCAGCACCAGCGGACGAACACGAGGCGCAGCAAACCGCTCCACCAGCCAGGCCGCACCGACACCCGCTAGCAGGCAGAGCGGAATGTGCTCGCCCATCAGCATCTTGCGCTGAAATGCAAACGGCAGGTAGCAGACCAGCAGTCCGCCAACGGCCCAGCAAATAGCGAAGAGAAGCGGTAGTGATGTGTCAGTCTTTTCGCCGAGTGTGGGTGGTAATCGTCGCCGCAAGAACAGCACAATTGTCAGAATTGCAAGAAGTGAAACCAAGCCGTAAGCAATGATATAGGGAATGATCGGAAGGGCAAATTGCAGCCTATCAATCGTAAAATGCAGTCGTGGAGAAAGTGTGGGAACATTAGCGCGTTTATGAAAAACCGCCTCGGTGCTGAAGACATAGTACATATACAGAGTCGTCGGCAGCGTCAGCCCCAGAGCAACAGCCGCGCGAAGCCAGCTTTGGGCCATACCCTTGCCGCGCTTCCAGATCGTCAGGACAACGAGAAACACGCCCCAGGCCGCGCTCAGATGCAGGACATCGTAGGAGTGCATGTTGCCGAGGATACCACCGCAGACACCCGCGATAATCGGGTACTTCCAGCGTCCCGTCTGCTCACCCAGCAGAAGCGCGTACAGTGCGCCTAAGATCAAAATCGTGCTGACTGTCATCAAGGCCGACGTATAAATACTGAGGAACGTGTACGCTTCCGGCTGCCAGGCATCGACTGGACCGCCGGGCAGGTTTTTGTCCTGCCAGTGCATCCATTGCACCCAGCCCCACCCGCTGGAAAGGCAGGCGAAGCCGAAGGCAGTCAGCCGGGCGGGAACATTGGTCGGGAGGCAGTAGCGGTAGAACCGTGAAATGAGCCAGAGCAGCCCCACCCCGCCCCCCACCCGTGCGACTTGGAGGGCCGCTTGCGGAGAGCAATGCGTGACCGCCATCAGCCGCCCAAGCAGCCAGAAAAAGACATTGAATTCTAAGTCTTTTTGCGGGTCGGTGGTGAACAGGTTGTGGAGAAAAAAGTGACCATCCGCCATCTGACGGAGCCAGGACAGATAATTGCAGTAGTCGTCGATGTTGTAGGGGGTGCCGATAAAGAACGATCCGCGCTCAGTATCCATGACAGGAGCGAGAAAGTAGCCTAACGCGTAAGGAATGCAGGAGACAAACAGAGTCAGCCCAATCAGAGCCGCGACAATCCGGCGCTCCGTTTGGGAGGTTCCCACCCCCGGCGCAAGCGCACTCTTATTACGCATTAGCCAAATATTCCCCGGCATTCTCCGCGGTCTCTTCTTCCGCCGCTTCTTCGACCTCAGTCCGCAGCAGAGCCGTCGCATTTTCCGAGAGGATACGGTTCCGGTCGGGCCGGGTCAGGGTCGGCGCACTTTCGACCAGGGCTAAAGTCAGTTCCGGGCTACCGCCGGGAAGGCCGCTGCCGTACAGCAGTTTGCGGGGCGTAATCACTGACGATGCCTGCGCGATCTTGTCCGTATCCAAACTGCCGGAGATTTCTAAATAGATATTCAGATGCTTCTTCGCGGCGGCGACGGCGATGCGCCAGTCTTCTCCGCCCATGCCAAGAAACACAAACTTCATTGCCGGGAATTCGGCAGCGATCAGCCGGGCCTGATGGACCGCCTCGGCATCAGGGATCGGCAGGGCGACAGGCTTTGCGTAGCGGCGCTGGGCGTTCAGAATCTCTCGCGCATCCTCCAAAGTCACCGGCCGCCCCGGTGCAGCGAACAGAGCTGCACCGATCATGCCGCGCCGGTTCTGATGACGCCGCTGCTCTTCCTGCGATTCGGCGGAGTAGCCAGCGTTCAAAGTGACCCACCCGAAAAGTCCGTCTTCGGGTGCGACGATCTCGCGCAGACGTCGGTTGCCGGCCACGAAATCGCACTGAGCGGCCAGTGCGGAGATGAGCGCAATTCCGGTGAGGTCAGTCCGGCGCATGGTTTCCAGAATAGACGCGCGGGTTGCGAGATCAGTCGAAAACGGGGTCGTGCCAAAATAGGCATGGGTATCAAAAGTCGGCATGGCTTATTCCTCGCCTCCGGCCTGCCAAATCGCCTGGGCATTGCCGGAAAGCACAGCGTCTTGATCGCCTGCGGACAGGCCCGATGACCGGACATAGCGCAGGGCAGCGGCAGGGGAACGGCCCGGCGCATCCGAGCCGAACAAAACGCGCCCGATGCCGACCGTGTCCCGCAGCAGCGGCAGGGCGTAGGGAGCAGTCAGGGCATGGGTCTCAACGTAGATATTTTCGTGGACACGCATCAGCGCAATTGCTTCGGTCAGCGTCTCCGGCGAAATGCCTTCCAGTACCACAACATGGGGGAAATCGTCTAAGAGCCGGGCCAGCAAAGTGGCTTCCCCGCGCTCCGCGATACTGACCATGATCGGCATCTTCGGCAGACGTCCCAGCACAGACAGGATGCGGATAAATGGCGCGAACTCCAGCGGCCAGCCCTGTAAGTGTGGGAAAAATCGGACCATCTCGAATGCATTCTCAGCAATGCCTTCGATCAGTCCGTCCTGCCCCCAATAATGCACCGGGTTAATCGTCGCGACCGGGATCAGATGGTCATGTGCCTGACATGCCCGCATCGTCTCCTCGTTGCCCTCGGCAGCCTGATGAAACAGCCCATAAGTAGACAGCGCCAGGCACCAGTCCACGCCGTTGGCCCGCATGGCTTCCACCAGCGTTTCCGGACTGCTGTCCGCGTGCTGCGCGGGGTAGGCCCCGAACAGCGTATTAACATCGGTTATTTCCATGAAGTTATATCCTAATCGGCAGAGAATATTCGCTTTCAACCTTAGTGAGTAAGATCATTCTCATTTCTCCTACACTATTTGCCCATGAAAGGTCAGCATATTCGCTTTGTTGAAACATTACTATACATTCTGGGCAAAGAGGACCGCTCAA
>JBPBQB010000277.1:0-34956 GCA_050954545.1 Janthinobacterium lividum | reverse complement strand
CGACTTCTTTACGGAGGAAGCCTCTGTCGATACTCTGCACCGGCGTCCTTTGGTCAACACGCGCGACGAGCCCCACGCCGACCCGCGTCTGTGGCGGCGTCTGCATGTGATCTGCGGCGATGCGAATATGTCTGAGTATGCGACGGCTCTTAAAATAGGAACCACCTATCTGGTGACCTCTCTCTTGGAGCAGGGCTGGCAGCCCTGGGTTCGTTTGAAGCAGCCTGCGGAAGCAATCAAGCAGGTTTCGCGGGATCAGTCGCACAAATGGCAGGTGGAAGCGGAAACCGGCACGATTTCGGCAGTGGATATTCAGCGTGTTTATCTGGCGGCCGCTAAGGAAAAGCTTGCAGGCCGTGGCTTTGATACGGATTGGACGCTGACTGAATGGGAACGGACGCTGGACGCGCTTGAAACCGAT
Source organism: Janthinobacterium lividum (assembly GCA_050954545.1). Taxonomy (GTDB): domain Bacteria; phylum Armatimonadota; class Armatimonadia; order Armatimonadales; family Capsulimonadaceae; genus JANXMY01. The sequence goes on along the minus strand of JBPBQB010000277.1, from coordinate 34,535 downwards.
CCGCTTTCTCTCAGCGACCGGATCGACTGGGTTGCTAAACGCAGCCTGCTGGCGGATTATGTCGAGTCGGAAGGCGTCGCGTGGAATGATGAGACGCTGCCGTCGTTTGACTTGGCGTACAGTAATGTCGATCCTGACGAAGGCCTTTACTATGCATTGGAGCAGGCCGGCGAAATGGTCCGCCTGACCAATGACCGCATTGTCGAAACAGCCCAAACCGAACCGCCTGCGAATACCCGTGCGGCTATTCGCGGCTACTTAGTCGACAAGTTTTCGGACTCGATTGGGGTATTGGGCTGGAACAAAGTTGTCCTGCGGACCGAAACAGAATCATGGGTCGCAGACTTAGACGATTATCTCACACCTACTTCCGTTGCCGATGCGATGGCGACGATTAAAAGCGCCGATTCGCTTGAAGACTTAGTGCGCCATTTCCGTGAAAGCGGCAAGTAGCGCGTCCCGAAGGATTCTCAGTTCCAACTGTCGAATCCGTATTACATCACATCGCTTACTGATATTGGAAAGGAACGAACCAATGCCCGGAATGGATGATGACCGCGCCACGCGGCCCACTGGCCCCGCAGACCCGCTTCGTAAAGAAGGGGACGAGACCGGCCCCAGCAAGCCCGATGTCCAGCGGCCTGACCGCAGCGACCTGCTCAAGCGAATGAAGCGAGTCGACCCCGATCAGGCCCGCCGCTACCGTCAGCGCAGCGGCCAGTAACGACTGCGTCGGCTTATTGGGCGGGGCTTAGCCCCCGCCCATATTCTCGAAAACATTTTCTGACTCAAGCATTTTCTGATTGTGATGTGAACCCTATGCTTCGTTTTGATACCCCCGGCGCAGGCGGCTTTGCCGACCTGTTTGCCGATAAAACTTTATCGAATGATCGTCTGCCGATGCCGACGCCTGTCCCGAATGTTCCTGGAGCGCGGGATGTCGATACGCACGGCACCACTGTCATTGCCGTCAAATATAAAGACGGCCTCATCAATGTCGCAGACCGCCGTGCCACTGCCGGCTACACGGTTATGTACGACCAGGCCGAAAAGGTGCTGTCGCTCGACGATTACACGCTGATCTCGATCTCCGGCTCGTTTGCCAAGAGTGTCGAAGTCGTGCGGTATTTGCGTCACACCTTCAAGTATTTTGAGCGCTCCCAGCTCCAGCCGATGTCCCAGGAGGGCAAGCTGATGGAGCTTCAGCGCGTTATCGCTAACAATGTCCCGGCAGCGCTGCAGGGAATTGGTGCGTTTATCCCAATTTTGTCCACGTTTGATCGGGACACGAACCAGGGCCGTATTTACTTTTACGATGTTCTCGGCGGCCAGTTCGAGACTGCCGAATACGGCGCGGCCGGCAGCGGCTCGGCTCCAATCAAGGGTGCGTTTGAGTACATTCTGAAAACCAAAGGCCCCTTCCGTGAGATGGACCGGGAGACTGCCCTGAAAGAGACGCTGACCCTGCTGGACATCGCCGCTGATTTAGACACGGCGACCGGTGGCTCTGCCAAGTTCCTGCCCGCCGCCAAGTACATCACTGCCGATGGTATCCGCGACTTTACCGATGCTGAGATCAAAGCCGCCCTCGGACGGTCATAATCTGCGGATTTGACTCTGGAGAATTCTATTGCCTTCCTATAGCCCTTATGACTGGAACGAAAGTATCCAGCAGCGAAACGAATATATTGAAGACCGTCTTAAAGACGGCAGCCCTGTGGTCGCACTGACCTATGACGGCGGACTGCTTTTGCTGTCCGCGCGTCAGACCCAGCGTAAAATCTACGAGATCTATGACAGACTCATGTTCAGCGCCATCGGCAACCAGAGCGATGTCGAGCAGATCCGTGTGGCCGCTATCGATGTCGCTCATGCGGAAGGCTTCCAGCGCTCGCCGGACGATGTCAGTGTCCAGCGCCTGGTCAGCTTCCGGCTCTCGCCAGCTATCAAAAAGATTTATAGCGATCCGTTTGCTCAGCCGGTTGTCCTGAAAGGCATCTTTGCCGAGCTCGGCAAAACGCCGGAGCGTGATTATCTGATGACGCTTTCCTATGATGGTGAGTTCTCGTCGACCCCCGGCATGGCCGTGGTCGCCGGGACTGCCTACGCCGAGGACCGGATGCGGGAGCACCTGAAGTCTGAGACAGAATCTGGGACACCAACTCTGGAAGCCGGCCTTCGGGCTGCATTGTATGCCTGGGGTGTCGGCATGAAGCATTTGGAGTCGGAAGACAGGGCCGATGCGGATTATTCGACCGATGGCGAGGGCCAAAAAGATGTGTCGGCCTTTATCACCGAGCATCTTGGCAAGGGCTGGACTATCGAAGCGGGCATTTTGGAGCGAAACACGACAAAAGAAAGCCGGTTCCGCCTGCTTTCCGACAGCGAGCTTTCTGAGTCAGTCGCACGATACAAGTAGAAACTGGTTGGTAGGGAATATCTATGGATAAACGCATCTTCGGGATTGAAACGGAGTTCGGCTGCCTCGTAAACGACGACTCTGCCGGAACCGCCGAAATGATCGTTGAGCAGGTCAAGGACCACGCTTTCTACAAAGACAAGCTGGGTTTGATCGACCTGCATGCGCGGGATTACGCGTTTGAACCTGCCCGCTGCGGCGGGTTTCTGCGCTCCGGCGGGCGGCTGTATATCGATGCCGTCGGCTCGCATATGGAGTATGCCACGCCGGAATGCACCGATTTCGCGGACGCGGTCGCTTACGATAAAGCCGGACGCGTCATCCTGCAGCGGCTCCTGCGTGAACTTGGGCTGGAAGACAAAGTTTCTTTTCATTCCAACTCAGTAGACCATTTCGGCGGTCACACGTTTGGCTGCCATGAAAACTACTTGGTCGCGATTGACGACCGCTTCTTCTTGGAGGCGCTCTCATACCTACTGCCGTTTCTCGTGACCCGGCAGATTTTCGCCGGTGTTGGGCGGGTCGGCGGGCACCGGCTGAACTATAAGAGCCTCAAAAACAATATCATGACCATCTCGGATTACGAGGTGGATTACCAGTGGGTCGGCAACTTCTACGGCGTCGAAGTCGACCCGACCGTCGATTTTCAGCTCTCCCAGCGTGCTGACCACATCGTCAAGACAATTAGCTCCCGTGTCCGCTTTAACCGGGCCATCATCAACCCGAAGTGGGATTCGTATTACAACTATTCGAACCTGCACCGCCTGCACATCCTGTTCGGCGAATGCAACATGAGCGAGTATGCGACTTTGCTGAAGATCGGCACGACCAGCATTGTTTTAGATTTGATCGAAGACGGCATTTTGCTTCAAGATGTCGAGCTGCGCGATCCTCTGGAAGCCTTGAAATCTGTCTCGCGTGACCCGACCTGGAAATGGCTTGTCCGGCGTAAGGACGGATCAACGATTGGCGCAGTCGACTTACAGCGTCTTTACCTGAAAGCTGCTCAGGAGCGTTACACAGGCCGCGACGACCAGACTGATTATGTCCTGACCGAATGGGCAAAGTGTCTGGATGCCTTAGAGTCCGACCCATACCAGTTAGCCGACAGGCTTGACTGGGTCGCAAAGCGTAAGATGATGGAAGACTTTATCGACTCGGAGAATGGGGCGGTTAAGTGGGGCGATGACATTCTGCATTCGCTGGACTTAGAGTATCACAATGTCAATCCCGAAACCAGCTTGTATTACGGGTTGGAACAGTCGGGGGCTATCCAGCGTGCGACCACCGACCGGCGCATCTTCGAGGCGACCATGACCCCGCCGAATAATACACGGGCGAAAGGCCGAGGGATTGTCATCGACAAGCTGCTGGCGAACAACTCCCGTGATTACGTGATAGACTGGGATTTGATCTACATTAACAAGCGCCTGCATTTGGAGCTGAAGAACCCGTTCAATACGTATAAAGACGAGTCGACAGCTTTTGCAAGTGGTTTGTAAAGCAAAACGAGATGGTAGGGGCGGGGCTTGTCCCCGCCCTTTTCTTTTTAGGACGCCGCTTGACACGTCCGCCTGCTTTTGATACAATGGGGCAGAGGAAAAAGCCATGTCGTCACCTGCCGATGACAACCTATCGCCCGCCCCGGAATTATCGCCTGTTCGTGCCCTCGACGCTTATCTGGAAATGATGCGCCGTCGCGACAGCCTGGAAGAAGCGCCATTCTGGAAAGAAGTCGCCGCGTTCAACCAGATGTCCCAGTACCAGATCGACCAGTACTACGGCCAGTACGTCGCCGTCTACGAAGGTAACATCGTCGATGCCGACTTTGACGAAGCTGAGCTAGCCCTGCGCTTTTACCGCACTTGGGGCTACGTCTCCGTCTACATCCACAAAGTAGGCACAGAAGAAGGCCTAATCGACGCCGATGATGAGTCTGCTATCTCGCTTTAACTATTAGGCAAACGTAAGCAAGAAGGCGAACACAAGGTTTGCCCCTACGCGAATTGTAGGGTGCGAACCTTGTGTTCGTCCTTTCTTTTATTTGTATGTCCTCTTTAGCCTGTATTCTTCATCCCCGCTGCAATGCCATTGATCGACAGCAGAACAGCAGCGCGTAAGTCTCGCCGGGCTGTTTTCATTTCTTCTGTGTCATCGTCCAGCGGCAAAGCGCGAAGACGTTTCAACAACTCCACCTGCAGGTAGCTCAGTGGGTCAACATAAGGGTTTCGCAGACGGATGGACTTTTGCAGGACGGGCTGATTGTCCAGAAGCGCATCGCTGCCTGTGATTCGGCAGATGATGTCGACTGACTTTTGGTATTCGTCTGCAATGGCCCCGTAGACGCGGTCGGCAATCGACTGGTCTGTGACAAGCGTCGCGTAACGGGCCGCGATCTCCATATCCGCTTTCGCGAGTGACATCTGCGCGTTGTCTAAAGTCGTAGTAAAGAATGGCCACTGCTGATACATCTGACGCAGCCGCTCCAAATGATCCGGCGACTGGTCGGCATAGTGTGTCAGCGCCGTGCCAACACCGTACCAGCCGGGAAGGGTGTGGCGGCTCTGCATCCACGAAAAAACCCACGGGATCGCCCGGAGATCTTCGATACGGTCTGAAGCCGTTCGCTTGGGCGGGCGAGAGCCGATATTGAGCTGAGCCAGCTCCCCGACAGGCGTCGCTTCTTGGAAATAGCGGACAAAGTCGGTATCGCCGTAGACAAGTGCCCGGTACGCCGCAAACGCCGTATCCGAGACCTCATCCATAACCCCCGCCCACTCGCTTGTTGTCTCTTCCGTCCGGCTCCCCAGAATTGGGGCGGGGGGGCCATCCCCACTCGCCGTCAATACCGCATGAACAATCTGTTCCAAATTTCGGTAGGCGATCTCTGCATCGAAATAACGAGCGGCAATCACTTCGCCCTGCTCGGTGATCTTCAGACGCCCCCGAACACTGCCGGGCGGCTGGGCTAAAATCGCTTTCCCTGCAGGCCCGCCCCCACGACCGATGGCTCCGCCGCGCCCGTGGAATATCCGAAGCTGGACGCCATATTTCAGGGCGACTTCCGCCACGCGGGCCTGGCCGACATAGAGCTTCCAGTTGGCGGTCAGATACCCGCCGTCTTTGTTGCTGTCTGAGTAACCGACCATCACTTCCTGAGCATTGCCGCGCAGGGCGACATTGCGCCGGTAGAGTGGGTTGGAAAGCAGTGTATCTAAGATTTCCGGCGCGTTTTCCAGGTCTTCGATGGTCTCAAAGAGCGGCACGACATCGACTTTGGACCAGCCGCCTTCTTCCTCTAGGTCTGCCAATTGAGCATCTTTTACCAGCAGCAGGACAGCAAGCACATCAGACACATCGGAGGCCATGGACAGAATAAACGAGCCGAACGCTTTCGGCCCGAGTGCCTGCATCCGCTCGGAAACTAATCGAAATAAACCCAGCGTCTTATTAGATTCTTCATCGAACTGCGGCAGAGCAGGGACCAATGGTCGGCGGCTGCCAATTTCACGTTCGAGCAGGATAATTTTTTCAGTCTCACTGAGCGCCGACCAATCGACGCCTTGATCTCCCAGAACGGCAGCCAGTGCGCTGAGATACTTGTCTTTGTGCTCACGAATATCCAGCCGGGCCAGGTGGAAGCCGAATAGCCGTGCCTGGAGCAGCAGGGGAGCCAGCACGCGACGGGCTGCGTAATGGCCTTTGTTGGCTTCCAGTGAACGGTGAACTAATTCTAAGTCAGTGACAAAATCAGCGGCATTATCATAGCCACCGCTCTTACCAGTTTGGGTCCGGCGTAGACGTTCCCAAACAAACTCGCATTTGCGTCGGTAAGGTTCCGTCGGGCTGCGTCCTGCCGCTTCGATGACTACTTCCGGCAGCATCTCGGCATCGGCGTTCAATGACTGCTCCAGCTCTGCCGATACCCCAACGTAATGGCGAGACTGGCTCAGGCGGTCGCTCAGTGCCCGGACCGCAGGTACATACTGGGCTAAAGCCTGCTGCCGGTGCAGCCGCAACACTTCCGCCGTATGTTCCAGCGTGATTGTCGGGTTGCCGTCACGATCCCCGCCGACCCACGAGCCGTATTCTAGGAAGTTCGGGATGTCAAACACTTCATTTGGATAGCTTTCAGCCAGTGCCGCTTGTAAATCTTCATAGAGCCGGGGTGTGATCTGGAACAGAGTCTCGCCGAAGTAGAACAAAATGTTCTTGGCTTCGTCAATGACCGACAGCCGCCGCTGCCGGACTTCATCGGTCTGCCACAATATCTCTGTCTCCGCCGCGACATCGGCTTCCAGCCGTTCCTGTTCACTCTGCGCCAGCAATGGCTGCTCCAACGCACTCAGTGACGTCGACAGCCGGTGCAGCTTCTCGTTCACCGTCCGCCGCTTCGCTTCAGTTGGGTGAGCCGTGAACACAAGCTGAATCGAGAGCGACTCGATCAAGCCCCGCATTTGCCCTGCGGTCATCCCGGAACGATGCAGGGACTGAACAGCCTGACGCACCGACTCAGAACGCGGAGTGCTGCCTGCTTTATACGCCCGCCGCCGGTTCACCCGGACGATCTCTTTCTGCTCGGCTAAGTTGACAAGCTGAAAATAGGTCGTAAATGCTTTTAAGACAGGCAGCGCCGCGTCGAAATCCATGCCTGCGAACAGCGTATCCAGCTCTGCTTCCGCTGCACTTGTTCCCGCCTCACTCCGCGCTTCTTTCGTCAGTGCCCGGATACGTTCCACCCGGTCAAATAGTCCCGCGCCACCTTGCTCACGCAGGACATCCCCCAGCGCGTTTCCCAGAAGCCGTACATCCCGCGCCAGCTCCCCGCCGTCTACCTTTTGCTCATCATTTGCCATGCCGCTATTGTACCTATTTCGCTCACAATGCTCAACGAATATGCTAAACTTTATGGTAGCGCAATCGCAAGAGGAACTCGAAATGGCACCGTTACAAAAAGATATTGATAGTAAATCTTTGGACCATCCTGTTGCGCCTAAAAATCCAGAAAGGGAAGAAGCGTTGCCTGAGCTGACTGAGGCAGATGCGCGGGACGAACAGCTTTGGGAAAGCACATCTGCCGCCTCCCAAGACATGTTGGCTCATCTCGCCGCACGTTCGCGAGCGCATTGTAATTCAGGCAGTACAAAAAAGGTGGGTGCAAAAAAGGTGGGTACTTAATTGTCGAGTTTCGCTGGCCTGCTCTAAATACAAGCAATGTCTGAAAAAAACAAAACAACAGCATCGGCAATGCTGATGATACTTGGCTGCGAGCTTGACCCAGACAAGGTTACAGAGGCACTTGGCCTTATACCGAGTCAGGCATGGCGCAAGGGAGAAAACAAAAAGTACACTCGCGCTGACAATACGATTGCATTGTTCGATAGCATCCATGAATGGGGTGGCTGGAAATTGTGGGCTTCTGAAGAACTGAAACAGTTGCCGCTTGAGTCTCAGCTCAACCACTGGCTGCAAGTCCTGATGGAACGGGCGGCTGAAATCAAGAAACTGAAAGAACAGGGAAACGAGATCATCGTAAGCTGTTTTCTTGCGACGAAATCTTATCTTGTCTATCTGCCTTCTGAAATTCAGGCACAATTTGTCGATTTGGGCATTGACCTAGAAATCAGCATCTCCGGTTCCCTGCCAACTGCAAGGCAGCGCAGGCGGATACTCAGGCGGCGCTGAAACGGAACGTTTTCTTATGCATCGCCTCATCATTCTACTTCTTTGCACCGCACTACCGATCCTGCTGGCAATCCTATTTCTTGCCACCGATGTCCGGGCGGACGGGGCACTATTCACAAATAACACTCAAACCTCAGATCCTAGCTCGAAGTTCTTTTTGCTGCTGGAAGATGACAGCCTGTCCTCCAACCAGCTCTACCAGGCGGAAATCAAACAGATTGACCGGCTTGCACAGGCACAGGATTTATCGGGATTAGTACGGATTGCAGACAGGATTGAACAAACGTGGGGACATAAAACCGACACGCGGGGCTATTTTGCGCTGATGGATGAAGTTACCGATGTTCTTAGTTCTCATACTTTTGCCCCTATGGCTTTTGTAAAGCAATATGCGCTGACCCAGAAGTATGTCGAGGCAACGCTCGCTCACAGTAATGTGCCGCTGGACATCACGGCAAGATTCCTGCCGCGTCTTATCCCGCAAGAAGTACTTATAGCCTGCAAACGGCCTTTCAGTGAGGCTGATTGGGTACAGATGCGGCGTACACGCACTCCATTATGGCTGCAAACGTGGCAGCGGCTCAGGCAGCTTGTTGTCCCCAAATATGACTTCGCCAGCCCCACTTTCTTCAACTTTCCTTTTGATCCAGAGGCGCTGCAAGACCCGAAACAGGCCGAAGCGCGACGACAAGCCATGGAGGAGAACAGCCGGAAGATTGAAGGACGCAATATTCAGTTGTATGTACGCTTCCAGGAGAAGCTGGTTTCGTCCATGGCTGAGAACGAAGTCGTCACCTATTATTCGCGGGCTCTCTATGATCTGAAGGAGCTGCAGAGTTTCTTGGATTTATACGTTGATGATCCCGCGACAAGAGAAAAGATCGTCGAGCAGGTCGCCCGGAATATGGTGGAAGCGCCTCATGAATAGCCCGAATAATCTGGCGATTGTCAGGGGATGATTCGCGCATCGCGCAGCCTGGTGAAGAGGCTGAAAAAGCTGTCGTCAGTGGCCTGATAATTTAGGAAGCCGAGCTTACGGCTTTTAGACATATCGGTGACAACCTCGATAGGACGCCCTAGATCGGCGTCTGTGTGCCAGGGTGAAGCCAGCACGGACAAGTCAGACTCCGTCAAGTCATATTTGCGGGCGATCTTTGCCCAGATGGAACCTGCATCGGCAAGCTGAGTTTCCAGCGGGGCTATTTCGTCCGGGAAGGGCGCGGCTTTCAGTCCAAACCATTCCGCAAGGCGCGGCCACATCCAGCTCCACCGGAAGATGTCGCCGTTGACTACGTTGAATGCCTCGTTCCGTGCGGCTTCCGTGGTACCTGCCCAGGTCAGATGACGCGCCAGTAGTCCGGCATCCGTCATGTCCGTCAGACCGTTCCACTGCATGGCCGACCCAGGAAAGATAAAGGGCCGTCCCGTCTCGCGGCAGATCGTGGCGTAGACCGCTAGTGTCACGCCCATATTCATTGCATTGCCGATGGCATAGCCGATGATCGTATGCGGACGATGCACGCTCCACCCGAAACCATCCCGCTGGGCGGCAGCAAAGACTTCATCTTCCTGAGCATAATAAAAGTTGTCGATTTCGAGCCGAGGCTGCTCCTCGCGGAATGGCGTCGCTGGCAGCGTTCCTTTGCCATAGGCTTCAAATGGGCCGAGGTAGTGTTTGAGCCCTGTCACCAGGCCTACATGACGCACAGAGCCGCCGGGCGAAACGGCATTCAGTAGGTTACGTACCAGGGCACTGTTGACTTTGATGTTTTCTACTTCTGTGGGCTGCCGCATCCAGGTGCAGAAGAAAATATGGGTTGGCCGAAGCGTTTTCAGTGACGCCCGAAGAGAAGCCGGGTCCAGCAGATCGGCCGCCACAGGCTCAACGCCGCCGATGTCACGCGGCGGCCTGCGGGCAAGTCCGTGTACCTGCCACGCGCTTTCCGCCAGATGCCGGGCTAAAGTGCTGCCGACAATGCCGCTCGCGCCGACGACAAGTGCTGATTTTTGCATTTCTATTTCCTCGGAGAGTCACAATGAGATTTTGGATGGCTCATTTGGTAATACCCCGATGGATACAGTATGAGACAGTGCTATCGTTCAGTCGGAAGGGCCGCGATGCGGCTCACCCTGCTTGTCCAAGTCTTCGTTTTCTGCATCGGTGAACAGCCGGGAGCGGGTGAGAAAGCGGATGCCTTCGGGAGCCTCGACGGAGAAGGCGCTGCCGCGTCCTGGCACGACGTCGATGGTTAGGTGCGTGTGACGCCAGTACTCGAACTGCGGGCCACCGATATAAAACGGGGTTGAAGCCTTCGAGGCACTTTTCGGCGAAACTCCTCTGTGCGATGATATTATAAAGCGGTTACGGCAAAAGAATACTTTTCGTCCCTGTGCCTATGAGAAGAAAGGCAGGCGACTTCAGTCGCCCGTCTGCGCTCCCTGCATTATCGCCTCTTCTCGCTCCATCACAGGAGCAGCTTCCGGGCTTTTCATTTCCATGAGGCCGCCGCGCTTAGAGAACAAGATCGCGGCAGTCAGCAGGCCTGCCATCACGACGACGATCACGCCGCGCAGTAGAAAATTGTTCTCAGTGCTGACAACGACTCCGGCAATCAGGACACCGACCAGGTTCATGACTTTGATCAACGGGTTAAGTGCCGGGCCTGCCGTGTCCTTGAATGGGTCGCCGACAGTATCGCCGATGACGCTGGCTTTGTGCTGGTCGGTGCCTTTGCCGCCGAACAGGCCGTCTTCGATCTTCTTCTTGGCGTTGTCCCACGCGCCGCCCGAGTTTGCCAGCAGGACTGCCATGAGCTGGCCTGTCACGATGGCACCAGCAAGATAGCCCCCGAGCGCAGGTGCGCCCAGCCCGAAGCCGACTAAAATGGGCAGGCAGATCGCGAGAATGCCGGGACCAAGCAGCTCCTTCTGAGCCGCCGCCGTCGCGATCTCGACGCACTTGGCGTAGTCTGGCTTGCCGGTTCCCTCCATGATGCCAGGAATCTCCCGAAATTGACGCCGGACTTCTTCCACGAGCTGGAAAGCCGCTCGGGAAACGGCGTTGATGGCGAACGAACAGAACAAAAACGGAGCCGCGCCGCCGATGAGCAGTCCGATAAAGACTTTCGGCTCGACCAGGCTGAAGTCACTTGCTTTCAGCCCAGCATCGGAGACAAAGCCCTGAAACAGAGCCACGGCGGCGATGACCGCCGTCGCAATCGCAAACCCTTTGGTCAGGGCTTTAGTCGTATTGCCTGCCGAGTCGAGCTTGGAAACGACCCGTGCCCCGGATGGGCGGGCAGGTGACGTGCCGTTCGAGTGGCTATGCTGCTCATGGGCCGCGCCGGACATCTCAAAAATGCCCTGGGCATTATCGGAGATCGGGCCGAACGTGTCCATTGCCAGCACATAGCCGGTTGTCGTCAAAAGTCCAAGTCCTGCCAGAGCAATGCCGTAAGCCGAAAGTAAAGGACTGCCGTGAAACAGCAAAACGATACTGAATAAGGCCACCACAATCACGGCGACACCCCAGGCCGCGCTTTCGAGACCAAGTGAGAACCCCGACAAAATCAGTGTCGCCGGACCGGTCTGGGACGCCTGCGCGACTTCGCTGACAGGGCGCTTGTCGGCTCCAGTGAAATACTCAGTCTGCTTGCCGATGACCAGCGCCAGCACGACTCCGATCACTGTCGCCGCGATAAAATAGACCGGCCCATAAGTGACTCCATTGACCGTAATTCCGTCTTTGAGGCCCGGCAGGATAGAGGCGGCGGAGGCTAAAAGCACCGTCGCGATGGCCCCGGTCAGCCAGAATCCGCGATTGATCGGCACCAGCGGGTCCAGGTCGATGTCTTCTTTGCCGCGCAGTGAAAAGATGCCTGCAATAGAGGCGAAGATGCCGACACCGTGAATGACCAGAGGAAATAAGATCAGAGGAAGAGCCACTGCCGGGTCTCCAGTGACGGTTCCGATGGCCGTGCCAAGCAGCAGGGCCGCGACGAGAGTGACTAGATACGACTCAAAGACATCGGCGGCCATGCCCGCGCAGTCGCCGACATTGTCCCCGACATTATCCGCGATAGTCGCCGCATTGCGCGGATCGTCTTCCGGGATAGACTGCTCGATCTTACCGACCAGATCCGCCCCGACATCGGCGCTTTTAGTAAAGATGCCGCCGCCCACCCGCATAAAGAGCGCCGCCAGGCTGCCCCCGAAACCGAAGCCGATCAGCACTTTCATCGCATCGCTGCGGAAGATCAGAAAGATCAGAGTCGCGCCCAAAAGCCCTAGCCCGACAGTCATCATGCCCGCCACCGCACCGCTTTTGAACGCAGCTTCGAGTGCCCCTTTGTAGGTAGTCAAAGCTTGATGAGCAGTCCGCTGATTGCCTACTACCGCCATGCCCATGCCGACATACCCGGCAGTATACGACAGCGTGACACCCAGGAGAAACGCGGCGGCGACGCCAAGCGCGATAGTCAGCCCGTACTGAGAAGCGTACAAGATGACCAGCAGTACGGCCAGCACTGCCACCAGCGGCAGCATCGTCCGAACCTGTTTGGCAAGGTATGCCAGCGCTCCCGACCGGATAGCCGCTCCGACTTCCTGCATCGCCGCCGATCCCGGCGACAGTCGCAGCACCTGAGCACGCAGCACGAAGCCGTAGACCAGCGCCGCCACCGAGGCCAGCAGCACAAATCCGAGGACACCATAGACAGGGGGCGTGAAGGCCGGCAGCGGCATCGCTTCCCCGGCGGCATAGGAAGATTGGGGATTCCCGAACAGAAGCCAGAGAGCAAAAACCGATGCGCCTATCATCAGCATAACTCGTCGCAAGGAAAAAGACAAGGGCAAGAAACTGAACAAATCTGACCTCCTCCGCACTGCGTCTTACAAATGTGATTATTGCTATTATAAGTGACCAGTGCCGGATTGTCAACCCACGCAAAAAGAAGGGCAGGCCCTTGTGCCTGCCCTTCTCTGCCGTCCCTGTTTCTGCGGCAAATACCCCATTGAAATCCCGACCCGTCCGCGTCTCCAAATTCGCCCTAGAAATGCCCGTCAACGCCCAACAGTGTACGCTGCTTCGGCAAATGCTTTTCTAGCAGCTCATCCCGCCACCAGTCATAGATCGGCTGGGTCGCGGCGTCATGGTTCGCGGTAAAGCTGTCGCTATCCCGCACCGTTCCCAAAGATGGGATGAGCCGATGCAGGGTCTTGTAGGCGACGTAGGACACGCTGCCCCCGGACGGCTGAGGGTCCGGGTCTTGCAGGGCTAAGATCAAATATGGAATAGAGCTCTTGTCGCCAAGCCGAGCCAGTTTGTCGGCGACGGCGCGGCGCGTGGGCGTATCGGGAATGAACAGCAGTGTGTTCAGCAGCGCGGGCGTGTTTGGTAACTCCGCCGGTATCGCTGGATGTTCCCCCGGCTTGAGGTGCTTGCCAAGCAGTTCATCGCTCCACCAAGCATTAATCGGCTTGATCTCTATGTTAAACTTTTGAACAAACTCTGTCTGTGACTGCGGGGTATACGGTCCCAGCACGGGAATCAGTCGTCTCAAAGCTACATAAGCTCCTGCGGGTATGTTCTTTTCTGGATCAGGATCACGCAACGCCATGATTAGGTATGGAATACTTGAACTGTCTGCGACTTTGTATAGCGCGTACATTGTGTGAGTACGTATATCATAACCATTATTAAAAACCAAAGGGTTAAGATAAGGTATAGCATCAGGTACGACAAAAGATTGTAATGCTGGAACGGCATTGGAAGGATGATCTCGAAACTTTGAATTAGCTGATAACTGAACGATTTTTGGAATAACGGCAACCTGCTGGTTTGCAGCCAGGCACGCTAGGACGTTATCCCTGACATAAATATTGCGATCAGTTAGAAAGGGAACTAACTTCATCACTAAATTTGGACTCGTAAGTGTTCTAAGCAAATATGAATCCGCCAATCGCAATGCCGAATCTGGACCGGAAGGTAAAAGCAGATTTGCTACCTGCATCGTAGTGGTATCACTGTTGCCCGTGGAGGCGTCAGCCGGTATGGGAATGAGGGGTAGCCTTAGATCGGTGGGGCTGTAACCTGTGCTACTCAGTTTTAATAATAGCAAAAACTTCCCGCCGATGGCAACTGTTGGCTTCGATGTCATGTAGTCGCCATAACTAAATGCAAGAACATTCGGTAATGAAACAGATAAATGTGTTTTCATCTCTCCTTTGATGGTTTGGATAACATCAAACTCATAAGTTCCGGGTGGGTTGACACTATCTATAGCATTGATAACCAATTTGTTGCCAATATAATAGGGAATGCCATTAGGCGTAGTACCAGCCGGTTTCATTAGAACATCTTGAGATGGTTCGGCTGTAAATTTCGTGAGTCGGCAGACCACAATCGTAGTTGATGCAAGGATAGTCTCCTGTAACGGCTTGGCAGGTGATAATTGACATTCAGCCTTAATGCAAGGAAATAACAAAAGAGCGATACTTGTTAAAGTCCCAATTTGGATTTTCATTGACTTGGTATGATTTTCTTTACGAACTTTGCTTGAGAGCATCAGGCTTAATCAAGAAAATGTTTTGGTTAAGCCTGATGCTCGTTTCGTCACGCCACTCCTGCATGAGCGTTTAGTTAGAATATGGATCACCCGGGAAAGACCTGATTGCGTATCCACCATATACTTTAACAAACATTTGTGGTGTCAGGGAGGTGTCATTGATGCTTGGCAAGAACTGGTGCCCTCCCTTATTGTTGAATGTGACGTATAACTGTGGCGAGGCATATGGAGGGGTTGCCTCCATACAGTCCCAGTTTTGGTAGAACGAGTATACAAACTGGTTTTGATTGATAGGCCCTGGGTCCTGCATATAGTAAACGAAGTTGGAATCCGTCCAACTGTCCGTTGGCGAACCTGATCCATCGTTATTCAAGTTCCAGGCATCACCACCGCCGGGTCCATTTGGTTGAAAACCAGGGGGACTTACAGAGGAAAAACTTTCTTGCAGTACACCGTTTCCATATGGCTGCCGGGGTGACTGATTGTCCAGTAGTTCAAACGAGTAGTTGCTGATAAATCCCCAGATCGGTCCGTTGTAGTTCCCAATATGATAATAATTCCCTGCGGCATCAACAATGTTACGCGCTGAAGTTTCTTCAACGAGTACTGGCACTCTCACGAAAAATGTCACATCCAGCGAAGGATTCGCAGAATAGCTTAATGGCGTAGTTGCGCCTGTCGTGTTGTTTGTGCTGGTGTATGTGATTGTGCAGTTCACATATACGTTGTAAGTTCCGCCTCCCGCGATGAAACAGACACTTTTGGAAGGCGTTGGGCTTTGCAGGGTCGCATTGCCATTACCGGAGTCGATGATCGCGAATATAGGAGATGAGGGACTTTGGCTAACTATGTTCCACTGATATGTTGGACCAGTGATTGTAGTCTCTGTCGTAGACTGCGGAGGGTTAGTGATACTCGCAGAAAGATCGGTTGAAAACTGTTCCCAACGCAAGTAGGCTCCGTGAGGAGCGAAGCTATCAGTTACTGTAACTACTGTAGGCGGCGGCGGAGGCGGTGTGCTTGCAGCAGCAAAGACATCCATCAGTAGAAATAGGCATATCATCAAAGCAAAAAAAGTTGAGCGTTTGTTCGTCATGGTCGTTTCTCCTTATCGATGCGGGATTAGTAACTGTGGTTTCGCATATCGGGATTCAAATTGAGCAGGCTTTCATGTGCTTGCTGCGTGATGTCGGTGAACTCCTGACGGTCTGCCGGAGTCCAGAAATGGAGCGCCCAGCGCCACTCGGTTTGCAGGGCATCGGTGGCACCTGCTTTAACGGCGGCTCGGTATGCCAGAAGACGGCACGAAAGCTGAAGCGGCAAAGACGCAGGATTGTTTTGAGCAGCATCCAGCGCATCCCAGAGGGCACGGGCGGCAGCGATAGTTTTGAGCGCTTGCGGGGTCGGTGATTTGCCTCCTATCGATAATAGCAATTTGCCGTTTGCCGCCAGCAGCTTGTCCAGCAGGTGCGGGTCGGGCGGGATCGGCGCGTCCGGGTCGGGCGGTGCGTAACGCACGCCGCCCATCCAGGCATTGCAGTCGCGCCGGGTCTTCATGCCGCCGATCCGATCAATCAACACCGCAGGAAGGATCGTGTTGAGGCTACTGTTCTTGGCGACCCGGAAGATATATTTTGACGGGCCGCGCACTAAAAAAGTCTCATAGACACCGCCCCAGAAGTTATTGATACGGGCATGGGCAAGTGGCGCTTCTTCCTGTACAGCTTCTGCGTCCTCTGAATACGGCAGCACGTCTACTTTGTAGTCACGGAATCGATTGTTGCTATCATGCCCGTCCTTGTTGAAATCGTACAGGCTGACCCGGTGCGTACCCTCCGGGACTGTGACCGTGACCCATACATCCGGCCCCTGGTAAGCGAAGCTGTCTCCTGGCCCGACCATCGATTCGCCGTGGTCATCGGCCTCAGACTGTCGGCGATTGCCGGGGATGGGATCGTAGAGGGATTTTGGGTTATCCGTTTGCGTCCAGGTATCCCAGCGGCGGATACTGTCACCAGGCGGATGATGCGGTCCCATCGAAATCTGTGTTCGGTACGCCGGATCGGAAATAATGTCATGGTCCAGCGGCGCATCCGCAGCACAGAGGATAGTAGACTGCCTGCCGTAGTGCCCCAGCCAGTCGCCCTGCGTCTGCCAGTCCTCTCCCAAGTAAACCGCCCCGCCAACCGGCATCTCGACTTTCAATAACTTCACCCGTGCCAGCATCGCGTTCAGTTCGGAAAGCATCGGAGGTTTGGCGGGAATCGGCAAGGGAATAGTAGCCGCAGAAGATGATAGAACAGTTTTGAGGGCAGACGAGACCGGTGTCAGCAGCCCCCCGCCGTACTGACCGACCCAGGCGGTCTCGCCCGACACCAGCAGGCTGAAGATGTCACTGTCGCTTCGCGTTCCATTCGCCCCCGACTGCACACGCTTCCCCGTCTTCGGAGCAAACGCTTCTAAGCCCGTCTGACGATGGCCGACGAAGATACGGCCATCGTCGCCTTCCGCTAAACACGTCACGTAATCCTCCGACAGCAGATCGCTGGAGACGGGCGCGGTTATAGGCATGACAGGATGAAGCAAGCCTGCAAGCTTTGCCGTCCAGTCCAGGCCCCGCACGAACGTCCAGGTTATGCCTTCATCCCGGCTTGCCGCCAGCCCGCCGTCGGTTCCCGCGTAGACCACATTGTCGGAGGAGACCAGCAGGCAGTTGATGAGGGCAGAGGGCAAACCGGTACCGGCAGGGGCATTGAGCGCAGTGGTAGGGCCGGGGACAACGCGCCAAGATTTGTAATTGTCATCCGGGGAAGCAATGGCGATGCCATCGCACTGCGTACCGACATACAGCGTACCATCGGCAGCAAAGGCCAGGGCGTTGGCCTGGTCGGAAGGCAAACCGTCGGCACGGGTAAAGTAAGTCCATCGGGAGTTTTTGTAGCGGAACAGCCCGGCTTCGGTCGCGCCCCAGACGCCGCCGTCTTTAGGGCTGACGGCCAGGGCAAAGATGCGGGAGCCGAGCGGGCCGTCGACGGGGCCGTAGGTTTTCCACTGCTTGCCGTTGTAAACGCTGACGCCGTGGTTGAGCGTTCCGGCCCAGATACGTCCGGCTTTGTCACAGACAAGCGCGTAAGAATTGTCGTCGCCGAGTCCGTCTTTGGTGGTGAAATGGGTGTATTGGTTGTCTTTAGGAGCAGTGGGATCGCAGCGCCAGATGCCTTGATCTTCGGTGCCAATCCAGACATGACCAGTGGTATCACGGCAGAGGGAGGTGATGAACTGTCCCTGGGTACCGGCGTTCCACGGCGTGACATCCGCCAGGCACAAAGACGCACAGGCCGGCAGAAAGCTGGTGCAGATCAGCGCGAAAAGGATGGCATGACATTTGCGGGTTCCACGGGCGACGGGCGCTGGAAGAAACAACCGCGAACGAGTAAGGGGCGGCAAGTCACGCCAGAAAGTGATGTTCAGGAGCAATGTTCAGCGGAAGAGGTAAGGAACAAGGGAAGTATAACATATGAAAAATACAATGTCAAGAGGCGACCGCGACATAGGTAGGGTGAGAGAGTGCAGCGACTTGACAATTTCTTCCCGAAACGCTTATACTAAAGCTAACACGGGCATACTAGTGTCGAATACATTTGTCCGAAAGGGACCTCTACCATGCAGTATCGACAGCTAGGGCGCTCTAAGATTGAAATCAGCGCGATTATTTTCGGCGGCTGGCAGTCCGGCAAATCTCAGTGGATCGGAATTGACGACAACGAGACTATCACCGCCCATCAGGCTGCGTTTGACAGCGGCATCACGACATTCGACACGGCCGAAGCCTATGGCACAGGCCATAGCGAACAGATACTTGGCAAGGCGCTTGGTACAAAACGAGACCAGATAGTCATTGCAACGAAAGTCTTTGCTGATCACTTGAAAGCCGATCAGGTTGTGGAAGCCTGTGAGCGGTCACTGAAAAATTTAGGGACGGATCGGATCGACCTGTATCAAATTCACTGGCCGGCAGGCACTTTCGGCACGGAAAATATTCCGATTGAAGAGACGATGGGAGCGCTTGCCGCGCTGAAAGAGCAGGGGAAAATTCGGGCTGTCGGCGTGTCTAACTTCAATCGATCTCAGATTCAGGAAGCTTCCCAATTTGGCCGCATCGACAGTTTGCAGCCGCCGTATTCCCTGTTCTGGCGTCAGGTGGAAGACGATGCCGGTGTCTACTGCGCCGAAAACAAGATTTCGATCATCGCTTATTCTCCTCTCGCTCAGGGCCTGCTGACCGGCAAGTTCGGGCGCGGCCACAAGTTCGCCGAAGGGGATAATCGCGCAGGCAACAAGCTCTTCTCCGGCGAGAACTACGAGCGGGCCCAGAACGCCCTGGACAAGCTTCGACCGCTGGCGGATAAATATGGTGTCACGGTCGGTCAGTTGTCACTGGCCTGGCTGATCGCGCAGCCACAGACAAGCGCGATTGTCGGTGCCCGCAATTCCGAACAGGCGACTCAAAACGCGGCGGCGGGAGATGTCGAGATCGACGAAGACGATCTGGAGGCCATCGATGAGATTGGCCGCACCGTCACCGACCGTTTGGATAACAATCCGATCATGTGGAACTGGGGCGGTTAAGTCTACCTATGTTAATATCCGAGATTGGCGGAGAAGTCGGTCTGATCGGGCGGCTTCGGGAGACCTACGGCAGCCCGGCAGTGGATGGCCTTTCTCTGCCGATAGGGGATGACGCGGCCATACTGGATGTCCCGTCAGGTCAGCAAGTCGTTGTGACAACGGATCTGCTAATCGAAAGCGTCCACTTCCGGCGGGATTGGAGCGATCCTTACTCAATCGGCTGGAAAGCGGCAGCAGTCAATCTCTCGGATATGGCGGCCATGGGCGCAGTCCCGACTTTTACTTTTGTGTCTCTTGCGCTGCCACCTGAAGAAACAGTCGAAAGCGTCGAGCGGCTCTATGACGGCTTATGCGACTGCCTGGGCCGCTACGGCTCAAAGCTGGCCGGGGGTGACACAAACAGCACTCCCGGCGGCCTGGTCCTCAACATCACGCAGATAGGGACAATTCCGGCGGGTCAGGCGCTGAAGCGTACCGGCGCAAAAGTCGGTGACATTCTGCTGGTGACAGGGACGCTCGGCAGCTCGGCGATTGGTCAAGCTCTGCTGGAACAGCAGGGTGTCCTCAAAGCAGAGAAGATCTGCCGTGACCTGATACAAACCCATCGCCGCCCGCAGCCACGCATCGTCGCGGCCCTTGCTGCCCGCGAAACGGGAAAAGTCCATGCCTGTATGGACCTGAGTGACGGCCTTGCGGCTGACCTCCCGAAGCTCTGCGCGGCCTCGGGTGTCGGTGCGAGAGTGGAGGTTTCCCGGTTGCCGCTTTCGGAGATATTAACGGCGACTGCTGACGAAATGGAATGGTCGGGTTCTGACTTCGCGCTTCGCGGCGGCGAGGATTATGAATTGCTGCTGGCAGTCGCTCCCTCGGATGTCGATGAGGTCAGCGCGGCTGTCACCGCGACAGGAACCAATCTGACACGGATCGGCGAAATCACGCGGAATGGCCTGCATTATGTCGACGCTGAGGGTGTCGATCTCGCCCAGCCCGGCACTGGCTGGGATCACTTCACCTCCTAAGTTTTACATATATCTATGACACGGACTTTCCAGACACAAACCCCCGATGAAACCCGCGCTCTTGCTGGGCATCTTGGCGCACTTCTTGGTGCTGGCGACGTTCTTTGCCTCATCGGGGACTTGGGCGCGGGCAAGACAACATTTACACAGGGCCTCGCGCTGGGGCTGGGGCTGCCTTCCGAAGAGCCTGTCAATTCACCCACGTTTACGCTGGTGACTGAGCATATTGGCGGACGTGTTCCCCTATACCATTTTGATGTTTACCGTCTACCCGACTCATCCGGTCTTTACGATCTGGCCTTTGACGACTATTTGAGTGCCGACGGCGTCGTCGTGATCGAGTGGGCCGATAAAATCACCGATGCTCTTCCCTCAGAACGCTTAGACATCACTCTAGCTCCTGACTCACCCGACACACGTTTGATCGTGATGACTGCTCAGGGAGCAAGAGCGGAAGAAGTACTCGGACTCTTATGACTTTCCTGGCCTTAGACACAAGCGGCACCTTTTGCGTGCTGGCATTAGCGGAAGACGATGGCAGTATTCGTGCCGTCAGCCTCTTCGAGAGTAAGCGTACTCTGTCCACGCGATTACTGGGAGAAGTCGATGGGCTGCTGACCCGCAATGGCCTGACGCTGGAAGACATGACGGCTTTCGCCGTCGGACTAGGGCCCGGCTCCTTCACAGGTGTTCGTGTCGGTGTCACAACTGCCAAGACACTGGCACAGGTGACTGGGAAGCCGCTGGTCGGTGTCGGAACATTGGATGCGTATGCTTCAGTGTGGGTAACGCATGACGACGACACACTTGTCGTTCCAGTTCTCCCATCACGGCGTGAGGAAGTCTATGCCGCTATTTACCGAAATGGGGAACGAACCGAGGGACCATTCGCAGAGAACGTCTACGATATGCAGTCGCGACTCCAAGCGATGGAGCGAATTATTGTCTGCGGTGATGCTCGTTATCTGTCACAAGGGCGTTCAGCCGGCTGGTATGGGAAGATCATGTTGCCGCAGCCCTGGACGCCGCCGGAAGGGCTTGCTCGAATCGCAGCACGTCGGCTCGAAAATAATGACATCGATGATCCATTCGGCTTAGTGCCACTTTACATCGTTGCCCCATCGATCAGCACACCAAAATCTGTAACTCCACTCGTTCAGGAACAAGGCTAATGACGACCCCTGGGCGGTACCTCTCGTTTGACCAGGTCGCTGAGGTTTATGACCTCACACGAGTCATACCACCGGCTCATATGGAAGAGATTGTTCGGCTGCTCGCGCGTGAAACGAATTTAGTGTCAGGCGGACTCTTTTTGGATGCGGGAATAGGGACGGGTCGTTTTGCCGCGCCTCTTGCTAAACTTTATCCCGCACAAGTTGTAGGCGTCGATATTTCTACGGCGATGATGGGACGGATTGCAACGAAGACCTCGCCGAGCACCCTGTCATTGGCGCAAGCGGATTTGCAGCGGCTGCCATTCCAAAACGGTAAGTTGAGCGGCGTTCTGCTGGTTCATATCCTGCACCTCATCGAGCGTTGGCCGCTGGTGCTGTCTGAAGTCCGGCGCGTTCTGACCCCGAAATCTGGCGTTCTCTTTCTCGGCGTCGAAATGGGAGGCCGCTCGGTACTAGTAGATTTCTACTTCGAGCGGGCGCGTGTCCGGCGCGTACTCGCCCCAAGTGTCGGCACGGCCAGCCTGTCTCCGGCTCTGGCGTATCTGCGGCGGCGAGAGCGTGACGGCGGGGCGGGAGCGCAGGTCACACTGCTGGAAACGCCGCATCTTGCCTGGAAACGAACAGTTCCGACAGCGCAGACACTGGAAGCACTGACTGGGCGGACTTATTCCCAGATGTGGGGCATTTCTGAGACTGACCACACCGAGCTTTTGGCAGAAACTCTGAGCTACGCCCATCAGACCTTCCGAAAAACCGATGCCGCCGAGACCCTACCGTCCCGCTTCTCGCTCTACGCCGTGCGGTGGTAGGAAGCTGACAGCCTCCGGGCTATTGGATTAAAGCCAACGCAGTTGTCCCCTTGCAATCCGGTCGCCTTGCCGATATAATACTTTCATGGCCCTGATTCCCGTTGTCGGTCGCAAGACCCTGAAAATGCGCGTTCTGGTAGGTGGGCTTTATCTGATTCTCACGCTTGGCGCGATCGCGATGCTCTACCCGTTTCTTGTCATGCTCGGCGCTTCCACCGAGTCGCAGTACGAAAAATCCAGTCCCGAGATCATCCCGCGCTACCTGCATTCGGAGTCCGCGCTGCTTGGCAAATATGCCGAAGACAAGTACAAGGGCGACATGGATCTGACCAATGCGTCTTATGGGACAAATTATGTTACTCTCCAAGACATCCAGCCTCCTGCGAAGTACGACCCTCACGCAGTCAGCGATTGGAATGCGTTCGCAATAGCCCTGCCGGTGCGGTATAAAAGTGCGGGGTTTGCAGGCGCAGCGGCGGCTTACAGCCCGAGCCCCCTGCTTGACCGCTACCATCGATTTCTGCGAAGTCACTTCCACGGAGACATCCGTGCGCTGGACGAAGCCTACAACCAGGAAGACGAAGATTTCCTGACTGTCTTTCCGCCCTTCGAGCAGCCGTCAAGTCACAACTGGATTTCCGGCACGGATATAAAGACCCAGGACTGGAAAGCGTTTGAGGCGACTTTGCCGGCGCACTACTTCCTGGTGATCGGCGCAGACCCTCTGTACCAGCGCTGGCTGAAAGAAAACACGGAGCCGGACCTGAAGACGCTGAACACTGCCTGGGGAACGAATCTCCCATCCTACAACGCGATCACGCTGACCGCTCTGCCGGAAGGTAATTCGGGAGAGCGCAAAGATTGGGAACAATTTGTTCGGACCCAACTGCCGTTCCGCGACATCCGTGTCGACCCGGTAGCCCTGAACGCCTATCAAACATTTTTAGAACACCACTATCGGGGCAGTGCTGCCCGATATAATCAGGAGTACAGCACCAAGATCAATGCATTTAGCACGGTGACGCTGCCTGACCCGGAGACTCTCCCCGCCGCAGGGCCACCACTCATCAACTGGATCGCATTTCTGCGTGCCGTGCCCCTTCAGTTTCTTTCTATCGATACCCCGGAGACGCGCTGGCGCAACTCTTCGCCGTCACGATTGGCAGCAGCGCTGCCGGTCCAGGCCTCCGATTGGGCTTATGTCCAGGCGAATGCCGGGCCGCTGCGCTGGGACTATTTGACACGCAATTACAGCCTGGTCATGCAGTATATCTTTCTGCACAGCAGCGCGGTCTCGGTGACTTTTATTTACTGCCTGCTGGCGATTTTGACCACGCTCATTGTCAACCCGCTCTGCGCCTATGCCCTTTCGCGGTATAATCTGTCCTACGGAAACGCTGTGCTGCTGTTTCTGCTGGCGACGATGTCGTTCCCCGGCGAAATCTCGCTGATTCAGAACTTTCTGCTGCTTAAGCAGTTCCATCTGCTGAACACCTACGCGGCTCTTGTCCTGCCCGGTGCAGCCAGCGGCTATTCGATCTTTCTGCTGAAGGGCTTTTTTGACAGCCTGCCGCGCGAGCTTTACGAAGCGGGCACTCTCGATGGAGCCGGTGAGCTTCGCATGTTCTGGACCATCACGCTTCCCCTGAGCCGCCCCATCTTCGCGGTCATCGGCCTCGGCGCGTTCTCAGCGGCTTACGGCGGATTCTTATATGCGATGACCATCTGCCAGGACCACAGCATGTGGACTATCATGGTCTGGATTTATGAGCTGCAATCAAGCGGTGCCCCGATGTATGTCATGATGGCGGCTTTGACACTTGCCACTCTGCCGACACTCTTAGTATTCTTGCTGACTCAAAACGTGATTATGAAGGGCATTATCCTGCCCAGCTTTAAGTAAAGATCTATGTTCATGACTGATAACCCTGACTTCGATACCCTTCGCGCCATCCAACTGGAGCGGCATGGTCTTTCCATCGCGTATATCAAGAAACGGGTGGGGGCGGGGACAGAGTACGCCAACGAAGTCGCGAACGCCGTTCTTTCCGAGCAGGGCGGCTACTACCAGTTGTCGGAGATGCCGGAAGAGTTTGCCGGAGCGCTTGGCACCGGGGTGTCCCACCGGCTGATTGCGCCTCTTGAGTCTCTGGCCTTGCTGGCCCGGATACAAGTTTTTGTAGAGAGCATCCTTGCCGGAGCGCAGCCGGTCCGCGCCGTTTCGCTATACGCACTTTATGCCGGAGGCAGTCTGCGAGTGCGACGCGAAATGTTCGTGCTTGACCAGAAACCCGGCGAGGCTCCATTCTCGCACGGCCAGTGGCAGCCGGACACACTGCCCCGGTTTTTAAAGCTGCGCCTCGACTGCGGCGATCTGCCCGCTCCATCCGGCCTCGGCCTTTCGGAAGGCGTTTTGTTCCTGCTCACTCCACAGCATCGCGATGACGGCCATGTTCTCCTCGGCACCCTCACCCGCACTCCCGGTACACAGGATTTAAGTATGCCCAAAATGCCTTCAATGATGCATTAAGAAAGCTGGATTAGTTCGTGTAAGAACGAAGCGGCTCAGCGCCTTCGTTCAGGATGTCCAGGTAACGGCTGTAGACAAAAAGGCGGTCACGCTTCCGCCCGGTCAGCTCGTGAATAATCCCCAGTGTTTCCAGATTCTTTACCGCCGCCGCCGCAGTGGGGGGTGTCATCTCCAGAGTAATGACAATCTTGGAAATCGAAGCCAGCGGCATCGCCTGAAGCTGGCTGAAGACTCGCAGCGCTGAGGACGCTGCCCGACCCAACCCTTCGATACGCTCCCTGTCATCGCGGAAAAGCTGCAAAATCGTTCGCGTGGTTGCCGCTCCCTGCTCCGCAGTTTCCAAGACGCCCCGCAAAAAAGCGCAGCCATTCTTCCCACTCGCCAGTTTCCCGTATCTGCTGAAGCAATGCGTAGTAAGTATCCCGGTTGCTTTTAAGATAGATACTGAGGTACAGGAGCGGCTCCGTCATCGCACCTTCCGCACACAGCAGCAGCGTAATCAGCAAGCGGCCCACACGGCCATTCCCATCGAGAAACGGATGGATGGATTCAAACTGGACATGGGCCAATGCCGCTTTGATGAGTGTCGGCGTTGGAACCGGATCGTCGTGCAGGAATTTTTCTAAGGCTCCCAGGCATTCCATGACTTGATCCGGCGGCGGCGGTACATAGCGAGCATTGCCGGGACGCGATCCACCGATCCAGTTTTGGGAGCGGCGAAACTCACTGGGTGACTGATGGCTGCCACGCCCTTCGGAAAGCAGGATCGCATGGACTTCCCGAATCAAACGCAGAGACAGGGGAAAGCCTTCCTGAATACGCCGCAGTCCGTATTCCATCGCCTGGACATAGTTTGAGACCTCCTGCACATCGCCTACCGGAACGCCTGGGGCTTCTTCGTTCTCATACAGCAGCAGATCAGAAAACGAGGACTGTGTTCCTTCGATCTGGGAAGACAGCAGCGCTTCTTTTCGGATATAGGAATAAAGAAAAAGCTGTGTGCCGGGCAGCAACGCTCCGACGCTATCCAGTCGGCCTAGGGCGCGATTAGCCTGCTCTAAAAGCTGCTGAATATCCGTCGATATTTCGAGCGGCGGGTTCGGCGGCAAGGGAGCTGGAATGAACGCTAAAAAAGGCTCTGGAGAGGTCGTGCTGCGTAAGAATCGGCCGGAGATGCGTTTCATAGAGTGTCCTTATTAAAGGATAAGGCGTTGTTCTTTAATAACAGGTTCACGCGGCCATTCAAGTACATCCGCCTAGTGGGGAGTGTTAAATCCTCACGTTTCGGTACAAAAATGCTTGAAAGGCATCGAAGAGAGAACCCATATGTGGGGCTTTGTAGGGGAAGATGTTAGGTTGGTCCATGCTGTGAACGACTAAAGCCGTGCTGGCCTCAAATATCAGCAGGCTGCCGTCGGGCATCTCGGCGCAGTCGATCCCGAAGTAATCCAGGCCCAGCGTGTCGGCTATCTCGGCAATCGCCTGACGATGCCGCAGCCCGAAATCTGCTTGGAAGCTGTTCAGGAACTGCTCTTCTTCCCGGCGCTTTTCTGCGTTTTCCACCATCCCGGCGTTGACATAATGGATCATCCAGTGATTGGAGACGCCCATATGGCACGGAAACGGCTCTCCATCGATAACCATAATGCGGTACTTGCGATACTGCCCGTCGGGGCTGCGGTAATCCTGAAAGGCAGAGAGATAGAAATCAGGCTCGGGATGCTGGTCAAGATAAGCCGCGACATCACAAGCGCAGTCTAGTTTTTCCAGGCCGTCGCCGGCATGGGAGTCGACGGGGCGGACAATCAGCGGAAATCTATGTAGGGTGCTTTCCAGGTCTGCCCGACTCGCCTGAACCGTGGCCGGGATTGTGACGCCTGCAATCGGAGTCAGGAGCTTGTAAAGCAGTTCGCGCCCCACGAGTGGCACTTGCCGAGGCTTATTCAGCACCGGGCTGGCCCAGTTTTCCGTCAGCCGCTCCAGTTCAAGCAGTACCGGTTTCGCCGCTTCACTTTCCGCGACCAGAACAATCGCCACATCGTGCTCAGGCACCGGCGGCAGTGGCTGACCGGGGACAACATACAGCAGGCAGAGCGTGATTGCAGTGTCCTCGATCAAGAACTCAATAGGTGTGTTGGCATTGATCTTGCCAGGGGTGACAAATCCAAGCACCGTTAGTTTGGCAGGCAGCGTTGTTGCCGGAATCTGATACAATCGGCAGGCTTCCAGTGCCTGCGCCTGGAATTCAAGGCCGCGCTCGGGGCTGCCGAGCATCTGATCGATCAGGCACATATCCAGAAGAGCCGCATACATTGCCTGCCGGGCATCGGCATCTGCCTGGTCTTCCGAAAACCGCGTCGTCAATTGCTCCCAGAGGGGTGCCATGTCCGCGCCGTCAAACGACATCTTCGCCAGTTTCGCGAGGCCGATTACTGAAGGAATCAAAGTACTTCCAATCTTCAAAAACGTGATAAGTGCTGCGCGACCAGAGCCGTCTTTGCCAGGATCGTGCAGATTTCCTGCTGCTGCTGGACCAGCGAAAAAGCATTTGGATTTGCCTGATGCTGAGACCAGAGCTGCGAGACCATGCGGGCATCAGCACAGATCCGAAGTGCGCCGGCATCTTTTCCCTCTGCTAGCGGAATACGAACAGGCTGGCCGACATGGCAGATCTTCGCCGCTATTTCGGAGGGGATATGAGCTGTCATGTCCTGGTTAAGCGCCTTGTAAAGCGCGATGGTGTCAGCATAGGGCATCCAGCGGCTGCCATGACTTACGAGGAATGGAAAGATCGTTCTTGTGTTGAATTCTGAATTGTCATCACTTAGCAGGGTTTGTTCGGTTTGATCTTCTAAAAGACACTCAGGCGCGTGACTTTGAATGAGTGTAGCCGCCATTTCTGAGAACTCGTGAAGGACACGGCCGCGAAAATCCAGCGGGACAGCAAAATAGGCCTGCATTTCCTCAATCGCCGCCGTCCACCGAAAATACTGACCAAAGCTTGTTCGGGCGGGCAGTGCGGCACGCAGTCTTGTCCAGGAGACAGGCCAAGCCCATCGGCTGGTGTAATCCCGCAGCCCGGCTGCCGCCAGTGGAAGGGATTCCAGTCGCTCCGCAAGCGACCCCGGAACCAGCAAAGCGCCGCTGAAAGGCGGGCCGGTAAAAAATTTGGATCCGCTGATAAGCACCAGGTATCCGTCGGTCAAGTAGTTTTGCAGGCGGGTCCGGCTCAGGCGCATCTGGCAGGCATCGACCACAAAATGGACCGAACCAGCAAAACGCCGCTGAATTCGCCTCCGGCATTCCAAACTTGGGCTGGACGTGCCCAGTTTGGAGCTATCCATCACTTGCAGCAGGACATGATGACCGGCCTCGACGGAGCTTTCAACCGCTTCCCAAATGTCCTGATCCTGACACCCAAGCGGTCTCAGGCCACCGTTCTTGCAGCGTTTGGGCAGCGAGATGAGAGTGATCCCTTCATTCAGTCCTTCGATACTGCTACCCTGAATGACTGACACGGCTTCGGCGGTCGAGTCGCCGAAATGCCGTCCGGAGAGTGCCAGTGGAACACCGCTTCCTGTTTCGTCAGAAACGGGCAGGATGCAGTCGAGGGCCGTGTTCCCGATCAGCGCACGGACTAACGACAAAGCGTGGAGTGTGGAATCTGTGCCGGAAGGAGAAAACACGATCTCGGTGCCAGTCCCCGTCAGCCCGAGCAGACCTTTCAATTCACCGCGCAGCGCTTCCATTCCAGCCTCTAAGTCAAGCTCAGGAGCAGGTGATGCGCGTAAGCTTTCATAGTCACGCTGAACACGGCGAAACGAGCGAGGAGAAATCGTGGTGGTTGTGCAAGAGCTAAAGCTGAGGGCACATGAACAGGGCAGCGGCGTACAGCCGAATCGGTTCAGTCCGGTCCCCGCGTCGACAGAAAGCCGGGCATCACCGCCGCTGACTAATACCTGCTCTATTCCGATCATTGGGTGTTCCCCGCATGACCCAGTCGGCAGACGGCTTCCGTCAGGATGTCGAGGTCTTCCAATAAAGTCCGGTGGTTGGTCAGTGCGACTCGAATAGCTGTTTTGCCGTTGATCTTGGTCGTTGAAGGGGCAGCAATCCCCTGAAGCTGAAGTTCCGCCACGATGTCGGTATTAAGTGTGTCTAATTCGGCTTCGGCAAGATTTGTTTTCCAGAAACGGAAACAAGCGATATTGAGTGTGACGGGCGCTAGAAGCTGAAGTTCGGGAACGCGCTGAATTGCTGCGCTCAAATACTGAGCCTGGCGGCAGTTCTGGGAGATCAGCGCAGCAAGCTTCGTCATGCCGTAGGTCTTCAGCGTGAACCAGATTTTAAGAGCACGAAAACCACGCGAAAGCTCCGGGCTGTAGTCGCAGGGCCAGAAGTCGCCCCCGGCCAGTCCGCGCGGCTGGCTGATCAGATACTCGCGGCGGGCGGAAAACGATTTGCGGTGCGCGGCTTCATCTTTGATCAAAACGCACCCGGCATCATAGGGAACATGAAGCCATTTGTGGAAATCGAACGCGACTGAATCCGCCTGAGCAATGGGAGCAAGCTGTTCACGGAACTCCGGTGTCAGGATCGCAAGGCCCCCAAACGCAGCGTCGACATGCATCCATAGCGACTGCTCTTTGCAAATCTCGGCAATTCCCGCCAGATCGTCAATCGCACCCGTGTTGACTGTCCCTGCCGAAGCAATCACGACAAACGGCTCAAATCCGTTAGCTTTATCCGCCGCGATCATCTCCGCAAGCTTTCCCAAATCCATCTGATAATCGCTGTTGACCGGAACACGGCGCAGGGCGTCCTGGCCCAGACCAAGCAAGTCAAAAGTCTTTGCCGCGCAGCTATGGGCCTCCGTAGACGCATAACCGACCAATGGCTTCGGAAGACTGTGAAGGCCCAGCTTCTGAACATCGACTGCTGACTTGGCTGTGCGAGCGGCTGTGAGGGCAATCAAGGTTCCAAGGGAAGTCCCACTGGTGAGAATGCCGCTGCTCGACCTAGGAAACGAAAATATCTCTTTGCACCAGTCAAGTATTTGACGCTCGACATAAATGGCGACATGGTCCCGCCCGCCGGCGTTGCAGTTCATGAACGCTGCCAGCATTTCGCCGAGCACGCCTGCCGCCGACCCGCTGCCATGCACCCAGCCAAAGAAGCGGGGATGCGTGTTGCCGGTGCCGTAAGGCTGGATCGTCTGCTGGAAAAGGGAAAAAACGTCGGAGATCGGCTGTTCGCTGAGAGGCAAGCTCTCGCGGAATCGGGGTTTGAGACTTTCCGGCACCGGCTGCCACACCGGCTTCTGGCGGACATTCTGCATCGCATCCAGGCACTGATCCACAGCCTCGTGGAATGTCGTTCTTATTTCGGCCCAGTCATCCGGGTCAAGTGTCTGTTCTGAGTTTGCTGCTGTCACGCTATTGCCCGGTCTCCCTGGTAACTATATCGGGGAAACCGAGCGTGTTCGTTAGGGCTAAGAGCGGACATCCATGAACATGGAAGTATCCGGCAGGAAGCCGATTGGCTTGGCGATTGGTGTCGGTTTCTCACGGCCATAAGCGCCTCTTGCTTTTTCCTGCTGGTTCAAGCTGTTCATTTCACGCATGATCTGCCCGACTTTTTGGAACAGCAGGCGCTGTGCCACTTTATCGGCGTCCTGAATGCGGCTCACGACCGCCTCTAAAGTGGGGTCGGCAGTGAGTGTGCCACGCGCATCCTGCAGGCTTTCGATCAGTGTGCGCTTCGCTGCTAAGATCTCGTCAAAGACCAGCATATCGCTGGCTTCTAAAGCTTTGATCTGCTGACTGGCAAGTTCCAGCAGACGCTTGAATTTTGCGTGTTCGGCATTACGTGAGGCTAAAGACATGGGCAGGGCCTTTCTTGGTCAAGCGGCGGCGAGTTCCCGTTCCCGTGTTTTGCCGGACTGGCATTGACGGTCTACTTCGGCCCAGGTTTCTCGCAGCTCGCGCAGGATCTGAACCGCTTCTTCTACCGGGCCCGGCTGATTCTGGACATTTGCCATGGTCAAAGAACTCAGCAGGGCCGTGTAAATACCGTTTAGCGACTCCGCGAACGAATGACCGATTTCGGTGTCCAGTGTATCGTGCAGATGGGCGATGATCGATTGGGCGTTGCTGATGAAGCGTGACTGCTGATCGTATCGCTTTACCTGCATGGCGGCCAGCGCCTGAGTGAGAAACCGGATCGCGCCATCATAAAGCATCACGATGATCCGGGTAGAAGATGCCGTCTCAATCGAGTTCTGACGGTACTGGGCATAAGGGTTGGGTAAGCTCATTGTAGTCCTTTAATATGTCGTTTAGCTGCTTGCGGACGCTGTGCCTGCCGATGACGAGGTCGATGACGAACTGGTGGTGCTGGCGAACGCCGCCGTGAAGGCGTTTCCCTGGGCCTGAAGAGCACTGACACGCGTTTCCATCTCGCTGAACATCTCGGTCAGATAGGCCTTGTAAGTATCGACGGTCGTCTGGATCTGGACGATCTGCGTGTTCGAAGACGTGATCTGAGAGTTCAGAACGCTTTCCGCGCCGGCCACAGAACCGTTGGTCGGGTCCAGTACCTGAGTCAGTGCCACGCTGAGGCCATCGGCAACTCCATGCGTGACGGTGACATGGCCGGTGGGACTGCCCACTGTCGATGCTGCGGTGGCAGTGACCAGAAGCTGGACACCTTCCGCATGCAGGTCGCCGGTGTTACCGATCAGTGTCCGCCCGGTGCCGGTCGCCGCTTCGCCATTAATGGTCCCCGCGACATCCTCCCCGGCAGTGACCGTCAGCGACGCTCCGATCCCCGAGTTTGTCGTGCTGGCCGCAAGGCTGGAAGTGACGCTGAAACCTGTGCCGGAGCCGTAGCCCTGCGAAGCGATCACGAGATGATTGCTGGAGTCGACGGAAGCATAGATCTGCGTGTTGAGGCTGCTGGTAGCATTGATAAGCGCGGCTGTCTGCTGAACCGTGCTGCCCGCCGGGATCGTCAGGTCGTTAGAGGGTGAGAACAAGTCTCCGCCGAAGGTGAGTGTCTCCGGTGCGGCGCTGACCGCGCCGACTGCCGACGCTGTTCCGGCGGTTCCAGTGGTCTGGGTGGCAGGCTGGGTGATGACGACAGCGTAACCGGTGCTGGAAGAAGCGGCGCTTTTGGCGCTGCCCTTGATAAATTGAATGGAGCTGCTGTCCGACGTCCCCGAGAGACCGAACAGATTAGAGACGGCGTTTGGGTCCGCCTGCAGGGCAGTGGTCAGCGTTGTCGAGTCGACTGCGAGGTCGTTAGATGTATTCAGCGTGATGCCGATGGAAGACAGGGTGTTTTTGCCGGAAACAGCAGTCAGGGCTTGAGAAAGTGTCTGCTGGATCTGGGTCAAAGTCGTGCTGCCGAACAGAGCCGGACTGCTGCCGGCATCTCCGCTCGCCGATGAGTTTGGCGCAGTGAATTTGTTTTCGTTGGTGACAAAGTCCTGAACGGCATTATACGCCGTGACAAAGGCCGTGACTGCCGATACGATTGAATTGGTATTCTGAGCGACGCTTAATGTTGTCGTGGCAGGTGTGGTCGACGAGCCGGAAAGCAGGCTGACAGTCGCACCGGTAATGGCATCATTGACCGTATTGGTCGAGCGGGTCAGGTCCAGTCCGTCCAGATTGAATTTCGCATCCTGGGCTGCGGTGACAGTTTTCGTGTAGGATTGCTGCAGGATGCCGACTGTCGAGAGTGCGCCGCTCGTATCGGTGAATGTCGGTGCGGCACTGCCGGTGCTGACGATCCGAAGCTGATGTATTCGGTCCAGATTCCCGTTCGAGTCAGGGACCGTGACGACTTCCGCCGAAACTCCGCTGATGCCTGCTTTATTGATTGCATTTGCGACATCAGACAGCGAATCAGTGTTCAGATTGATCGCGATGTCGGCTTCATTCCCGGTGCCCGTTGCGCCAT
Organism: Janthinobacterium lividum; assembly: GCA_050954545.1. Lineage (GTDB taxonomy): Bacteria > Armatimonadota > Armatimonadia > Armatimonadales > Capsulimonadaceae > JANXMY01. The sequence continues at coordinate 1,738 of JBPBQB010000277.1, read as the reverse complement.
TGGAAAGATGAAACGTGCCCGACTGTGCGGAGCCGGCTGTGATGCCGAGCTGAGAACCGATGGGTGTCATCGCACTGCCCAGGGTCAAAGAGGCCGCGCCCTTGTAGGCGGTCGTGCCCTGAGTGTAGCTGATACTCTGCCGGATGCCGGCTGCCCCGGTTCCAACTACGCCTAAACTGCCCAGTACGGTCCCGCTTGTATCGGCGGCGGCAATCGCGTTGACCGCGCCTGTGGCCGTGCTGGTCAGAGTTAAACGGTAGTCGTTGGTGCCCACGTTGACCACGTTCGCGGTGACGCCAGCGGAGACGGCATTGATCTTGCTGGCGACATCGGCAAGTGCATCGCTGGTATTGATCTGCACGGTTTTCCCGTTGATCGTGAAGCTGCCGGTCTGCCCAAGAGCAGTCGTACTGCTGCTCTGGGTGGTTGAAACCACTTCCTGCGCCTGTGCAAGCTGGTTGACCGTCAGTGTGTGGTTCCCGATTGCCGCACCGACTTGGGTAGTGATGGTTGCAGCGGCCGTATTGGTCGAGCTTCCCGAGGGCACACTGACCGTCGACAGATTGCTGAGGGCAGTCACTGCTGTCTGTAGAGAAGCCAGATTGGTGTTCAGGGTCTGCCAATCTGTGATCTGTGAATTGTATCCCGTGATCTGGGTATTAAGCTGCGTGATCGGTAGCTGTGCCGTGGTCGTAAGCTGTGTAATGATGCTGCTCGTGTCCAGCCCGGAGGCCAGACCGGAGAAGCTGATTGTAGGCGCTGCGGTGGACATAATAAATAGTCTCCTGAGATACTTACACTGTCGGCAGACCCGCCTCTATTCTTTAGCGAAAACCCGCATTAATTACAGCTTAGTCTTTTGAGCGCTAGTCTGCATCGCCGGGCATCAGGTGTTCGTTGATTCGCTTCGCTTGTTTTGCAAGAAGTTGTCCTTTGCTGTCAAACCGAAGCTGAATGACCCAGTTGTAAATGCTGGACGGCCATTTCCCGCCTGGCAGCAGGGTCTCTGGGTTTGCTCCCAGGTCCTGCAAGAGCTCCGGAATCTCGCTGTGATGCCAGCAGATCAAGATCGCCCTGCCACTGGGCTTTGCTTCAAGCGCCTGAGCCAGAGCATCCACGTCTTTGTCAAGGAACCGGCTGTCGATGGGAAGCTTTGCGGCTCTGCTGAACGGCTCGACTGTCAGCCGGGGACGTTCACTGCGCTTCGAGTCGGCGCTTGCAACTAAATGGTCGATATGTTCGGGTAATGCGTTTATCTTGTAGCCTTGAAAGTAATAGATATAATCGGCGGCCCTTTGTTCCCCTGCTGGGGTCAACCCAGGCCCGCTGTCCGGTTTCTCCGCATGTCGAATAATCAGAATGACAGCGTTCGCCAGAGGCGGCGGTGCCGGTGCCGCAGCAGTGGGAACGAGAGGCAGCATCAGCATCAGCAGTAAGCATGCAGGGATGAGCGACGATTTAAAAGACGTTTTTATCATAAGTAAGTTTTCCTTATATGCTGACATTTCACTAATAACATCGATTCATTAACATGTGTGCTATCATAAATACGGATAATGCGGGGAATGTCGAATGCCTTTTCAATTGTCAGCACATGCGTTGGAGGAGATGGTTCGTCGGCAGCTTTCGGCGGACATCATTCACGAGGTTGTAACCAATCCAGAGCAGATAGTACTTGAAAAGAATGGGCGAAAGGCATACCAATCGCGCGTTGATTTCGAGGGCAAGACCTTTTTGG
>JBPBQB010000276.1:0-35160 GCA_050954545.1 Janthinobacterium lividum | reverse complement strand
CGGACGGCTTTCCGGCCTGCTTTTGCTCGACCGCCGCGCCTGAATATTTTAGGCTGGCGATACTACCATAGGAGAGCATTTACATGCCAGGAACATTTTTCGGAATCAATATCGGTCAAAGCGGACTAGCGGCAGCGCAGATCGGCCAGGACGTCACCGGCCAGAATATCGCCAATGCCAATACCCCAGGGTACTCGGTTCAAACGCTCGATCAGGCCGCGAGTGATGCTTACACTCAGGCAGACAGAGTGTCCACGCTGACACCCGGATTGATCGGCTCCGGCGTCTCGGTTTCGAGCATTCAGCGGGCCAGCGATCAATTTCTGGACACGCAGGTTCGGGATGCCAATTCCAGCCTGCAGTCTCAAACCGCCCAAAGCGACGCTCTCAAGCAAGTAGACGATGCCTTTGGAGAACCGTCGACGACAGGGCTGAACGCGGCTTTGACTAGCTTTTTCAGCAGCTTCCAGGATGTCGCCAACACCCCGGAAAACACCGGGGTCCGCGCCGCCGCAGTTCAGCAGGGCGTCGCCCTTGCCAGGACGTTCCAGACTGTCCAGGCAGGGTTAACCGCTGCGACTACCAGCCTCGCCGGACAGTCTGCCATCGACGTTAAAACAGTCAACAGTTATGGCACACAGATCGCTGCGCTTAATGTCAGCATCAAAACCAGCACGGTCAAAGGACAGGCCCCTAACGATCTTTTGGATCAGCGCGGTATTCTGCTGGATAAACTTTCCGGGCTGACGAATATCACCACTCAGAACAATTCCGACGGCACGGTCAATGTCTCAATCGGCAGCACGGCACTCGTGCTTGGCCCCGACGCCTTCTCGGTCTCACTCTCGGGCCTTACAGCAAGCGGTGATCTGACCAGCGGCACACTGGGCGGAATTGCTCAGGCTCAGACTAAGATAGCCGCCTATCAGACTCAGCTCAACACTGCTGCCGCTTCGGTGGTCTCTCAGGTCAATGCTGCTCAGGCAAACGGGCTGGACCTGAACGGCAATGCCGGTACGTCGTTCTTCACGGCGACGACGGGATCAGAAGCCTCGACGATTGCAGTCAATCCCGATCTCGAAACAAATCCCTCTCATCTCGCCGCTGCGAGCGTTCCGACCCTGTCGGCGACCTTCGCGTCGGGTGACGGCTCCAACGCCCAGACAATCGCCGGGCTGCTGACCAAAACTGTGACAGCCGTCGGTGATCCGCTGGCAGGCCAGAACATCCAGGGCTACTACCAGTCGACGGTTTCCAGTGCCGGAAGCAGCGCCGCGAGTGCCCTGTCGAGTGCTGCGACCGCCCAGGCCGCTTCCACGCAGCTTACCAATCAGCGCAGCTCCGAGACTGGTGTCTCGACCGATGCCGAGATGGTGAACATGATGAAGTACCAGCGTGCGTATCAAGCGTCCGCTCAGTATATCCAAATCGCCGACGGTATGATCGGCACGCTGATCACCAATTTGTTCTCATCGAACTAAGTCTCGCCGACGATTTCACTCAAAGGACTACACGGCAATGCGAATTACAACCAGTCTCGAATACCAAAACTTGGGCGCGAACATCAACACCAGCCTCGAGGCACTCACTACCGTACAGTCGCAGATTTCTTCCGGCAAGCAGCTTCAGACCTTTTCCGACGATCCTGCGGGGGCTGCACAAGCTCTCGTGCTGCGAAGCGCACTGGGCGACAACGCCCAGTACCAGCGCAATGCGACAGCCGCCACGACTTTTTTAACTGCATCGGAAGGCGCACTTTCCAGCGCGACCAGTGTCGTCAATTCCATGCGGCAGGTCGCTGTCGAAGGCGCAAATTCGACCCAGACTCCCGACAGCCTTGCCGCGCTGGGAGATCAGGTTGACGGCGCGATCCAGCAGCTTACCCAGGAAGCAAACACCCAGGTCCAGGGGCGGTACCTGTTCGGCGGCACCAACACGACGACTGCGCCCTACGACTCGACTCAGACCTACCAGGGCAACACGTCCGCTATCAATTCACAGCTTGGGCCGAACAGCTCGGTTCAGATCAATACCATCGGCAGTACGGCGTTCGGACCGGCATTCACGGCCCTGCAAAGCCTCAAAGCAGACCTTGCAGCGGGCGATGCCACAGCGATCTCCGGGGACATCGGTAAAGTCGATACAGCGCTTTCCGCGCTTGACGGCGCTTCCGCGACAGCAGGCTCGAAAGCAAACCTCGCCACGGCAGCGACCGCCCAGTTAACCCGGGTTCAGAGCGAATACCAAAGTGCCGATTCCGACATCGAAAATGTCGATTTGGCCCAGGCAGCGGTTCAGCTTCAAAGCGCGACCAATGTTTATCAGGCCTCCCTCGCTGCGACTGCGAAAGCCTTCCAGTACAGCCTTTCCGATTTCTTACACTAAGACGATCTCGCCGGCAATGGATATGCCGGTCTACTATGAAGTACAAGCCGCTTTACGGCCTCAGACTCTTCAGTCAAGGAATGATCTTTTTACTTGAACCCAGGAGTATTACAGTCATGACCATCGAATCAACACACACCGAATCGACGAACATCGAAACAACCCGCTTCGGCGCTCTGAACGTGGAGTCCCACAAGACCCTGACTTTCCCCGAGGGCTTGCCCGGCTTCGAGAGCTGCCGCCTATTCACTGTCCTGCCGCACCATACGGCGGAAGGCGGCAAGGGCAGCCCCTTTGTCTGGCTTCAGTCATTGGAGCGGGGCGACCTGGCGTTTCTTGCGATCGAGCCGCATCAAGTGTTCCCGGACTACGCCCCGCGTGTCCCCCGTGCCGAGCTGGAAAGCCTGAGCCTGACGGAAGAAGCGGTCCTGCCGCGCCTGTACTCTTTGCTGACTGTCCCTCACGGCGATCCTGCCGGGATCACGGCCAATCTGATGGCTCCGATTTTAATCAATTCCAGCGCCCGCGTTGCAAAGCAAGTCGTTCTGAACACGGACCAGTACGGCCTGCGCCACCGGCTGATTCCTGCCGACTAAGCCAAAAGAAAATAAATAGTCACTTGCAAGTTAAAATGCAGTTGACTTTGGGAATGTAATCCATGTAAAATGACGTATCAAATGCATGGGCCAGCTAACCAATCCTAAAATCAACCGGAACGCGCTGCGCCAGGGAGGGCCATATGTTAGTACTCACTCGTAAACTGAACCAGAGCATCAAAATCGGCGACGATGTAGAGATTACCGTAATCGAAGTCCGCGGCGATCAAGTCCGCCTCGGAGTCACTGCCCCGCGCGATGTGTCGGTCCACCGCAAGGAAGTCTACCTGCAAATCCAGCAGGAAAACCGGGCAGCTTCCTCCGCGCCGGATATAGCCAGCCTGGACGCCGTCAGCGACGCCGTTACTAAACAAGGCAAATTCAAATAATCGTTGCGTTCATGAAAACGCCCGCTCCACGTTGGAGCGGGCGTTTTTTGTTTTAACTTCGCTTGACACTCAATCAAAACAGTGTTACGATGGTAGCAACCACAACATAAAGTCCGGGCAGAACGTTTGCCGAAGGAGAGTTCCATGCTCACCCTGTCGATGTTCTTTGCGCCCGCATTTCCTCTGCCGCGTCGTGCCGCCATCAAGTCCCTCTTGTTTTGCGTCGCGCTTTCCTGCTTTGTTTTCACTTTGCCGGCTCACGCCCAGTACAGCGGCAGTGGATGGGTCGCCCAGCCTAGTCCCACTTTAGGGACAGCTCAGAATCCCGTCTGGGACTGGACCGGTCTGACTGTTCTAGGGAACGGCAGCTTTTTAACTCTGTTCGACAACAACTTCTACCACTCCGAACCCTTCACGGCTTTTGGCCCCGGCGGAAATTCGCTTTACACCGTCGATATAACTGGTACAGCCACTTACAAATGGCTATGGCAGCCTCTTTACAAAGGGGTCTTGGATTTAACCGACTTTCCGGCTCCCTCTTTGTACGTTCTTGCACGTATTTCCGCCTCATCTACCGTCAGTCAAAGCGCCGTGCTGCATGGTGTGACCGGCTCAGGATCGGTCTCGGATGGGTGGGGCTCGACGCTCCAATACTCGACCTTTCCAGGTACGGCACTGATCGGCACACCGCCTTCCTGGAAGCTGCTGCCTGCTCCTGGTTCGCCTGCCGCTGCGACCTTCTCACCGTCCGCGCATATCAAGGTGGTAGGCGGCACAATTCAGCAGAGTTTCTCGCCGGTAATCAGCATGAACAAGGACGTGTTTCCGATTGTTCTCTCTACTCCCAATCCCCTCAACCGGCCTGATCTCGGCGATGGCACCAACCAATTTGTGTATGATGCCACAGCGCCCAGCGCGACAGCCCCCTTTGGCTTTCTCAACTTCCCGGATCGATTACCGCTGTTAGCTCCGCCGCCGCAGACACCGCATGGATTATGCGAGGGAACGCCAATGGCCCACAAGTCGCTTTGACAGTAGACTTGCCTGCGGAAACCGTTACTCAGGGTTGGCAACTGTATGATAACACGATTTTAGCCTCTGTTCCTGCAAGTTCTCTTGTCGAGAAATACGGTTCGTACAACGGTTTGTATGGCAGCATGGGTGATGGATTGTTGTATGCAGGCCTGCCGAAACTCAACGCTGGTTTTGGCAATCATTTGGTGACACTGACTGTCAACAAAAACAATTCACAGCAAGCCCACATTCAAACATTTTTCTCAGCAAAGGCAAATAATTACCCCAGCGCTTTATCCGATTATAATGCCAGTAGTTCCATTCCTGCCAATCGTTATTATACGCCTAACTGGTATCACTACTACAATCAAGTCTATGCCTCAACGGGCAACTATGACTCGATAGCTAGTGGATCGTATACAGACGCGCAATCGCCGCCGACTTACCCAATTCATATTGCAAATGATGCCTATGGAGCGTCATACATTCGCGTTTTTGTTATTAATCCTATCTCGCCTCACTACATTCGTTATGTTGGAGATTTAGACATCAATGGCATCCATCGCTTCATCTATGTTTGTGCCCATGAAGCTGGTCATCAAACACTGCTGGCGCAAGGCGGTGTTTATAACTTTAGTGCCTACCCTGCTAAGTACCTGAGCATATGTTTTCCGGTATTCTGGGCGGGGTTTCCTCCTCAATACGCAACCAAAAATACCTGATTACATATGCTCAACTACTTAATACATCACCCATCAGTGCTGATGGCGACAATGTTTCGGATGTCTGGGAGTCAGTCCATCATCTCAATCCAAATGTTTCCGACACAACTGGGGCATATGGGGCACAATCCAATGGAGATGTTGGAGATAATGAAGTCCTTGCAGACATTCCTGCGCTCCCTGTTATATTTCAACAAGTCGATACATGGAAACAAGATTGGGCTAATGGAGGTCTACAGATTGGCTCCAATACCTACACATCAGGAAAGCCTCCCGGCTTTTATTGGACTTTCCATGCGCTTGTAAATGGAGCTGCATGAAAGATACGCTCAGCAAAGGAGTTCCCAATTGAAAGTACCATTTCGCCAAAAATTCAGTTTGTTGCTTATGGCAACCGGAGTTCTTTCGTGCTTGCTGCCCATCGCGCAGGCACAAGGTTTGCCTCGCCCTGATGTTCGGGGGGGAAATGCTCAAAGACTGACCGACATTACAGCAGCAGGCCTTAACCATGACATGTCACAGACAAATGCAATCGTTTTGGTGCTTACCAATCCACCGCATCCTGATTTCAAGAAAGCAGCACTGCTAGCGCTCGCACGTTTAGGAGCGGTTGAGGCTGAACCCACTATTAACTCTGTTATTGCAGGGAATGATATTGACACAAGTAATTACGCCAAGGCTGCGCTTGCTCGACTGATAGCTGAGAATACGGGTCAAGGTCAATCCGAATCCGTTGCTGCAACCGCTAAAATCGCTGCTTTATTGCAGGCATCGGGCTTAACTGTCACTGAAATAAACATGACTGTCGCCAACCATTATAAGAATGGCGGAGGTTCTGACGGGCCGCAGCCAATAGAAATTTACGCACTGCGCGAGGTCGCAGATATGATCTACCAAGACACCAACATGGATTTTACCAAAGTTCCAGCCGTCTCCCAGCTTAAATTTGAGCAAGACTATCCTGCCCTTTTGAAGATAAAGTTGTCTTCTTTAGCAACGAATGAGCGTATCGAAACTATAATCAGCGATCTGGCTGACAAAAAAACTCTTACAACCAAAGATTATTACGAAATGCAGCTTGGGGTAAATTATGGCTTACCCGCTAGTCAAGCCGCAGCGGCCCAACTGCACAAAATGAGCACAGCAGGAATACAATATTCACCACAAGGATTCACAGCATTGCTGCAAATCCTGCATGGGGTCGGTGACAAAGACCAGGCGGCGTTGTTTTCCAGTCTTATGGCCTCGGAAAATCTCGAATGGATGTATCCTGATATAAAAAATGGTATACCCCACCAAATTACGCCGGGATATTAAAAGTCGAGAATCCAATTTATGCCCGAGATAGTAAGGAAAGGTCAATGACAAAGTTTTATCTGAACCGTAATCATAGTCAATCGAAGATTTGGATGATGATTATTACTCTTGCATTCACTGGCTTTTGCAGTGTCACTGAGCCGCATGGTTTTGAGTACTTCGCATTACCGGCTGCCCAAGCACGTTCTCCTTTTGGAAGCCTGTCTGAAGACAATGCAAACCGGGCTTACCAAGCGCAGCAGGCCGGCCTAAGCGGAGACACAACGCAAATTCCGGCGATTATGGATCTGCTTCACCAACCAAGCCAGCCGGATCTACATGAAACGGCGATGCTTGCGCTAGCCCGATTAGGTGCTACTCAATCGTTGTCACTTTTCGATGTGGTCATTCAAAGCAAGGACTATCCCGATATTGCCGCTTTCGCTGTCGCTGCGCGGGCACGTCTTATTGCAGAACGTGCGGCTCAGTCCGCTGGCACTAATCAAGCAGCGAACAAAGTTGCACGTTTTTACATTGAACTTAATCTTTCTCCGAAAGACCTCAACGCCGCAGCGATTGACTATCAGCATTATCAAGGTCACAAACCGGCAGTCGATTTATCTTTCGGTACAAACATCGGTGATGCAGCGATTGCCGAGCTGGCAGACATGATTTACCATGATCCTGCGGAGGACTATACCCTTCTTCCTGGCGTAAGAGAGGTAAACTTCGAGTCCGATCCACCCTCTGCCCTGAAGATACGGCTGGCACCTCTTTCTAACGAAAAGCGGATTGCTGCAATGATCTATGATTTGACTCATGAAGTACGTCCTCTCTCGTCACCTCTCAACACTGATGAAATCCAGTTACTGAACGACGAAGGATTGCCTGCTAGTCATGCGGCCGCCGCTCAGCTCAAAGCGATGGAACTGAACCGACAGGACTATAAAGCGACGGCCTACGGCTCTATGTTCAGCATCATGAGCAACGTTGGCGATAAAGATCAAGCTCCGCTGATAAAGCACTTCAAAAGTGACCCTGATCCTACAGTGGCGGGATATGCGGATCAGGTTTATGACTCCATAGTTAAAGGAATTCAGTCTCGTCCTGTTTATGGATATTAATTGTGCTTTTTGTCAGCACGGGCTATGGCTGGTGCTTCGGCCACCGAAACACAGACTTCGGCTACTTTTTATGGCTTCCTTGAGGTTTGGCAGATGTCCTTGATTATGTCGACATCCCAGTTGTGTTTCGCAAGAGGCGATTGAAGCGAGTAATTTTTTTGACGGCAGTTTGCTCGTCGGTGAAATGACTTTTCAGCGTTCGAGTATTTCACCTTTCGGGTCCATACTCACCATGCGAACGGCATGGCTATCGGGGAAACTTCAGCAGACCATGCAGTTTTCCCTTTCGTGTTTTTGAGGAGCATCAAAATGAAATCGCTTTTGTCGCTGTGTTTTGTTATCGGAGCATCGCTTATCATATCAAATCGTTCGTTTGGTATAACGTCGGTCATTCTTCCTAAAGAAGCAAATCAAATTGCTGAGATGCGTATCGCCGGATTAAATAAAGACTTCTCACAAATTCCGACTTTGATTACCACGCTGGAACAGTCGCATGACGATCCACATATCTTTACAGCCCTCCATGCTCTCGCGCAGATGGGAGCGATTGAAGCATTGCCGGAAATCCGGATACTCAAGAATAGTAATGACCCTGCTACCGTCGCTTTTTCGACGGTCGAAGAGGCTCGTCTTATTGCGGAACATTCTGCTGCGATGAACCCTAATGGTTTGCCGACAGAAGATGCCATAATGAGCAAGTTCTACAAAACGCTTTCAGTCTCTCCGGGTACAATAAACCCCAGTGTTGCTCGATCCTATACGGGGGAAATGCCACTCTTCAGAAAAGGAGAATCCGGCTATGCTATTCCTATGGAAGTTTATGTCATGCGTGAAACGGCAGACATTCTTTATCGCGATTTTCCTCACAATGCCGGAGCGCTTGCGAATATTCCACCACTGAATTTTCCTCTCGATTATCCTTCCGCATTAAAGCTGCGTCTTGGCCCGTTGACGACAGAGCAGCGTATCAATATTATGGTTGAAGAGCTGGCAAGAAAAGAAAAATTGACCGCCAATGACGATTATGAAATTCAACTCCTCGCGGATGAAGGAGTTCCCGCGAGCAATGCCGTTGCTGCAAAACTGAGGGTAATGGACGCGGACCGGCAACATTTCAAAGGTATGGGGTTTGCGGCATTATTTCAGGTTTTAGAAGCGATAGGCATCCAATCTCAGGCAGCGATAGTTGATCATTTTCGAGACGACAAGGATGGGGATGTAGAATATTATGCCAACCAGGTGTATTACAACGTCAAACTGGGCTTGAAACAAGGCCGGGCAACAGATTATTAGCAAGCGAAGATGCTATTTGCCAGTCTCATGACCTCGGCAAAACTTGAGTAAATGGGTTCCAATACCAAAAAAATGAAAAGAAGAACGTTCTTAGTAGCGGCAGCCGCAATGGTGTCTTTTTCAATCTCAACTAATATGGCTCTCGGATTTTCGGGTGCTCTGGACAACAAGGCAGCAGACCACCTTGTCGCCCTGCGTATGGCAGGACTGCATGGAGATCGTACCCAGCTTTTAGCCTTGAGAGACATCCTCAAGAACCCGAACCCCGGCAGCACACTCGATTACATTACCCCGATCAACCAGATCGCCGTTTTCATCGCTTTGCATGCTCTGGCTGAGCTCGGCGACACAGACGCTCTGCCAATTATCGATCAGCTAATCGCACAAAATCCGAAAGCCTTGAATGTAGTCAACTATGCTGAGGTTCAGCGGGCACGACTCTTAGTAGAAACCAATTCGATGGGCACAACCGGCAACCAGGCTCAGTTGCCAAGTGAGATCAATCAATTCTTCGCCACGTTAGCACTCTCACCTAGTGACTTGAACGCGGGGACCAAGCACTACCAGTATCAGTTGCATACAGAGCCGCAGGGGGCGGGTAATGGAACACCATGCCCCGTCGAAGTTTACGCCATGCGGGAGCTTGCGGATATGGCTTATCAAAGCCATGCTCAGGAGTTTCAGTCCATTCCCGGCGTGTCGCAAGTTGATTTTTCCCTGGACTACCCCTCGGCGCTCAAGATCCGCCTTGCTCCTTTGTCAGACGAAGCTCGGATCAATTCGCTGATTGATTCGCTGGTACACGCTCGGATTCTCGGCCCAGACGAGGACTATCTGATGCAGCTTTTGGCGGATGGGGATTTGGCTGCCAGTCAAGCGATAGCAGACCGGCTTGGCGAAGTGAAAAAGCACCGAGACCATTATCGCGAAATCAATATTTCTGCGCTTTTCCGCGTATTAGGCATGATCGGTGACCCGAAGCAATCTTTGGTAGTTACACAGTTTCAGTCTGATCCTGACATCAGTGTGAGACAGGAAGCAGAAGTTGAAAGCCGCGAACTTCAATCCGGCTTGGCAAGCCTTATTCCACGTACAGTTGGATACTAAACCGGTTATTTACCCGAAGCAAACTTTCTGATGGCTATAAACATGAAACCCATAACTATCAATAGGCTAGTCACATGGTTATGGTTACTGTTACTATGTACTATCTGCTCTTTAGGCGTTGTCTCACCTTTAAGGGCATTCGTCACCCTGTTGACTGACCCACAGGCGAAGGAAGTGGCACACCTGAGAGCTGCCGGCATCACAGCGGATCGGACACAGATTCCAGCACTGGTTCAAGAACTAAAAGCTCCCATTCACCGTGATGCCCTCAAAGCCAGTTTGCTCTCCCTGGCTCAAATGGGTGCTGTCGAAGCTTTGCCGGAAGTCAACGCCCTTTGCCTCAATACTGCTGACCCTGCCATTCAAGCGTATGCTCAAGCAGCGAAAGCACGCCTGCTGGCGGAAAACACGGCACGGTCGGCGTCAAGTCCTCAATCTGAGGCATCTACGAAGATCACAGCATTCTATCAAGCGCTGGATACGACACCAGAGCATCTTAACGCAGTGACGGCAAAAAGCAAGGTGGGCGCTGCCCTGGAACAACCGCTTGAGGTGTATGCAATCCGTCAGATTGCCGACATGGTCTACTGGGGAAACTATGCGGATTACGCGAGTCTGCCAGGGGTGAGTCAAGTCGATTTCCAAAACGACTATCCGGCGTCACTCAAAATGCGCCTCGCAGCAGTGGAACCGTCGCAGCGGCTGAACGTGATGCTGAAAGAGATGGCGCAGCGAGTCCGATGGCAGGAAGGGGGGAATTTTGAGATTCAATTGGCGGCGGATAAAAGTCTAACATCCGACCAAGCAGCCGCAGACCAGATCACTTTTATGGCTGCCAATCGAAAAGATTATCCCGAATACGGCTTCCAAGCCTTGTTCCAGATTTTGGAGTGTGTTGGTGATAAGAATCAGACAAAACTGCTGAAGCCTTTCCTCGATGATAAAAATGGCGGAATTGCTCAATCTGCACAATCAGCGTACTATTACTCAGTCTGGGGATTGCAAAGACAAAGAGCTATTGGCTACTAAAAAAGCGATTCTGTGTGCGTCAAGCCGGATGTTCTTCCTAGCTTTGGTACAACTATGTCTTTTTGCTTGTCTGACATCGTCTTCATGTGTCGTGCTTGGCTTCCCCGTTGGATCCTCGCCACACGATGAAGACCGCTTAGGTCCGATGCGCCGAGCGGGTCTCCAGAAGGACCGTTCGCAATTACAGGCAATGATCGCAATTCTAGGGGAGAAGCCTACCCCCAATAGGTTTCTGATGGAAACAGTGCTTCACTCCCTTGCACAAATAAAGGCCGTCGAAGCTCTACCTGCGATAAACACTCTGATCCAAAATGAGCAGGGCGCTGGGGGGGATAGCAGAGTTGATCTAAACATCGTGAACGCTGCAAAGGCAACTCGTGCCCGCATCATCGCAGAAGCCGCCACCGGGCCTAATGTTATATCGCGCGAACAGGAGCAGGCGAAGCTTGTCCGCTTTTATGCCGAGGTTGGAGAAACACCTGAAGAGATAAACGCTGCGATTTCTACGTATGCCGCAAGGCATGAGAAAAATATCGGGCCAGACATTGCGCCCCGATACCCTGTTGAACTGTATGCTATGCGTGAGATTGCTGACATGGCTTATTTTAGCTCAAGACCGGATTTCGCTGCGCTCCCTGAAGTTGCAGGCCTCAATTTTTCACTGGACCGAAGATCACTTCTTAAAATGACGCTTGCACCTTTGACGCAGGCTAACCGGCTGACATGGCTTATTCAAGACCTGTCACGCAAGAAGGTTCTGTCAGACGATGATTTTGCCGAAATCCAACTTGCCGGCGATTTCGGATCTGACGCAGGAAAAGCTGCGGCAGCAAAGATCCAAGAGATGGATCCTCGCCGGGATTTGTACACCTATACCGCTTTTTCGGCACTGTTTGGGGTCGTAAGTATGTCTGGTGATGCAGAACCGGCTCTTTGGAAGCACTTTGAGACCGATGGTGATCCAAGGGTAGCCCAGTATGCTCGGCAAAGAGGGGCTCGGGAGTTCGTTGCGGGCTACTGAATGTCGGTATTATGCAGGCCACCGGATGTCAGCGTGTCCTACGTAGCATACAAGACTCTGCATCGGCTCATCCCATCTTTGGGAACGGCGCGGGATAGCGGCAGCTTTACCGCGAACCATGACGCCGCGACCCAGCCGCTCTATGACTGGTGGCGGGATGAGTTGTTAGGGAAGCATTCGTCGATATAACCGCTGACTTTATCCCACTTGACAACTCCCCTGCCGTCCGCTACAATAGCAATGCAGCCGCATTCTGATCCATTTGTTGTATGGATGCACTGCTTGTTATGGAAGAACTACCCAATCCCAATCTACGGCTGTCCGATTTTGATTACCATCTCCCCGAGGAACGGATCGCCCAGACCCCGCTGGAGCCGCGCGACCGTTCACGCCTGCTTGTCCTCGGACGCACGAACGGCAGCATCACGCACCGGCAGTTCACCGATCTCCCGGAGTATCTGCATTCCGGGGACGTGCTTGTCGTCAATGATACTCGGGTCACCGCCCAGCGCCTGTTCGGGGCGCGGCCTGGTCATCCTGACGAGCGTTTGGAGGCTTTTCTGACCCACCGCATCGCCGATGGCTTGTGGCAGGCGCTAGTGCGGCCCGGTAAGAAGATGCTGCCTGGTGTGAAAGTAGAGTTTGGAAACGGCCTGACTGCCGAAGTCGTGGAGAGAATCGACGACCGGGGCGGGCGGCTCCTGCAGTTTACGGCCCCGCCAGGTGTCTTTGTGGAAGACGCCATCGCCGCGCGTTCCCAGGCCCCTTTGCCGCCGTATATCCAAACCCTTCTGCCACCTGAGCAGCGTGACCGCTACCAGACAGTCTACGCCGACACGGGCGGCTCGGCAGCGGCTCCCACGGCGGGTCTGCACTTTACACCTGAGCTTCTGACCCGGATCGAAGCGCAAGGCGTTCGGATCGCCCGCGTGACCCTCCATGTCGGCCTCGGCACCTTCCGTCCTATTGAGACGGAAGACATCGCCGCGCATCAAATGCATGCTGAACGCGTGACTGTGACTGAAGAAGCCGCCGAAATTATCAACAGCGCTGCCGGCCGCATTGTCGCCGTCGGAACGACTTCCGCACGGACGCTGGAAAGCGCGGCGGTCGGTCCCCGCCGCATTCAGCCGATGGAGGGGGAGACTTCGCTGTATGTCACACCAGGCTACTCGTTCCAGATCGTCGATGCGCTCGTGACCAATTTCCATATGCCTCGAAGCACGCTGCTGCTTCTGATCAGCGCTCTCGCGGGTGCTGAGTCGATTCGCCGGGCCTATGCCGAGGCTCTGCAGCAAGAGTACCGCTTCCTCTCCTTCGGCGATGCCATGCTGATTGTTTAAGAATTGCTCTTGGAAGATCGTTTTGGAGGATCGTCGTTTGCGTTCTGTGCAGGATTGGAACCGATTTATAGAGGCGGATGCACCGCGTCGGGAAGAAACACGGGAAAAACTGCTGCGGCTGCTTAACCCGACATTGACCCTGGAAGAGACCGCGTGTATTCTGGAAGTCTGTCCAGCCACCGTGCGCCGTTATACTAACCGGGGTATCCTGCCGCATGAGCGGTCCGCCGGTAACCAGCGCCGGTTTAAGCTCTCCTGCGTTCTGGAGTTCTACGAAGTGCAGCGGCGCGGCAAAGATCAATTGGAAACCAATGCCGGCAAAGATCAACAAGACTGAGGCTGCTCCCATGCGTGTCGGAATCTTCACGGAAAGCTACCCACCGCTGATCAATGGCGTCAGCACTTCGGTGCAGACCCTCACCGCACAGCTCGAGCAGGCAGGACATAGCGTCTATGTGTTCACGTCCCGCTACCCGAATTACGAGGACGAGCGGCTCGGCGTTTATCGGTATCCCTCGGTCAATTCCCTGGTCGAGCCGGATTATGTCGTGCCGATTCCCTTTTCGCCCTCAATCACCCACATTATTCCCACGCTGGGACTGGACATCGTGCATTCGCAGTCGCCGTTCTTTCTGGGCTTGGTAGCCCGCCGCACGGCACGTGCCCTGAACCTGCCACATATTTCGACCAACCATACACTCTACACGGAATACGCGCACTACCTGCCGCTGCCGACAGTCGGCGTGACACGGCGTCTGCTGGTTCGCTGGATGCACCGCTTCTACAACTCCTGTGACCGCGTCCTTGCCCCATCCGAGCTGACCCGGCGAGTTCTGATCGACCGCTGCGGCGTTCGGACGCCGGTCACGGTCGTGCCGACTGCTATCCCAGCACCGCCGTATGTGCTGGCGCGTCCGGCGGAGACACGTCAGGAGTTTAGCCTGCCGCCGGATGCCCGCATCCTTCTGTATGTGGGACGCCTGGCTCCCGAGAAAAACTTAGACCTGCTGCTGCGAGCTTTTGCACTCGTGACGGGAAAAACCAACGATACTTATCTTGTGCTCGCAGGCAGCGGCAAAAGCCGCCGTGCCCTGGAAGATCATGCACGGATGCTCGGCATTCATCGCCGGACCCGGTTTGTCGGGTTCCTCAGCCGGACCAAGCTTTATCCGCTTTATCAGGCGGCGGACTTGTTCTTGTTCCCGTCAAAAACGGAAACACAGGGCCTGGCAGTCGGCGAAGCTCTGGCGGCCGGCCTGCCGTGCATTGTCGTCAATTCCGGCGGGGCCCCCGAAGCGATCCGGGACGGGGAAGATGGGTTTTTAGTGGAAGATCAGGCCGAAGCGATGGCAGCGCGGGCACTCGATCTGCTGGCCGATCCTCTTCGATATCGACGCATGGCGGAAGAAGCGCGGCGCGGTGCGGCAGGACGTGTCCCGGAAGCCGTCGGGGGCCGAATCATCAGCGTCTACGAAGAGCTGATCGCCTCGCGTCAGGAGCAAAAAGCGGCTCAGGCTGGGGTAGAAAAAGAAATTCGGAAGTGATAAGTGTCAGCGCTGGCGGCGCAGGTAAGAAGCGGGGATACGCATCTCTTCGCGGTACTTGACTACTGTGCGGCGGGCGACATTCATGCCGCGGGCGTTCAGCACTTCGACGATGGATTGGTCGCTGAGTGGGGAGTCGATGGATTCTTCGGCAACCAGGGAGGCAATGGTGCCTTTGATGGTGACGGCATTCTCGAAGAAAATATCGAACGAGACGACTTCCTGAGTCGGCAATTGAACATATTTATACAGAAGAGCACGGCTGACCGTGGACTCGTGCATCTCCACAAGCTTCGCAAGGCGGGTCCGTGTTAAGGGCCGCAGGAAGGTGCGCTGGCCGGTCTCTAAAAATCCCTGCTGGCAGTCGATCAACGCCTGCGTGATTTTTTGGATTGTCCGGCGGCGCTGCTGCAAGTTCTTCAGAAACATATTGGCCCGCTCGACATAGGCGATCACATGTTTTTGATGGTCAGGAGTAAGACGCACGCTGCCGTCACGAGGTGCTTCGCCGCCGGGGCGACTGGCCCGGATTGTCTCGTACAGGCCGCGATAGTAAGGGTTGATCTGGAGGGACGTGTTATCAAAGCCCATCACCTCGACGATAAAGCCCATGCCACTGCGCTTGATAACGACATCCGGTCGGATACCTCGGCTCTGACCATTCTGCGTGTGGTCCCAGGGAATCCGAAAGCTGGCAGCAGGGTTCGGCTTCAGCTTTTGAATGTAGGAGACTGCCGTTTCTATTCTCTTGTGCGAAACGCTCAGCTTGCGGACAAGAAGCGAATGCCGGTGCTGAATCAGTTCTTCCCAATACTCGGTCAGGATCAGAAACGCGACTGTGTCGAACGCATCATTGCCATTTTCTTCGAGCAAATGCCGCATTTGAAGTAGAAGGCACTCCCGTAGGTCACGGGCACCAATGCCTGGCGGGTCGCAGTTTTGCAGCCGTTCGATTCCCTCAGTAATCAGACTGCAGGGAACATGCAGAACCGCACAAGCTTCGTCCAGGTTGAGGCGTAAGTAGCCGCGATCATCCAGACTGTCCACCAGATACTCGGCGACCAGCGATTCTTCCGGCGTCTGCGAAATCGCACGGAGGTGCATCAATATCTGCTCACCCAGGGAAGTTTGGGTGCGGGCCAGCAAAAGGGGATCAAAGTCGGCATCCCCGCCGCTTCCTTCTTCGCCGCTGAACTGCCCGAATTCGTTCTCTGAACGCGCTGCGAGACGCTCGTCTTCGGCCGTCTCATCGCCGCGGGCAGCAGCGATGGCCTGGCTTTCCGCGAGAGACGGGCCGGAGTCGCTGTCATCCCTGCTGCCTTCGGACATATAGGAGTCCCGGCTGAAGGGGCAGTGGGAGCAGGAGCCGATTCGGCTGCCGGGACACAGCCGGCAGCCGGACTCGGCAGCGACCTCACGGCCATCATCCAGGCTGTCCAGGGCCGGATTTTCCTGCTGTTCCTGCTCAATGAGCTGCTGCAGCTCCGTGGTGGAGCATTGCAGCAGTGTATTGGCCTGTATCAGATGCGGCGCAAGCTTCTGTGCCTGGATCTGACGCTGTAAATTCTCCTGTCTTAACTGCACAGTCGGGAATGCCTCTTACGGAAGTGCAAGTACCGTTTTTCTATCTCCATTGTCGGCAGAACAGGCAGTTCGGCGCAGGGCAGAATGTCCTGTGCTGAAACAACTTTTTCTCAGTTTTAGGATGCTGTCCGTGTCGTAAGACACAGACTTACTGTCGCTAAAGCTTTGTCTTGAAATAGGCAATCGTGTCTTGCAGGCCGTCTTCGAGAGCAACGCGCGGCTCCCACCCAAGCAGAGTACGGGCTTTGGTGATGTCCGGGCGGCGCTGCTTGGGGTCGTCGGCAGTCGGCAGGGGAACATACGTGATCTCGCTCTTGCTTCCGGTAGCCTTCAGGATCTCTTCGGCGAACTGAATCATGGTGCGCTCCACGGGGTTGCCGACATTGATCGGGCCGGATTGTTCAGAAACGGAGAGCTTAAAGATGCCGTCGATCAGGTCCGAGACGTAGCAGAACGACCGGGTCTGCTTGCCGTCGCCGAAAATTGTCAGCGGCTCGCCCCGCAGTGCCTGGCTGATAAAAGCCGGAACGACCCGGCCATCTTTCAGGCGCATCCGTGGGCCGTAGGTGTTAAAAATCCGAACGATCTTCGCGTCCATGCCGAACTTGCGGCGATAGGCAAAAGTGACGGCTTCCGAGTAGCGCTTGGCTTCATCATAAACCGCACGGGTTCCATGCGGGTTGACATTGCCCCAGTATTCTTCCGGCTGGGGATGGACTGTCGGGTCGCCGTAGACTTCCGAGGTCGACGCCATCAAAAACTTCGCCCCTTTTTGCCGGGCAAGCTCCAGAGTGTTGTGAGTGCCGGCGGAACCGACCAGCAGCGTCTCAAGAGGCAGTTCCAGATAGTCCACTGGGCTTGCCGGGGAGGCGAATTGGAAAATAATATCGACTTCGCCTGCCACCGTGTAGGGCTGAATAATGTCCTGCTCGATATATTCGAAGTTTGGATTATCAGCCAGATGCGCGATGTTATCCGTGCTGCCCGTGACTAAATTATCTACGGCGACTACTGAGTAGCCTTCGGCCAGAAGCCGGTCCGAGAGATGTGATCCTAAAAAACCGGCCCCGCCGGTGACGATTGCACGCGCCATTCATTCTCCTCTTGCATCAAATAGTATAAGTACTGCTACTATGATATCCATAGCCTGGTTGCTAAAGAACGTAATTCTATGTTAAACTTGACCGGCTGCTTTTTGCGCGTAACTTCACGTATCAAGTATACTATACTTTATGAAAACAAACCAGTATGCCGCATTCTTCTTTGGAACGATGATCTTCGGAGGCTTGTTTTTAAACCATGACAGGCCTGCTCCAGCGTCGCCGCCGAAGCACTCTCCCGCGAAAACCGCTGCTGCCCCCCTGGACCTCGGCATGAAAGGCAGCACCTTCTCTTTCACGCTGCCCGACCCGAAACGGCCCGGCAAGCTGCTGTACGAGCTGCGGGCAGCTTCCGCGAACGGGCAGTTAGAAGCGGATGGCTATCATGGTGTTTTGACGACAGTGTGGGCAAAGCTATATCAGAGCGGCAAACAAACCGCCATTCTCACGGCACCACGGGCTCAGGGGGGCAGCGCGAACAAAGATGTTGCTATCACTGGGCTCGGCGGCGTTGTGGTAAAATCCTTGATCGAGCCAGGGACTATCCTCACGGCGGATACTGTGGTCTGGTATGGCAGTCAAAACAAGATGGTTGCAACGGGGCATGTGTATTACCACAGTGGGAAAACAGGCGCGACCATGACCGGTCCCCGAGCAGTTGCCGATACGCGCATGAAGACAATCAGCGTGGATTACGGCCACGGCTCGGCAGTGCTTTAGGAACCCACCTCTTTGCTGCGTAACAAGTTACTTCGCAGGGGTCCTCCCGAAGCGGGAAGACGAAGAGTTTAGGACACGTGAACACAAACTTGCTCAACTCTCTTCCCCTTCCCGTTTCGGGAGGGTCGACGCGGAGCGGCGGGGTAGGTTCCCCGCGACAAGAACAGGAACATGGATTGCATAAAACTATTCTCGCCGGATCACTAGTGCTGACCACGCTTCTTACCGGAGTTTACGCCCAAAGCGAGAAGACGAAGCCCGCAGGCGCACCTCAGTCAAAAATTGGAAAAGTGAATGTCGACTTCCAGAAAGCGACCTTGAACCCCAGCCTCTGGCACCTGATGGGAAATGCGAAGATCACGTCGAATGACTATGACTTGATTGCCGCAGACATAAAGATCTCTTTCATGCCTGGCACCAAAACCAAGCCGTCCGCTCTCAGCCAGGCCGTCGCCGAGGGTGGGGTGGCTCCTAATTCACAGGTGCTGACGCATATCCGTCAGCTTCTGAAAAGTACAGACCCTGCTTTGAAGAGTTCCGCCAAGCCCCAGCAGAGCGTTTCTTACGAGATCTTTTCCGATCAGGCCGTGTATCTTCCGGTTAGGACACGTCCCGGAGGTGGCAAAATCAACTTTACAGGGCATGTTAAAATCATCACGACTTCCAGTTCGCTTACAGAACCGTCCATCTCAACGTTCGAGAGCGCTTCTGTTCTGCTGGGCGCGGGAGAAGATTATCCTCAGATCGATACTGGAGCCGGTCATATTACATTGACGCCGAACGAGCAATAAGCCGTGGGTATAAAACCCACGGCGGTTAAGTGCTGACGCCCTCCGGGCTGAAGACCCCGAATCCGTAGCCCGGAGGGCGACAGCTTTTCATTGCCGGGGGTTTCACACCCCCGGTTCGTTCCTGTAACAAACCTATTATGCCAATTTTAAGGGCCGAAGGGCTGCAAAAAACTTATAAGAGCCGCAAAGTCGTCAACAGTGTCTCCGTCCAAATAGCGCCGGGCGAGATTGTTGGGCTGCTGGGGCCAAATGGCGCAGGTAAGACGACTTCGTTTTACATGATGGTCGGTCTGGTCAAACCCGATGGTGGGCGGGTGCTTCTCGACGACAAAGACATCACACGTCTGCCGATGTATAAGCGTGCCCAGGAAGGCATCGGTTATTTAGCCCAGGAGCCGAGCGCGTTCCGAGGGCTGACCGCTGAGCAGAACATCATGCTGATCCTAGAAATGCTGCCGCTGACTCGTACTGAAAGGCAGGAGCGGCTGGAAGAGCTGCTGGAAAGCCTGAGCATGACCGACCGGCGCGGTATGCTCGCTCGGCAGCTTTCCGGCGGCGAACGGCGGCGGATCGAGATTGCCCGAGTGCTTGCGACCCGACCCAAGTTTATACTGCTGGATGAGCCGTTCACGGGGGTCGATCCCCTGGCTATTCAAGAGCTTCAGGAAATCATCGCGGATTTGAAGCTGCGCGGCATTGGCGTTTTAATCACCGACCACAATGTCCAGGCGCTGCTTGATATTACAGACCGGGCTTACATTTTGTCCGAAGGGGAGATCAAAACGTCCGGGACTGCTGATCAGCTTATTCAGGACCCGATTGCTCAGAAGTATTATCTGGGCCAGAACATGACACTGAATATGCGGCGCGGACCGGGAGGTACGCTGATACTATGAGTGCGATCCTAGACCATCTGCGTCCAAAGCTGCTCGACCGGCTGATTTTGCAGGACATTGTTCCGAAGCTGCTGATGGGAATCGGCTTGTTCTCGACTTTGTTTTTTGCGCTGGGACCACTTATCGCCGCCACTCGGTTCCTGAAGTCCGGCCTTTCGCCGATGGTCGTATTGCAATTCATGGGCTGGGACTTTGCGGGGTTTATCTCGTTCACTCTGCCTTTAGCCATGCTGGTCGCGGCTCTGCTGGGCTTTGAACGACTATCGCGCGAGAGCGAAGCGGTGGCGTTGTTTGCCGGAGGCATCCGGTTCCAGCGTATGATCCTGCCTGTGGCTGTGCTGGGTCTTGCAGTCAGCTTGATCGGATACGTTTTTAATGACCGTGTGGCTTCTTATGCAAATCAGCGAGTGGCTGATATCAAAGAGCATTACGAAAAATATCTGGGTGAGTCTAATAAACCGTTCGATTTCGCCAGCAACATGAATGGCAATCTCGTGACAGTGCATATCGAGCGTGGATACGATGTTCAGGCGAAGGCCATGCGTCAAGTGACAATCATGGCATATGGAGCAGATGGTACGCCCACCACAATGCTTTATGCAGAAAGAGCGCAGGCGCACGGCACGGATTTTCATTCCTGGACACTGCATAATGGCACACAGGCGATCTTGAAGTCGCCAGGCGGGGTGTCAACATTTGGCACTCTGGAAACGACTGAGCTAAATACCACGCCGGACAATGTCGCGTTTTTGCAGCGCGACCCCGAAACGCTGAATTTTGGTGATCTTCAGCATCAGATAGATCAGCTCAAAGCATCAGGCGGCAAAGCTAGTGACATTTTGAATGCAGAAGTCAGTTTGTGGTTCAAGACTTCGCTGCCGTTTAGCTGCCTGATCTTTGGACTGGTCGGCGCACCGCTCGGGATGCGGTCGCCGCGTTCGGCGAAGATCAGCGGAGCTGTCTGGGCACTGCCGATCATGCTGGGCTACTACGTGATCTATATGACCATGAGCAACGTTGCTCAGGGTGGCGGCATTTCTCCGATACTGGCAGCCTGGCTGCCGAATATCTTAGGTTTAATTGTCGGGGCTTGCTTGATTTGGAAAGCGGCGAAATAACATGGGAGCGATTGTCTTCTTCGCGTTCATCTTGTTTGTCATGGGCGGTGTCACGGCCTACATGGGCGACCGGCTTGGCAGTTACATCGGCAAAAAGCGCCATTCGACATTCGGGCTGCGTCCCCGGCACACAGCGATGCTCTGGACCGTGGTTTCCGGCGGCGTGATTGCCGTCGGGACACTGCTGCTGTTTGTAACGCTGAATAACACGTTCAAGACGGCCCTGGTGCGCGGCCCGCAGCTTCTTACGGCAAACAGTGAGCTGTCGAAGCTGAACCGGACATTGATCCAGCGGAATGCGGCGGCAGCGCGGCAGGCGGAAGCGGCGGCTAAATCGGCGCAGGCAGCGCAGATAAAAGCCGTGGCGGCTCAGAAGACCCTTAACGCAGCGGTGGGGCAGCTCAGCCAAACAAAATCCGTGCTGGCCCAGAGCCGCAGCGTTCTGACCCAGCGGCAGGCTGCCCTGGCAGCCGCCCAGCAGAACCTCGCGGGAGCAAAGCGCGGCCTCGGCAGCACTCATGCGGAGCTTCGGACCGCTCAGGCTCAGGTGCGACTCGCTCGCGCTGCGGTGCAGGAAGCCAAGCGGCAGGTGCAGGTGGCGGGAAGCCAGATAGTGCAGGCCAACAAAAGCGTGCTGGCTCTGGTCATTCAGCAGGATAAGCTGCACGCAAACACTAAAAAATTGATGAGCCAGAATCTTGCCCAGGAGACTCAGCTTCAGGCGTCCCAGGGCCATGCACTGATCTTCCGGCGCGAGGAAGAACTGGGTCGAACTGTGGTATCTGCTCGGCAGGATACTTACGCCCTGCGGCGTGAGCTGTCTGTCTTTCTCGATCAGGTAGAGCTGACCGCCCGCCAGCGCGGCGCAGGCGGGCTGGACAACGCCCCGGCGATCATCATTCCCGCGCTCGGGGAGGCGACGGGCAACGACCCTGCCGCACGGGAAGCGGCATTGGATGCGCTGTCCCAGAATATTTCGGCGGAGGGCGGCTTTATGCCAAGCATCGTCGTAGTCGCCGATGCCCGGTACAATACGTTTCGCGGGGAAGCTGTCAAACTTGATCTGCGGCCATATGCCAACATTCTTGTTTTCTCAAAAAATGCCGTCATTGCTCATGGGACTGTGGATGGGAGCCAGCCCGAAGATGTCATTCTCAAGCGATTGCAGGAGTTTCTAACGGGTCAAGTCCGCACAGAGGCTTTGCAGCGTGGCATCATTCCTGTTCATGACCCTCAGTCCGGTCTTCCTCTTGTCGGTGAGCCGATCAAAAGTGATATATGGGTCGGCCTTGTGAAGCAGATCCAGCAGGCCGGACCGGATGCCGCCATTAGCGCCTCCGCCGCCCAGGACACTTACAGCGCCGACCCGCTGAAGCTGGATCTTCATGTGGCGGGTGGGTGAGAGACAAGAGACCGGCTGCTTGTTGGACTATGCGTTGAAACGCACGGCTAGACGGCGCAAACGCCATTAATCCCACGCTTCGCGGGGATCATACAGAAATCCAATCCGAGTCCCGCGAAGCGGTACTTCTCGGCGTCCTCGCCGTTTAGCCGTGCGTTTCAACGCATGGTCCAAGAGTTATGCAGCAAAACCACCTCATTCTCCTCGCCATTGACCCTGGACGTGCCAAGTGTGGCCTGGCGGTCGTGCGTGGTCCCGAAAGTAAAGATGAAGTTCCGCGCTGTTTGGAACGCCGGGTCGTGGAAACAGAGCGGCTGACGATTGCCGTCGCCGAGATACTCAAGCGGCGGCCTGAGATCGAGCGTTTTCTTCTCGGCAATGCCACCCATAGCGCAACCCTGCGGCGTGTCCTAATCGCGACTTTCCCCCAAATACCTCTCGAAATGGTTGATGAATTCAACACGTCGGCCCGTGCCCGTGTGCGCTATGTCCAGGAAAATCCCGCGCCTGGGTGGCGGCGTTTACTGCCGCAGGGACTGCGTTTCCCCGAAGTTCCTTATGACGATTATGCGGCTCTTTTGCTGGCAGAAGATTATTTTTCAAAAAAATTGGATATATAAGCGAAACTCGTGAAACAAACTGTAGTTCCGATTGTCACACGAGTTGGGAACAGCCCCACAATGCTGCAACCCCCGCCGTTCTCCCAATGTTGGTGAGGCGGCACGCATCCGGTGTCACCCTCGGCGCAGCACAAGCGGAACCGATCCGTGAAAGAAAATATCGCGACACGTGAGACGGCAGACAACAGTTTCAGACCTTCAAGGCAACATGGATACTTGGGGAGAGACAACTGAAGTCAGCAGTCAGCCTATCGCGCTCTGCTTTTAATCAGGGAAGTTTCTGTTTGGCGTCGAAGCAAACTGCCGGGATGCGATTGTACTCTGCAGGAAATACTCTGCAAGGAGAAACGCTCCATGAAGAAGTCTCTAATACTTCTCGCCGGCGCAAGCATGGCCTTTATCGGCCTGCCCGCTGTCACACACGCTCAGGCAGCCAGCGGCCCGTTCGCTGATGTCCCCACCGATCACTGGGCTTACCAGTCGGTGGACACCCTTCAGAAAGCCGGCATCGTGATCGGCTATCCCGACGGCACTTATGGTGGCCGCCGCCCGATGACACGTTACGAGTTTGCAGTCGCCATCGCCCGCCTGCTGGCTCAGATGAAGACCCCCGGCGTCACTGCTGGTGACCTTTCCACCCTGCGCTCCGATCTGGAAAACCAAATCGCCGGCAACAAAGCCGCTATTGATGCCCTGACGGCTCTGGTGAACGGCTTCGGCCCGGAACTGACCCGCCTCGGCGTGGATGTCGCCGCTGCCGACGCTCGCCTTGATGCACTCGAAGCTCGTTTGGGCCGTGACGAAGGCATTCTTGGCGCAGTCAAAAACGAGCAGGACCGCTTCAAAGTCACCGGCGAAGTGAACATCATCGGCGAAGCCGATGCGTCTCGCCGCCGGAACGGTGATGCTTATACGCCGTTCCGTGACCAGAATGGTGTCTACCAGGGCAACACAGGTACCGGCGATCGCCTGCTCCAGTCCTCGGATGTTTACGAAGACATCCTTCTCCACCTGCGCGGCAAGCTGTCTGATACAACTACCGCGAACGTGGACCTGGACTTCGGCAACTATCTGAGCCAGGTCGGTAATACGGCTGCATTCCCCGGCTATTCCGCCGGCAGCCTTGCTGGTTCTTCCCTGACGCCCGGTACTCTGACCGCCGGCAACCAGTACGCTAATGTTTACAAAGCGTACCTGGATGCCGCAGTCAAGCTCGGACCTCTGGGCGGCGCTGAGCTGCTTGTCGGACGTTTCGGCAATCAGTACACTAAGTACACGCTCAAGCAGGCCGATGCCGACATCTACACGAACCTGACCCAGACCGACTCCGGTGACTTCATCGGCGACGGTGCAGGTGTCAACCTCAAGCTTGGCCCAGCGCATGTGAATGCATTCGCCGTCAAGATGAGCGCAGATCAGTTCTCGGAGCCTTACGGCGGTTCAGCCGCGTTTACTCCGACAGCAGGAAACCCGTTCTCGGCTGCCAATGCACAGGCTCGTCCCGGCGGCTTGATCGCCTCCAACCACGCAGCTGCGCTTGATCAGGGCTACGGCGTCCGGGCCACCTTCGGTGCCCCTGAAGCGGCTACCCTGGGCTTCACCCTGGAGCAGTTCGGCTTATCCAACAACAACATCGGCGGCACAAGCGCTCTGAACGGCACTAATGGACTTGGCGTTAACGACGGCCTGACCGATCCTAACGCCAGCGGCAGCAACGCTCAGTTTAACCGACTGACTGTTTACGGCGCTGACTTCAACGGCGCACTGCCGTTCGGTCTGCCTGGTGTCAAAAAGGGCGGCCTTTTGATTGACGCTTCCTACACGGTCTCCGCGCAGGGCTTCAACCAGGGCTTCAACAATGTCGGCAACGGCTTCCGCTACTCGTCCACGGACGATCAGATCGGTGCTGCTTTCGGTGGGCTGACGCTCAAGGGCGGCTACCAGTATGTTGGACCAGACTTCTCCGCTCCCGGCTACTGGGGACGAGTCGGCGCATGGACCAATCCGACCAACGTTCGCGGCCCAGTCGTGTCGGCGAAGTTCGCCTTCACACCCAAGCTGAGCTTGAACGCGGATTACGAAGAGTACAAAGCGGCTTACGGTACAAACAAAAATGGTACTCTGGTCGATTCTCCTCTTCAGCAGGATGACCACCTGAACCGCTACCAGGTCGGCTTCAACTACGGTCTGAGCAGCGCTTACGGCGTCGATCTTGGCTACGAAGATGTCAAGTATGATCTGCGTAACGAAAACGGTACTCTGGCCGCAGCCGGACAGCCCCATGAGACATACGTCAACATCGGCATCGGCCACACGATCAGCAACAATGCCAGCATCAAACTTCTCTACCAGATCGTCCACTATGACGACAAGGGCACCGGCTTCGACTCCGTGGCTTCTGGTGGCAAGGAAGATGGCGGCGTGGCCGTTGGTCAGTTCCAGCTCAAGTTCTAGTTCCCCGCATCGCTCAGTCCGACTTGCTGTGTAGTGAGAAGGCAGGCAATGCGAAACCCCCGAGGCAAATGCCTCGGGGGTTTTCTTTTTGTCAGCGATTTTGCATTCTGCGTCAAGCGCCTAGAATTTCGTTTAATCCTTCAAGTACTGACAGAAGCTCCTGATCTGTAGCTTTTCCAATCTTGCCTCCTAACCGCTGAATGGAAAGCGTACGTATTTGGCTGATCTTCACCCAAGAACGCTTAGGCAGCCCTGCGCCGCTGATCTCCATCGTCAGGGGAAAGGCCGCTCTAGGCTCCTGACTTGTCAAAGCGACTGCGATTACCGTACCGGAACGTGCGTTAAAAACATCTTCACTGAGTATCAAGACTGGCCGATGCCCTGATTGCTCATATCCCTGTGCCGGATCCAAATCAGCCCAATAGATCTCGCCCCTTAATAGAGAGGCCATAATTCAGCCTCGCCCGCGAAACCTTCCTCAGCGAATGCCTGTTCTTCCACAGGATCAAGTTTCGCGCATTCGTCAGCCAATCGTGACTTACCAACACGTGCAACTTTTTCCTGCACAGCGGCTTGAACTGCCTGACTGCGACTGGAAAAAAGTTGTGATTGAACCATGATGTCCAATCGGTTCAGCAGTTGTTCGTCAATAGAGATTGTAATTTTAGCGACACTCATGCGGTAGTAATACCATAGGTCATACCACTATGTCAAGAAGATAGTATTTCCGATTTTCTTTATTCCTGCCGTGCTAGGCCAAAGTTAATGCCGCAGGATGGGCAGACACCGTCTTCCGGCGTAATATCCCCGCCGCAAGCCGGGCACTTGCTTGGGTCTGCATTGTCAAAGCTCGGTCTGACCAAATCGTCCGGCTCTGCCTGCCACTGTCCTGCCAAAGTCGCGGCTAATGCCTGCAAGCTGTTCTGGTCGCTGATCCATTCTTCGATGTAACCGCACTGGCCGCAGAGATACCGGGTCACATGAACAGCCTCAGAGCGCAGCCAGCCCGTTTGAACGCGCGGGTCCGCCTTGCTCCATAGATTACCGGGAATGCGATAGATTTCCTGAGATTGGCATTTGGGACAGAGCTGACTAGTTTTCATTGTATGCCTCCGAGACGTATTAGATTAAAGACACACTACACCAGTATGAAACCATGCCTTAATCTTATCTGCATTGTGCTTACTGAAAGCATTGCCTGCAAGTCCTAATTCCAATAGATTTGATAAACTGGAAATTTCAAATGGCAAGTCAGCAAGATGGTTGTCAGGTAATCGTAAATGCTTCAGTTTGTGCAAAGAGCCCAAAACTGCAGGCACAGTCTTCAATCCATTGTTGCCAAATTCTAAAGAGTGAAGTTCAGATAATTCCTGGATGCCATCTGGCATCGCCTGGATATCAGAGCCACGAATTGCTAGTTGACGCAGTTGACAGCATGAGAACAGCCAATCGGGTAAAAATCCGATCCGTGTGTTTAGAAAAATTAAGGTTTTGAGGCGAGGTAAGTCTTGGATTTCACTGGGCAATTCTTTGTCAGAACACCAGCCAATATGCAGTTCTTCTAAGTTGACGAATTGTGCAAGCTGGCTTGGGCATGACCTACCACAGCTCCCATCTTTGGAAAACAACTGCAATCTTTGTACTCGTTTCGGATTTCTTACTGCGTCCTCTATCGAGCTATATAGTTTTGTTTGAAGTATGCTCATTCACAAGATTAGCACGAAAGATAACTTCGAAATTAATCCATCTGTGAAGCGGACATCCTGCATTTCTAAAGCCCGGCACTTTGAGTGCCGGGCAACTGCAATGATTATGGAACCGTTACGCTGACAGTCTGCACTGTTTTGTTTCCTGCTTGATCGAGTGCCTGCACTTCGATCTTATGGGAGCCGGAAGTCAAGCTAGACACGGTAAGCGTGAAGGGTTCGTGGGTTGAGTCGAACAGGCCGTCGTCGGCGGAGGCGGCGATGAGGTCGCCGTCGTCGGCTTTCGCCTGCACGGCTTGAACAAAGGCCAGTGTGGACTGGACTGTTCCGTGTAGGGTGACACTCTTGTCGGCGTTCACAGTGGGTGTCCCCAGGATCAGTGTCGGGGCAGTGTTGTCAATCAGGAACGGGGCGGAGATGATTTTCGCGGTCAAGGCACCGACCGGGTTGCTGGGTTTGTCACTGGCGACGACTTCGACCTGGTAGTAACCGTCCGGTACCTGAGACGTGTCCCAGGAATAGGAAGTCTCTTTCAGGTTTTGGGCCGATTTGCTGGTCGTGGGTGCGGTTGTCACGGAGTTCGCCGCGATCTGGGCCTGGATCTGAGCCTGAACTGCCGGAGGCGCACTGCTGAGCGAATTCAGCGCGGCAGCCGGGACCGTCGTTTGGGCGGGTCTTGTCCTGGTCGTTTTCGTGACTGTTTTATTTTTTGTCTGCGCGGTCAGTTTGGCGCTTGTCGTGATCGGTGTCCAGGTCTTGCCGCTGTCACCGGAGTAGGAAACGTCGTAAGAGAGAGTGTCTTTATCGGGGTCACTCGCAGTCCACTGGAAGGTTGTCGTTTTCGAGACTGCGTCACCGGCAGCAGGCTTGGTCATGCTGACTGTCGGAGGCTGGTTGTGCGGCAGGTAGTAGACACTCACGCCAGTGAGCTTGGGAGCCGAAGCCGAATCTGCTCCGCTGAACTGGGCCTTATACTGTAAGTAACGGGCGGGCGGTGAGGTTATAGCCTCGCCGCCTGCCTGTGTGTAGGGCGCAGACCAGGAACTCCACGACGAATCAGGCCGTGCGACATCCCCTGAGCGGGTTTCCAGTGTGACAGCGCTGCCCCCTGGTGTTTCTGTACGCCAGGATAGTGTTCCCCACTGAGCCCGTCTGCCGGCATCATGCACGGTGCTTTGGAGCGTACCGCTGAGAGCGTCGCTTCCAGCCGCCCCGATTTTGTAGACACTGCCGACTGTTCCAGTGCCCGCATAGACCGCTCCTGTGCCTGAATCCAGTCCGAGGCTGATGAACTGCTGGTCGGTCTGGGCCATATAGGACTGAACACTGTTGTCCGGGCTGATCTTGTAGATCGTGTTCCCCGCCGTAGCATAGACGGCATCCGTGCTGTTGGTTTTCAGACTTGTAATGCCTGTGCTTGATAAGCCCGTGAGGCGCTTGGCCGTGCCGTCCGAGGCAATACGATAAACATTGCCAGTCGGTGATGTTCCCGCGTAGACATTGCCCTGTGAGTCCGTTGTCAGTGCCGTGATATTCGGCTCCGTGGCATCATACAGTACGCTGCTGCTGCCATCGGAAGCGATCTTGTAAACAATTCCATCCGGGGCACTGCCTGCATAGAGTGTGCCGTCTTTATCGGCTGTCAGCGAAAGAATATGCGCCTCGGGCGACGTGAAAAAAGGAGTGTCCGTGCCTATGTGGTAGACGCGGCCTGTGCCCCCGCCGGTAGCGACATAGATTTCACCATTGGACTGTGCCAACCCCGTGACATACTTTTCTTTTGCGGTAAAGACTTTGCTGCCTTTGCCATTGGGCGCGACCCGGAAGACGACGCCGTTAGGGGCGGTTCCGACGTAGAGATTGCCTGCGTCATCTAGCGTCAAACACATTGCTTCCAGTTCGCCGGTCTTGTAGAAAGGGGACACTTTGCCGTCGGCATCCATCTTATAGATCACGCCGCTGTCGCCGGTGGCTAAGTACGTATTGCCTTTGCCGTCCGGCTGAATGGCCCAGATGAAGTTCGCTGTCGTATCGGCGACTTTTGTCAGAGACGGGGACAGCCGAACATCGCCCAAACTGCTGACGGTGACATTTGTCAGCAGCCCTGTGGCAAAGTCTGTCTGGGTGTTCTGACGCCAGATCGACGGCAGGCGTCCTACAGGCTTGACAGTCGCCGCCGTGCTGGTATCGGCAGCGCTGTCAGTCGTCGAGGTCGTAGTCGTCGTCGACGTGGGTGTCGTGCTGGTTGTCGTGACTGTGGTACTTGCGGAGGGGGCTTGTGTCGGCAAAGAAGCGGACTTTTTCGCCAGTGCATCTGTCACAAGCGCCATGTTGTCATAGGCCATATTATCGGTGTCATCAGTCGGCATCGCAGGCGGGGCAGTCGAAGGAGCCGGACTGCTGGTGACACTGGAAGGACTGGAGGAAGCCGACGGGTGCGAGTTATCCGAGAGATCCTTGCGCTGCACCTGAATGTTCAGCGTCTGGCTGCCGGAGACAAGGTACGGCACGGTCTGCGGCACTTTGACTTCATCGCGAACGCTGTGGAACCCGGTGGTGCGCGGGGACTGCATGATGGCGGAGAGAGTGGGGGGCAGCCCTGTCAGCTTCTCGCCCTGAATGGATACGGCGGAAGTCGGCAGAGTTAGATGAGCGACCAGTTGATTATTCTGCGGCTTTTCTTCAAAGTGCTTGACAAGCTGACTGATAGTGGCCGATGTGCCGACCGGCTCCGACGGTGCGCCGCCTAGAAGCATCGCCAGCAGGCTGCTTGCGCCGCTGTCACCGGCCGCGCCACCCTGAATGTTCAGGGGCAGGGTGCCATCGGGAGTAGACAAAGGAATTTTGACTGCGATCATCTGTGTATAGAGCGGCTGCTTGTACGGCTTCAGAACAACCCCGACATTGATCGTGTCGCCAGGCGCATACTTCGACTGGTTGACAAACAGATGGTCGATCTCCGCCGTATCATGCCGGTTCTGGATCGTCACAATCATCTTGACGCTTTTGACAGCGAGTGGATAAAACGGATTGGAAGATAGAAGGCTGACCAGGCTGCTGAGATCGCCGGTGGCAGTCTGATCGATGTTCAAGCTGTCGAAATAGACATTCGTGCGCTTGATATGGCCGATCTCCTCGGCGTCCACATCCATGCTGACTGTCGCCATCGAGTCGCCCGGATCGCCGTGTACCTGGTTGATCGCTGCCCCGGCAATCGCCGGGATCAGCCGCCCGGTCAGCAGAGGGTGATTGATAAGGCGAACATGGAAATCTTTGCGCCGGTGGATCGACTCATCATTCACGGAGACTGTCATCGGGATCATCTGCGGCATCGGACCGATAATGCCGCCGACCGAAAAAGGCCGGTCCTGGAAAATGCGCCCGACAGTCTTGATCGGTGATCCCAGCTTGAACGAGGTCTGGTACGACGGGAAAATATCCACGACATAGGCGGTGGTCAGCGCGGCATCGATCGGTCCTAAGTTCTGGAACGGGTGCCCGAACAGCAGCAATCGATTACCGTCACGGTAAGTGACTGTTCCCGTCGCGTTCGCATCGAAGTCGCCCTGCACCAGCGCCACCCCGACTGCCGAGCCGGGAACGAGGCTTGGGTTCTTAGCCAGCGGGTTCGTGTCGACATCTTCGCCCATGCCTGCACCGGCCATGACCCGGAAGTGAAACGGAGCCAGGGCCGCGCCGAGGCGCGACAGCCCCTGCGCGTTCATGCCGCTGACAGTCAGCGGCATCTCGCTCTGAAAGTTCTGACCCTGATAGTTCTCGCTTTCCATCTTTGTGCTACCCGAGGAGACAGGTGACGGAGAAGCACTGATATTGGACATCGTCGCGGGGAGATCAGGACTCCAGGCATCGAACATATCCTCAATCGGGGTCGCAAAGCCGATTGGGTCTTTGCCAAACGAGTCTCCCAGCGAGATCGCGCCGACAAGCCGCCTGCCGATATAGATGGGGCTACCGCTCATGCCTTCCGCGATCCCTAATCCACGGGTCACAGGCGGCCCGCTGGTCGCCCGGAACATGATATAGTCTTTGCCCTCGTTGAACTTGGCAACGACCCCTAATATCTCGATGCCGAACTTCTCGATTTTCGTGCCTTTGAAGACCGTAAGCGCGTAGCCACGCATTCCAGGCCGAAGCTCGCTGACATGCATGAACTTCTTGGAGTCCCATTTAAGCCGATTGTTCGGCGCGGGATGCGAGAGCGGCACCGGTGGGCGGGCTTGGATAGGCAGGGTGGTAAAAACAAGGGCCGCGACTGCGGCACTAAGCGTGAAACGGGAGCGTGATGTCATAAAGAGGGCTTTCGTGGTGGAAATAAATGACTGATGTTATGTACTGACAGGCGCGTGGGACTAAAGTTCTGCGCTGTGGGGCGCAGACGCCTAATGTCCATCTTCATGGACAAGGAGCAGATTTCGATACTATCCTATTCTCTGTCCGCGAAGGCGGACATTAGGCGTCTGCGCCCCACAGCGCAGAACTTTAGTCCCACGGCTTTGAGCATTGCTTAACATCGGCGAATAATAAGACCCAGCCTACCGGGGCCGGGGCCTCTGTTTTAATCTACGAACTTTTTGCGTAAACTTGTTCCGGGTCAAACTGCGGTTCTGTGATCGTCTGCCAGTCTTCGTCTGCCGCCGACACTTCCCGGTAATAGCAGGTAGGATGACCCGTGTGACAGGTCGCGCCAATAGGCCGGGCGAGTATCAGCAGCGAGTCTTCGTTGCAGTTGACCCGCAGGGAAACAAAGTTCAGCGTGTTGCCGCTGGTTTCGCCTTTGGTCCAGAGCTTCTGCCGGGAGCGGGTCCAGAAAGTGACCAGCTTCTGCGACAGCGTCTTTTCTAATGCCGCACGGTTCATAAAACCCAGCATCAGGACTTCTTTCGTATCGGCATCCTGCACGACCGCCGGAACTAGGCCGTCTTCGGCTTTGTCCCATTTAATTTGGTCAATAATTGAAGTCATAGTTAGTCATTTCTGAGGCCTGCCGGCAAATCTCACCGGCGCAGTGCATTTGTTGGGTCGATTGCCCGGCAAGCCTAACGGATCAGGGCGTCGTAGACCGCATGAGCGCCAATCCAAAACCAGACCAATCCCTCGGCTCGCTCAGTTGCCAACACCCGATAATGTGCGCCAACTCGTGCTGACCAATAAGGGCCGACCTTCTTCAAGCGCAAAGAGGAATGACTGGCATCCGCTTTAAGCAGCTCAAAGCTCTTGTCGGCAAGCTGCTGGACTTCTCGCGGCAGAGTGTTGTAAAGCTGCCAAAATTGAGGCGTCGTAAAGTGCCTCATAAGGGCCGACAGCGCCCCGCCTCAAACTCCAAATTGGCCTGTTCCGCCAATGCATCCAACCGCCCCGACAAGGCATCCGCCTCAATTTGTTTGTCCCATAAGTCAGCTTGATACTCCTCAAACCAAGCGGTAAATTGGGCTAGCTCGGGGGAAGGAAGCTGCGTCACCGCTTTTTCTAATTCTTGAACACTCATGGAGATATTGTACCAGGTTATGAATATATGGCTCTCGCAATAGGCTGGCAATCGTGTAAGCGGCCCAACGGCAAAGCTGACCTGCGACACCTGCAAACAGAGCCAAGCGTCGTGCAGAGGCGAACATAGCGGTGGCGTCCTGTGCAGAGCATTGGTTAGTTCGCAGGAAGTTTTGCTTCCACTTTCAGGTAGATTTCAGCGGGCGCTTCCGTGAAATATTTGAACAGGGCTGGACACAACCAACCTTCCATTTCTAACTCCGCAGAGCGATAAACATTGCCGCTTTTCTCAGGCCGTACCCAATCTAACTTCTGCGTGTAACCGGGAAACTCGGACGCCGAAGATATGATCCGAAAGCCTTTCTTGGCGTCGGGAATATGAGCAACCATTGCGTCGATCATTGTGTCAGTCCCACCGACAAACGGCTCCTGTTCCAGTCCGACACGTGCATCATCAAAAACCCACAATCCCTCATAATCATAAGGCGCGATAACAAATAATGAGTTCACAATGTCTTCCTTTGACACTGGAACAAAGCAAGGTGCCAGCCCTATGGCCTAACTGTAAAGCTAACCGGCGACACTGCCTGCACTGCCAAACAGCGTTTATGTGCCCTAAATGTTTGTAATGAGCGGCATCCGGTCTAGTAAGCCAGGTATGGCATTCAAGCTTGCCAGCATTTTCGGCTTATCAGAATCATAACTGAGTGCTAACAGGTCAGTAATAACTGAGACTTCTCTCTGCATGAATCGCTGGACACGCTCCGGTGTTCGTGTGGCTTGAGGTGAGGTTGTAAAGCTCTTGAAAGTGCTTTGATAGTTCTCCAGTGTTTGCTCCCGTGTAGAGGCATGATGAAGTTCAACTATGCCCTTAACATGAGCCATCTGCACATTGCGGAACAGGCTATCCGCCCGTGCCTTCTTGTCTGGATCCATATTTTACTCCTCACCCTGCTGCCCAACTCATTAGTATGCCGCACGAACGTGGCTTAACACGCTAATGGCGGTCTTTGCCGCTCTTGGGCGCAGCAAGTGCTGACAGCAATAGACTGACGAAACAGCTTCTAAATCCAGTGCCGCACCAGGGCTGTGATGCCAGCGGCGGCGAGTAGGAACAGCGGGGCGCAGCCGGTGCCCTGAGCGAAGGCGAGCTGGCCTTTGACATCGTGGCGGGGGTTGACGGCGGGAGGCGACTGCGAATAGTCCGGGGCGGCAATCACAAAGCGCTCCGGGGCACGGCTGCCGCGCCAGACATACAATGCCGCACTGTCATTGCTTGGGGGATAATTGGAAGTCATCTGGAAGAGCATCTCGCCGTCTTCCGGCACCAGCCGCCCGCCTTCCCAGCGCAGCCAGCTTGCGCCGGCTTCGTCGGTGAACCAGCGGATGGCAGCCCATCCGGGCGGAGTCATTTCATTGGTGACTGCTTCGGGGTACTTGATCTGCGGGGCCGCCCCACTAAAAAAGTAGGGGCCGATGTCCATGCGCGTGATGCCCGGTCCATTGGTTTCTTCGGCAATCTGAAGCTGGTACATGAAGCCGGTCACGACCTGCTGTGTCTCGACATACGGCGCGGTAATCATCGCCATTTTCTGGGCAGCCCTCCGGGTTTACTCAAGATGATTTCATGGGAAATTCTTTTTGCATTGTACCAGATTAAAGATGGTTTGCCAAATATGGCGTTAGAAATGGTTGACAGACATGGCAGAAACAACACTGACAGGGAAAGTAGCCTTAGTAACAGGAGCCGGAAGCGGTATTGGACGCGAAGTCGCGGTGGAGCTTGCCCAGCGCGGAGTCAGCGTCGCACTGGCAGGCCGTGCGGAGTCGAAGCTGATGGAAACAGCCGCTCAGATCAGTTATGAAGGCGGCGATGCAGTCACGATTGTTGCAGATGTGACTGATCCTACTCAAGTGGAAGGGTTAGTCACTGAGACAATCCGGGCTTTTGATGGCTTAGATATTCTTGTCAACAGCGCCGGGGTAGGACTGATCAAGCCGCTGGAAACGACGACGCCCACCGAAATCGATCTGTTGCTGGACACGAATGTCAAAGGCCTGATGCTGGTGACCCAATCTGCCCTGCGTCCGATGATCGCCGCTGCCAAAGGCGGGCATATCGTCAACCTCGCCGGCATCTTAGGCAAGGCAGCGATGGCAAATGCCAGCCTGTATTGTGCATCCAAGTATGCCGTGACTGGTTTCTCTAAGGCTTTGCAACTGGAAGTCAGCCGCAAACATAATATCAAAGTCTCACTGATGTACCTCGGCGGCGTGGACAGTCCCTTCTGGGACTCAATCGACATGAAAGTCCAGCGGGACAAGATGCTGACAATCGCGGATGCGGCAGGCGCGATCATCACGGTTTTGACCCAGCCCGCACATTTGGTGTTAGGAGAGT
>JBPBQB010000261.1:0-35393 GCA_050954545.1 Janthinobacterium lividum | reverse complement strand
ATAAGATATAACTGTCGTTTGCTAGATGCGAATAACATACTCAGTTGCTCTCGCTTACGCTGCAACCGAGTATGTTTCATATTGTTTACTATGAGTATTGACGGTTGAAACTCGCCGATTATTTAATCCGTGAATACCAGTTTTTGCCCCTTTTGTTGACCAGCTTTCACCCTAAAGAATGGCTCAGGGATTGCCGATGATAGTATTGTTGCCCTACATAGGTCAGCAATTACAATTAGAGCTGCGTACTGTTACAACAGTCGGCCTGGCGCACTCAAAAATCAAGAGGCGCAGGCGGACTGTTTTTGTGTTTTAACTGCTGGTATAACGCCGCAGATATAAGCTGTTAATGGCATCCACGGAAGGATCAAAATGAACATATCCATAAAGCCGAATGGGACCGATACCCATTCGCCTAATCCAATACTCGTTGCCTTTTTCCAGGAGGTTCGCCGCCTGTCCGAAGAAGTAACACGCCGCGAAGAGGCCGCCGGTGCGCGATCTTGCACTAATAGCGCGGCAGAGCAATCCAGAGACTATAACCCCAACCCTCAACCCCCTGCGCGGCGCTTTGCGTTCGCTGTCAGCGATCCAGCAAGTTCAGGGAACCTTTATGCTGCTGAGGCGTAGAGGGCGTTCAGAAGGCCAGTGGAGCGCTTAGAGCGTACTTAGCCACCTTTCCTACCCATATCACCTGAGCAGCAGTGAGAGCTATGTCCCAGCTTCACGCGGGGTCAGCCAGCGCTCCCGATCTAACCAGCTAAAGGCAGCAAGAAACCATCGCGCAAACCTGGTAAATATGCCATTGGATTATACAGGCTGCTTTCGGTACTATACGGTATCAATCAAGCACGAAGATAGGAAGCAACATGGCTGATCTCACGGTGGAACAAGTAGCCGAAGAACTCGCCCTGCACTATGAAACGGTTCGCCGTTTCGTCCAGCATGGCAAGATACCCGGCTACAAAGCCGGGGTACGTCAGTGGCGCGTCACCCGCAAAGCGCTCGACGCTTACAAGACTCAGCGAGCGAATACCGCTACAAAACTAGCAAGAAGTATTTCAGACGTTAGAAACCATTATGAACAACCCAAACAGTAACAAAGCAACCGGTGCTGTGATCGTCACCCGCGTCAGTACCGGCAAACAAATCCAGGGAACTTCCCTTGAAGAGCAAGTCGAAGTCTGCCGCACGAAGGCTCTAGCACTCAACCTCTCCATCTTCGCGGAGTATCAGGACGCAGGAGTATCAGGCGGCTTCCTGCTATCGCGTGAAGGGATGCAGAAAGCTATTGCCGACATCCAGGCAGGCCGGGCTGATACGCTCATTACAGCGACTATGAGCCGGTATTCCCGTGATACTGAGCATCAGCAAGCTATTAAGAAGGCAGTCCGGGCGGCAGGCGGGCGCGTTGTCTTTTGTGACATGGACTTTGATGAGACCCCCGAAGGCGACCTAAACTTTGCTATCCAGGGTGGTTTCGCTGAATATGAGCGCCAATCGATCCGCAAGCGTACAATGGCAGGGCGTCGGCGTCGTGCAGAACAGGGGCTTCAACCGGGGAGGACATTTGCTCCTTACGGCTATCATGTCCCCACGAACACTGATGTCGTGCGTGGTACTTATCAGCGGGAAGAAGCAGGCCGTTACTTCATTGTAGAGCCGCAAGCTACTTTAGTACGCGATATGTTCGCCTGGTATTCTGAGGGGCGTTTTTCATTGGCGGCTATGGCACGACATCTTAATTCCGAAGGTATCCCACCCCCACGCGGCGGCCAGCATTGGCGGGAAAGCACCATCGGGTGTATGCTAAAGAACACTGTTTATCGCGGTGAAGCTGTTTATGGACGCCATCAAAAGCGGATGGATGAAACCCGTGTCGGTCAGCCTCATGCGCTGACAGGCAAGCCGTTGACCTCTCCTGCACGTTACCAACTGTCAGATGATTATGTAATTATTCCATGCCCGCCCCTGGTCTCTGATGAGCTTTGGGACATAGTGCAAGAGCGCTTTAGAAGTAATCAGAACAGACAGGCAGGAAACCCGACGCGGCTCAAAATGCTATCTGGGCTTGTTTGCTGCCCTGAGTGCGGCAGTTCAATGGTCTACAAGTCGGAGCGCAACAGGAAAGGGCTTATCATCATGGCTCACTACACCTGCGGCAAACATATCAAGAAGCAGCGTCTTGAAGGCGAAGCGTTCTGCAATGCGAAGACCTACCGCCAATCAATCCAAGAAAGCGCCGTAGTTACCGCTGTCTTAAAAGCTGTTCAGAACCCGGACTGGATCAAGACAGCGTTGGAAACATACCGCCAGGCCAAACAGATGCCGCATGAGGTCGTTGATTATCGAAAGGAGCTACAAGCCGTAGAACGCTCCTTGAAAGACATCGAGACGAAACAGGGTGCAGCGGTTAAAGCACAGATCGCAGGTATTATGGCAGGAGCAAGCCCGGATGCTTACGCAGCGGTCTTCGCCGAAATTGCCGTAGAGCGGAAAAGTTTAGAGGATAAACAAAGCGCATTAAGCCGAGCGTCAAGATCACGGCAGCCGTCCCAAGCGGTCCAGCAGGAGCAGACAGGTCGGGAAACTATCTTGCGTGATGTGCATATGGTTATGACTTCCTCACACGCTACCGACGCCGAAAAACGCGCACTAGTAGGGCGCGTTATCGAGAAAGTGACTTGTCAGAAGGACGGGGCGGATGTAATGTTCGTAAGCGGCTTGTTCGGTGAAGTCTGTGACAACACAATCCAAGTTGAGCATCCGACATTCCAGACCAAGCCGCAAAGCTATCAAACTGATTTCAAGTTCTTGACAGCCTGCGCTTCGTACTTGGGCTTGTAGTCGGGGCATTTGTAGCTTTTGGAGTATTCTTTGGGGTTCTCGGCTTCGGCGACATACACCTGAGCGGAGTTGACGCCGCATTTTTCCTGGGTGCGGTCGTAGTTGCCGCAGTCGTAGCAGCGGCGCAGGATGGTCCAGCAAACGGAGCAGCGAATATATAATCGCCTTGACAAGGCCGCTTAGATGATGTATGATGACATCAATGATTGAACCAATTTCTCACTCGGCCTGGCTTATTCCAGCAGTCAAAGAAGCCTATAAATCGCGTGAGCAAATCGCAAGCAATTGGGAGCGTATTGTCACCCAAATCAAGGGCAAAAAGATTGAAATCGCTGTCACAGGTTTGAGCGGCGCGGGTAAAACAGTATTATTGGATCATCTTACAGGGCAGGCGTATCACAGAGGTTATGCACCACCAGAACGTTCTCGCTCTTCCGAGACCGGCAAAATGCCAGCTAAAGGCTTTCGTATCGGCTTAAGTACTATTCCTGGACAGGACTCGCGCATACGTCAAACAGCGATTGCAAAAATATTTGAGACGAAACGACCTGTAGACGGTGTAATCCATGTTGTCTCCAATGGGTACATCATTGAGCGCGAAGCAGCAGCGCGTGAAGTTCTTGCTGAAGATTTGCATGTCGCAACAATTGAACAGCTACGTCAGCACTTCTTAGAAGAAGAACTTCGTGATTTGGAAGCAACACTCGGTCTGCTCCGTAGCTCTTTGCGTAAGTCGCATAAGCCAAAGTGGCTCATTGTTGCCGTTGCTAAATCCGACTTATTTTACGACCGAATTTTAGAAGCCGAGCGCTATTATTCGCCATCAGGAAGGAGCGCTTTCACAGAAAAGATGAGGCAGTTCCTTGGTCAAGTCGGCAGCGATAATTTTGGCTGGGAAGCAGCTCCTGTTGCCACATGGATTGAGGACTTTCACTGGGGTAATGAAACGTTGACAAGCCAACTAAAGCCTGATCAATGCGACCACTTTGTCGGGAAGTTTGCAGAAATTTTAGAGAAATATTGTGGAAGCTAAAGCACGAACAACTTCAAGCAAGTTCCAGCCGGATGTGTCTTCAACAGATGAGTCGTCAGACAAACCCACGTCCCGTGTTCGTGCTGATTTTGAGGGTTTGCTTGAATTGGCCGAGCAACTTCAACAATCTTATGAGAAGAGAGTTGCAGGCCGCCAAAGCCTTTTCGTAACTGGTCAGGTGTATAGCTTATTTCTCGCGATTGAGCTATTAACAGTATATGCGGCTGGAAGTTTCTTATTTCTCAACCGAATCAATTCTATCACTTCGCACACCAGTCGTACAACTTTTCTAATTTGCATTGGTTTTGTTGCTGTGTTCATACCTCTAGGAATGATCACTTTTTTCTACTTCAACTCACTGCGTCAACGATCCCAACACATTCAGCACCTTATCAAAGCAGATGAACGCGATATAGCTGAGGTAGTAGAACTTCTTCGGGAGATTGAGCCAGTTTTTGCAAAAGAGGAAAAACTTTCAGCGCTGGAACGTGTGCAAATTCGAATACGATTATCCCGTTTTGGAATTGGTTCATCCTCACGAGGTGAAGTTAAAAGCCCAGCAAAAGATATGGCAGAAGAGTTTCAATCTCGCAAAAGTCGGGTTGATCAAGAACTGATGAGACCTTTCTGACTATGCCAAATGAAACCAGGGTTATACGCGACTTTATCTACATGGATGTAGACAGACTGAACTCTCTTTATTCGCAAGCGTTTAGTGGGGTTGTCCCACAAATTTTGAAGTCGCGAAGCTATGAAAGGACTAATACAGAAGGAATAGAAAGTGTTCCTGATGAAAGTCCTCAATCGCTACTTGCTCAACGCCTTGTAACGGAAGCAAGGAACGAGACAAAGAATGTAATCCTTTACGATTACCTTTATACACAATTTGAAGATGGAGTGACCGACTCCATTGTGCAACCTCAAGGTCTAACACGAGATAACTTTGCGGCGCTTCTTGACGGTGCATTTCTTATCAAAGTTGAAGGCAACGCGGAGATTGAGGATTACGAAAGACTCGCGTATTCTTCAGAACAGTTCCCCATACTTGCATCCGATATTGCTTAGGTGTCGCAATCAGGGGCAGCTAAAGCTTTGATTGGCCTCATGGAAAATCAAATTCAGGAATTACAGCAGCAAGCCGGTAACACCACTGGCGGTGAACGGTCAAGGCTCAATTCTCAAATTGCGAATTTACAACGTCAGGTCAGAGAATATCAAGATCCCGAAAAACTGAGAAACAAGTTGATTGTTCAGATGGGATTGGACATAGACTCAAGTTTTATGCAAAGTATAACAAGGCTCTTTCGTCATTTTACACCTGATAACTTTGAAGTTACAATCATGCCGAGTTGTGGCTCAGAGGGCGTTGTATTTCGTGGCATTTTAGATAGGCGACTGCTTCGTATACAACCTGAGTATCTGAGAGTTTTATACGAAGGTTCAGTGACTAAGAAATGGACAATGGTTGGGGAAGTAACTCATTTGCCCAATATAAGTCGATCAAATAAGAGTAGTGTTGGAGTTTCGGTCGAAGATACTGTTTTAGAAGAAGAGCCTACTCAAAATGATGCATCAATAAAGGATGTAATGCGGAAGGTCGTCAAAAGCCTTGCTGACATGGAAGGTACGTTCTTCGAAAGTAAAGAACGAGTAGAAGTTAGATTGCGTCCTCTGGCCATCTATCAAGAAATTCAAATTCAAGTCAAGATTTAGCAGCTACCAAAGATACAACAAAAATGAAGAAATAAGCCGTTGCTCCGCAGGAGTAGCGGCTTATTTCTGTTCTGGCACTAAGCGGCAATTTTGAGAGTTTTGACTGCCTGGGCTTCGTATTTAGGCTTGTAGTCGGGGCATTTGTAGCTTTTGGAGTATTCTTTGGGGTTCTCGGCTTCGGCGACATACACCTGAGCGGAGTTGACGCCGCACTTTTCCTGGGTGCGGTCATAGTTGCCGCAGTCGTAGCAGCGGCGCAAAATGGTCCAGCAGACGGAGCAGCGCATGCTGCCGACGAGCTCGACGCGGCCGCAGAGGGGGCAGTGGATGTAGGTCTCCTGGAAGCCGTATTCTTTGGATTTCAGGGCTAAGCGGACTTTGCGGTTGAACTCGTCTAAACTACGGTCAAGCTCGGCACAGGTCGCGAGCAACTGGTTCATCTGGACGGCACTCAGATATTCAATCACCCGCTCATCAAGCAGATCCGACAACTGCTGACCGA
This sequence comes from Janthinobacterium lividum, assembly GCA_050954545.1. GTDB lineage: Bacteria > Armatimonadota > Armatimonadia > Armatimonadales > Capsulimonadaceae > JANXMY01. The sequence goes on along the minus strand of JBPBQB010000261.1, from coordinate 29,298 downwards.
CTTTGTCGATGGCCTTCATGTGCTGCTCGGCAGTCTGCGGGCGGTACGGCTTCGCTTTCTCGGCTCGTGCGCCAAGTGTCTTTAAAAGCTGTTCAGTGATGTTCAGCGGGACACGCAGGAAGGCTTCGCGCTTCTCCGGGTACTTCACGATGGCGGCCATGATTCGCTCACCATCGCCGACATTCAGCTTCTCAATCTTGATCTTGTCCACCATGCGCTTCTGGGACGCCGGATCGTGGGCGAGGATCGCAAGAGTGCGGGCATGGCCTTCGGTCAGCAGGATTTGGCCGGGCTGAGGCGTCCGTAAAATCAGCTCGCACTGGACAAACTGAGGCAGCTCCAAAAGCTCCAAAGAGCGGCGCAGAGTCGTTTCCGAGACTCCCAGCGTCTTGCCGCATTTTTCCCACGACATGAAAGTCAGCAGGCCCTGAATGGCACGGGCCTTTTCGATAGCATTCATGTCTTCCCGCTGGAAGTTTTCTAAAAGGGCGTCGGCGTGGGCGTCCTCGTCGCTCATCTCTTTGATCAGTGCAGGCACGGTCGCAAGGCCGGCGATCTTGCAGGCCCGGAACCGGCGCTCGCCCATGACGATCTGGTAGCCGCCCTGATGCGGGCGCACGACGATCGGTTCCAGGACGCCGCGCTCTTTGATCGACGCCGCCAGCTCATCGAGCGTGTCCTGATAGAACGACTTACGGGGCTGGTTTTCGTTGGTGACGATCTGGTCTAGCGGCACTTGATGGACCGTTTGAGGCTCGGCACTTTTTGTGTTGGCGTTTTTTGCGTTGGCGGGTTTAAGATTGACAGCTTCCATGCCGCGATTATTGGTTGATAGGCCACGCGGCAATAGTCCCAAAGACATATCCTGGTAAAGACGCCAGGCTCGTGAAACTTTTGTTTCTTTCTTTGTGAATGTTTGCTGAAAAACCGTGTAATAATTGAATATCCCAATTTGAAAGTCCCCCTGGGAAGATTACGGCACGAAAACACAATGGCAGCACTTTTGACTATTGCGGAAACAATCGCGACTCTGGAAACGCGGCTCATGGATGCCGTAGGCAGCACTGAAAAAGATAAAGCGCTCAAAGAGTTGGTATGGGAGCTGCGGGCGGTTGATCCGCAGCGTGCTCTTTCTCTCAGCGAGGATGCTGTCACTGATGCAAGAGCGGCTGGGAATCGGCCCAGTCTGGCTTTGAGCCTGTGTCTCGTGGGTATCTGCATGACAGTCTTGTCCCGGCACGAAGAAGCAAGAGAAGCTTTGGACGAAAGCCTGCCCCTCAGTCGGCATTTGGCTGACCTGCATACGGAAGCACTCTGCCTGCATTATATCGGCACGATTCACTACTTCCTGGCAGAGCACAGCGACGCGATTGAGAACGTCATGGCGTCCCTTCAGATCCGGGAAGACCAGCAGGACTGGGAAGGACTCGGCGCGGGCTTCAACATACTGGGCAATGTTCAGTTCGCGCTCTGTGATTACGGGCTGGCTCTGGACTGGTACAAACGCAGTCTGGAAGCGCGGGAACGGGCCGGAGATCAGCAGGGAGTGGCGGCATCCCTGGGTAACCTCGGCAACGTCTATGCCGAACGGGGTGACCTGACAGAAGCGCTGCATTTCCATCAGCGTAGCCTGGACCAATCCGTCCGCATCGGCAATACGGCGCTTGAGATCAGCAGTCTGTGCAATTTAGGCGGCGATTATGTCGATTTGGGCCGCTACGAGGAAGGCATCGAAGCCTGCCGCCGGTCGATCATGCTGGGCGAAACGCTGGAAGACTGGGAAAAAGTTACAGTCGCGCTCACCAGCATGGGGTACGCTTATGGCAAAACCCAGCGTCAGTCGGAAGCGCTGGGCTGCTACGCCCGCGCTTTAGAGATTGCCCGTTCTGTCCAGAACCAGAAATTAGCCGCTCATACCCTGTTCTCAACCGGCGAGATTTTAGGCAGTCAGGGAAAGCTTGAGGAAGCGCGGGGGCGTCTCTCGGAAGCCTTCGCGCTGGCTCAGGCCATCGGCGCACGGCGAACTGCGTTCCAGGCCTCTCAAATGCTGGCGGAAGTCTGCAAGCGTCTCGGCCACTATGCCGCCGCGCTGGGCCACTATGAGACATTTCGGCGGCTGGAAAAAGAAGTCTTCACCGAAGAAGCCGATGACCGGGCCAAAGCGCTTGTCATTAAAATGGACGTGGAGCACCATCGCCGGGAGGCAGAATCGCTCGCCGAGATCAACACTGCATTGCAGGAAGCAAATAGCCGATTAGAAGCGCTGGCAACCACCGATCCACTGACACGCCTGCCCAACCACCGCAACCTTGTCGCTGCATTAGACGCCGAGACGGCCCGCGCCCGCCGAGGAGGCAGCCCCTGTGCTCTGCTGTTTCTGGACATCGACCACTTCAAACATTTCAATGACACGTATGGTCACCCTATCGGCGACGCCATCCTGGTCGAGTTTGCCGACTGTGTTCATGCGGGTCTGCGTGAAGTGGACACGGTAGGTCGGTGGGGCGGCGAGGAGTTCTTAGTGCTCCTGCCTGACACGAGCGCAGAAGAAGCCCTGCAAGTCGGTGAGCGTATTCGGTTTGCTGTCGCCGCGCATCCGCTGGCAGCTATTGACGGCCTGCACATGACTTGTTCCATCGGCGCGGCTTCCTGCCCGCCGCAGGAAGCCAGCCGCCATGACCTGATATTGGCAGCCGACAAGGCAATGTATACCGCCAAGCGACAGGGCCGCAATCAGGTATGCGGGTCCAGTCAACTTGAAAGCGTGTCGGCGGCGGACGTCAGCAAACGCGTCTGATCTTGATTTGACAGCCCGAGCCGCATTCGGTATAATTACGGCAGTTAAGCCGAGCTACGATGCGAGGGACTGTTGCAGGACATCACCGACTTCAAGCATTACCTTCGGACGGACACCGCCGCGCAGGTATTCCTCGCCGACAATCGTGCAGAGAAGCCGCTGACACTCGCGCGTGCCCCCGGCCGATTAGATGTCATGGGCGGAGTCGCCGATTACTCCGGCTCCCTCGTCGCTGAGATGACCATCGCTGAAGCCGCTCTGGTCGCGCTGGCACCACGCACGGACCGTACCCTGAGAGTCTGGAGCCGGGACATTGAGGCCGAAGGCTTAACACCACAGGTCTCATGCTCCCTCGAAGACTTCTATTCCAATGGCTCACTTCTCTGCTACGAGGCCGTGCATTCCCATCTGTGTGCCGATCCTCTCACCCGCTGGTCCGCCTATGTGTTCGGCTGCGCTTATGTCCTGCTGGCAGAAGCCATCGTCTCCGAGTTTCCGCACGGCGCGAACATCATCTTAGACAGCCGCGTTCCGCTCGGGGCCGGTGTTTCGTCCAGTGCCGCCATCGAAGTCGCGACAATGCAGGCACTCAGCGCCGCGTATGGCCTTAATCTGGACGGTGTGACCGTGGCGCGTCTGGCCCAGATGGTTGAGAATAAAGTGGTCGGTGCCCCCTGCGGCATCATGGATCAGATGACCAGCGCTTTGGGCTCCCAAAACAGCCTGCTGCTGATCTTATGTCAGCCGCACGAAGTCCAGGGAACCCAGGCGCTGCCCGACAGCGTCCGCATCTTCGGCATCAATTCCAATGTCAGGCACTCCGTCGGCGGCTCCGCCTACACCCGCGCCCGCGTCGCCGCGTTTATGGGCCGCAAGATACTCGGTGTGAATCACCTGGCAGACTTAGCCTTTCGCGAAGGCAGAAACCCGTTAATTAATACTCTTCCAACCAATATTATGGGAGCCGACTTTGAGCAGCAGTGGGGTGAAACCGGCGATTTAGTTACCCATATCGACTTGGAAGCATTTTACAATGTTCACGCAGCAACTTTGCATGGCATTCGAGAACATGCACGGGTGGCCTTGTTTACTTCGGTGCTGCGAAATGTACAGGAAGGAACCATGCAATTAGAAGGAGCCTTGACCCTGGCAGGCCAAGCAATGTACGGTTATGGCGGCTCTCACGCTTCGTATACCAGCATCGGCCTCGGCTGCCCTGAGACTGATTTGCTGGTGGAACTAGGACGTGCCGCTGGGCCAGACAAAGGCATCTACGGGGCAAAGATCACCGGTGGCGGTTCGGGCGGCACAGTTGCATATTTGACCTACGGCGAACAATCGGAACAGACCATTCACGAAATCGCAGACACCTATCAGCAGCAGACAGGGCTGATGCCGCAGATATTTATCGGCGGGCAATCTCCAGGCGCGATGGCGTTTGGGAGTGAGCAGATTTAATAGCCCCGCCGTGTGGTTGGCGTCTGCGCCTCCAGACCTGCCGTTCACGGCGGGGCTTTATCATATGACACGAAATCAGCACTAACTTATCATGACAACTCACCTCAACTGGGAAGAACGCTGGCATCCTCTGCGTGAAGAATGGATCATTGTCGCCGCCCATCGCCAGAACCGGCCGTGGAGCGGCGAGACGATAACGGCAAGCGAGAAAGCCATTCCAGACTACGTTCCGGGTTGCTACCTGTGCCCCGGCAACGAACGGGTCAGCGGGCGGCGCAATGACGACTATACCGGCACGTATGTTTTTGACAATGACCATCCCTGTGTCGGATTAGAAGCACCGACTGAGCTGCCGCAGCCAAGCGGGATTTACAAGAATCGGCCCGCGATAGGAATCGCCCGCGTCGTCTGCTACAGCCCCAAGCATAACCTGACGTTGGCGGAACTGGCACCCTCCAAGATCGCAGATTTACTTCGGGTCTGGCAGGCTCAATATAAAGAACTGGCGGCACGGCCTGAGATCGCGCATGTGCTGATCTTCGAGAACAAAGGGACACAGGTCGGTGTCTCGAACCCCCACCCTCACTGCCAGATTTACGCGACTAACTTTGTCTTCAAGACCATCGGGACCGAAGCGCAGGTCAGCCGGGACTACTTCAACGAAAATGGGCGCGTCTTGTTTCAAGAGATCATCGGCGCCGAGCGTGCCGATGGAACACGACTGCTGTACGAGAACGAAACTGCGATTGCATTCCTGCCCTACTTTGCCCGGTACGCCTACGAAGTCTATGTCGCGCCGAAAACGACACATCTCAGCCTTGCGGACCTATCAGGCAGCGAGATCGATGATCTAGCGCTGGCGCTCAAAGACGTTCTCGTCAAATTCGAAAATTTGTGGCAGATGCCGTTTCCCTATGTCATGGCCCTGCATCAAGCGCCCACAGACGGCGGCGATTACAGCGGCTTTCATTTCCATATCGAGTTCCACCCGCCTCTGCGAAAACCCGATCTGCTGAAGTATCTGGCCGGCCCGGAGATCGGCGGCGGTAACTTTGTCTCAGACACGACACCGGAAGCCAAAGCCGCCGAGCTGCGTTCACTGCCGACTGTCCACTACAGGGAGCAGCACCTATGACACATATCCAGAAAGGTGTCATCACGGCAGCAGGACGTGGGACTCGTCAGTACCCGGCGTCCCGCACAGTCCAGAAAGAGCTTTTCCCACTGGTCGATGTCGACGGATTCGCCAAGCCGACCGTGCAGATCATCGCCGAAGAGCTGTTCGCGTCTGGATTGGAAGAGATCTGCATTATCGCCAATCCGACTAACATCGAGCCGATGCGTCGGCACTTTCTGGACCCGCCGCCTGCCTCGCTGTCTGGAAAAAAGTGGGCGGAGCCACTGTCCGAAACACTCGCCGATCTGGCAGACCGTTTGACTTTTGTGGTTCAAGAGCAGCAGGACGGCTACGGCCACGCCGTCTTTCAGGCCCGAGACTGGGTCGGCGACGAGCCATTTCTGATTACCCTCGGCGACCATATCTATTTGTCCGAGACCGAGACCCCCTGCACCCGGCAGGTCATGGACGTATTCGCACAGCACGGTGCTTCAGTAAGCTCCGTCACTTACGCGCCCGAAGCCGAATTGTACCGCTACGGAACCCTAGCTGCCAGATTGCTGCCTGAGTCTCAGCCGCCGGTATACGAGATCACCGCATTAGTCGAAAAGCCGACCATCGAATACGCTCAGTCCCATCTGCGGACAACGGGTGTCCCCGAAGGCCAGTATTTAGTCCACTTCGGTATCCATGCGTTCACGCCGACTATTTTTGACTGCCTGGCCCACCTCATCCAGCACGACAGCCGCCAGCACGGCGAAATCCAGCTAACCTCCGCCCAGCTTCTGCTCTTGGAACGTGAACGCTATCTCGCCTGCGAAGTCGAAGGTATCCGCTGCGACATGGGTATCCCCGAAGGGCTGATCGAAACCCAGATCGCCCTCGCTCTGCGCGGGCCGTTTGCCGCTCAGGCACAGGAGACTCTTGGTAATTTATAAGGTACAATGGGCGCTAGATAGCAGGGCTAAACGCCCTGCGAAATTATGCGCGGATTGAGTTGGACAGAGACATTCCCTTGATAGGTATCGTCACATTATTAGCAATCATTTGGCTTTTAAGTTCTACGGTTGTTTTCGCTGTCTATTTTATTATGGGAGTTGCGGCTACTCTATCATATGGAAATGCCAGGCAAAAATTGGTTAGAATAGGGGCTATGGCTTCTTCTCACAAAACGCGAGTTCGTAGAATTGTGCAAGATAAGAACCACCCACTGTATAGTCAAGCAAAATGTCTACGACTAATACAGCAAAAGTCATTTCGTGCCTGGCTATCTGCCCTAGCCGCTGGATTAGTGTTGGCACTGACAACAGCGCTCGATCATTAGACCTCTTGCGTCACTCCCTGGACTAAAGTCCAGGACTTTACTAAAGCAAAATGTCTGCTTCGCAGACGCAAGAATGCCGGTCGGACGCAAATTTTTCGGCGCGTTCTTTCCGTCCCGGGGGGACATTCTGCACTTCTAAAGTCCGGCAAGGCCAGTGCCGGGAATTATACAAGAGTTCTAGTAGAAGCATGAGGCTGCTCTGATACAAAAGGTGTAATTATTTGACATGTCTCATCTCCGAAATGGAGGGGAAGATAAATGACAATTACTCTGGAAATTCCTGACAGCCAAGGAGAAGAATTAGTCAAGATTGCGTTTCAGCGCGGCCAAGAGCCGGGAGCATTTTTTGCTTTCGCTTCTAGACGAGGCAATTTTGTTCGGAGACATGGACCCAATCTCTGACGATGATCCGGAAGAACTGGCAGCATCCATCGCAGGTATTCAGCGCGGGTTGGATGATTTCGCCGCCGGACGCCATCGACCTGCGGAACAGGTTTTCAAGGAAATGAAGGCGCGACATGGAACACTGGGTCGGTTCCTTGCCCGCGAAGGCGGTCAATAGGCGTCTGCGCCCCACAGCGTCGCAATTCATTGCCTCGCTCTCGATGCCTCTTTTACCACATACAAACAGACACTTTAAGCGACTAACATTTTAGGAGAAACACAAACATTATGTCTACGGCAATTACCAATGTTCAGGCGCGGCAGATTCTGGACTCACGCGGCAACCCCACCATCGAAGTGGATGTCTACCTCGAAGACGGCACTCTGGGCCGGGCAAGCGTCCCATCCGGGGCATCAACGGGCGCTCATGAGGCAGTGGAGCTTCGGGACGGCGACAAGAAGGTCTACGGGGGCAAAGGTGTCCTGAAGGCAGTCGAGAATGTCAACGAGCGCATCGCGCCGGAACTGATCGACCTGGATGCGACTGAGCAGGTGGCGATTGACGAACTGATGATCCACCTGGATGGCTCGGAGAACAAAGGCAAGCTGGGCGCGAATGCGATTCTCGGTGTCTCGCTGGCAGTCGCAAAAGCGGCGGCTCGTGGCCTGGGAATGCCGCTCTACCGCTATATCGGCGGCACTTCGGCCCGGCAGTTGCCGGTGCCGATGATGAATATCATGAACGGCGGCAAGCATGCGGACTCCAATGTCGATATGCAGGAGTTTATGGCGATGCCGGTCGGGGCTACCTCGTTTGCCGAGGCTCTGCAATGGGGAACCGACGTTTACCATGCCCTCAAAGGTGTCCTTCAGGCACGCGGGTTGGCAACAGCGGTCGGTGATGAAGGCGGCTTCGCCCCCAACCTGCCGTCGAACGAAGAAGCCATCCGGGTCATTCTGGAAGCCATCGACAAGGCAGGCTACAAAGCAGGCGAGCAGATCATGATCGCTATGGACCCTGCCGCGTCCGAGTTCTACGATAACGGCTCCTACGTACTCAAAGGCGAAGGCCGGACCCTGTCGGGGGACGAGATTGTCGATTACTACGCTGACCTGGTCGAGAAGTACCCGATCATCTCCATTGAAGACGGCCTGGCGGAAGATGACTGGATCACCTGGCGCAAGCTGACCGAGCGTATCGGCCACAAAGTCCAGCTTGTCGGCGACGACCTCTTTGTCACCAACACCAAGTTCCTTCAGCGCGGCATCGACTCCCAGACCGCCAACTCGATTCTGGTCAAAGTCAACCAGATCGGCACCCTGACTGAGACATTGGCGGCTATTGAGCTGGCAAAGCAGGCCGGTTATACCGCAGTCGTTTCCCACCGCTCCGGCGAGACGGAAGATGCGACTATCGCCGACATCGTCGTGGCAACAAATGCCGGCCAGATCAAAACCGGCGCTCCTGCCCGGACCGACCGGGTCGCCAAGTACAACCAGCTTCTCCGCATTGAAGAAGCGCTGGGCGATACGGCCACGTTCAACGGCCTGAAGTCGTTCTATAACTTGAAGAAGTAGGGCAATGGCCCCCCCGCCCCAATTCTGGGGAGCAATATGGAGAAGAGCACCAGGAATTAGCCCTCTTTTCTTACTCCGGCTCCCCAGAATTGGGGCGGGGGGTCCGATATTATGTTCACCCGTCCTAACATCGCTGGATTTTTGCAGGGCTTGTTTGTCCTGCCCCTCTGTGCCCTCTTCGGCGGCCTGATCGCTTTGCTGTTCCGCTGGCATGGGGTCGCCGCCTTCGCAAGTGCGGCGCTCTGCGCTCTCTTCCCCCTTGCCGGTGCGCTGAAAACTCGGCAATGGGCCCTGCTGTCAGGCCTGTGCGCGGGGGCGCTTGCCGCAGTCGGCCTCTTTGTCGCACTGGCCCCGGCGCGGGCTCAGACGGACGCAGCTTCTGCGCAGCCTTTGCGCGGATTTGTTGTCTGTCTGGACCCCGGCCATCCCTCGGAAACCAGCCGGGGAACGGAAAGCCGCGACCGTAAGCTCACCGAGATGCACGTCAACTGGATTATTGCCCAGCGCCTGACAGTGCTGCTCAGGGCCGACGGCGCGACTGTGGTTCCCACCAAAGCGCGTGAGCTGCAAGTAGTCACTAACCGAACACGGGCTGAGACCGCGAACGCCGCTCATGCCAACCTTTTGCTTCGGCTGCACTGCGATGCTGGGGAATTGTCGGGCCTTGCGACTTATTACCCGGACCGTCAGGGCACTCGGTTCGGAGTCACTGGCCCCTCCCCTGCCGTCATTGCCGCCAGCCATCGCGCCGCCGAAATCTTCCAGCCTGCTGCCATCGCGGCGCTTGCGGGAGCATTGCCGAATGCCGGGATCAAAGGCGACTCCAAGACAGGTGTCGGCAGCAAGCAGGGTGCATTGACCGGCTCGATCTTTTCCAAAGTCCCTGCACTGACTGTCGAAATGTGCGTTTTGACCAACGCCCACGATTATCGTTTTATTCGGACAGTGTCCGGGCAGGAACGGATGGCGCGGGCGCTGCTGGCCGGGGTGGAGGCGTATGCAGCGACATCGTCGGTATAGAACCTCACCCGGTCGCTCCGCGCCCACCCTCTCCTTGTTAAGGAGAGGGTCGGAACGCAGTTCCGGGGTGAGGTTCCGACAGAATAATTATACGAAAGTTCTACCAAAATGACCGAAACAGAAGTCGCCTGGGATTTGAGCGACCTATTCGCCTCTCCTGATGACCCCAAAATCGACGAGGCGCTGCAAGCAGCGAAAGAGCGAGCCGCCGCGTTTGCGGCCACGTATCAAGGCAGGATCGACAGCCCGGATTTGACGGCGGAGCGTCTGGCGTCCGCGATTCGTGAGTATGAATCGCTCTGGCAGGAAGCAGGTAAGCCGGGGACTTATGCCCGGCTGCGCTTTTCCGCCGACACCAGCGACCCGGCACGAGGGGCGCTGATGGCGAAGGTGCAGGAGGAAACGACTCGTCTTTCTCTGCCGCTTGTCTTCTACCGGCTGGAGCTGGCGCGAGTGGCAGACGAGATCATCATGCCGCTTCTGGATGATCCGGCGCTGGCCCCCTATCGGTATTACATTCATATGGTGCGATCGGGCAGACCGCATCAGCTTTCGGAGATCGAAGAAACGCTGTTGGCTCGGTTTAATAACACGGGTACGGGAGCTTTTGTACGGCTCTCAGGAGAGATCCGCTCGGCGACCGTGTTCCAGCCTGCCCTGCCCGACGGCACAACGCCCGAGATGAACTTTTCGCAGCTTGCTTCGCTGTATTCGTCGCCGGAGCGCGAGGTTCGTCAAGCCGCAGCGGAAGCGTTTGCGATGGGAGCGAAGTCCAATCTTAAGACGCTGACGTTTATCCTGAACACGCTGCTTCAGGACAAAGCGGTATCCGATGAGATACGTCACTACGAGACACCTGAGTCGACCGGTTTCCGGCGCGATGAGCTGCCGCGCGAGACGGTCGAGCTGGTCACCGGCACGACTGCCGCCCATTATGGCCTGGCCGCACGCTACTACGCTCTCAAGCGCGAGGTGCTGGATCTTGATACGCTTAAAGATTATGATCTGGCCGCGCCGCTGTTTCAGTCAGTCGAAAGCGTGACATTTGACGAGGCGCAGGAGATTGTCTTAGATGCGTTCGGGCGATTCTCGCCGATCATGCGTGATCTGGCCGCCGAGTACTTCGACAAGCAGTGGATCGACGCTGCGCCGCGAAAAGGCAAGCAGGGCGGGGCTTACTGCAACGGCGGGACGCCGGACAAGCACGGCTATATCTTCCTGAACTATCTGGGCAAGATGGGTCATGTCATGACACTCGCGCATGAATTGGGTCATGGAGTGCATGGATCGCTGTCGCGGGAGCAGACCTACTTCAACATGTTCGGAACGCTGCCGATGGCCGAAGTCGCCAGCACGTTCGGCGAGATGCTGGTCTTCGACAAGCTGCAATCGGGGGCGTCGCTCGAAACCCGGCTGTCTATGTTCGCGGACAAGATCGAAGGCGCGATTGGGACTATCATGTCGACGACCGGGCGGTACCGCTTAGAAAAGATCATCCATCGGCAACGGCGCACAGACGGCGAGATGACCTCGGACCAGATTTCGGACCACTGGCAGAATGAAATGGGTCTGATTTACGGCGACGCGGTCGAGATCACGGAGCGCCTGCGGCTGTCCTGGAGCTTCATCCCGCACTTTGTCAATTCGCCGTTTTACTCGTATCCGTATGCCTTTGGTGAGCTTTTCGCGCTGTCGCTGTACCAGAAGTCCAAAGATGATGGCCCGGCGTTTGCCGACCGTTACCTGACTTTGCTGCGGGCAGGCGGCAGCGCTTCGCCCCATGAGCTTGCAAAGACTGTCGGGGTGGATTTGGACGATCCGGCGTTCTGGCAGGGCGGCTTCCGGGTCGTCGAGGGATTGATCGAGACGTTTGAGGGGCTTTGGAAAGAGTACAAGCTGAGTTAGTTTGTTTATACTAAAGGGTATAATCAACACGTAAGACAACTCAAAGGAGAGAATTATGTCACAGAACATCACGCAGGAAACAGTCGGCACTCCGACACTCGACCAGCAGCACCAGCACCTTAAAGAGGTGCATGAGCATCTGCGCCATGCGTCCACTTCGGACAATGCCGATGAGATTCGGGAGCGCCTTCGCCGGGCCGAATTGGCTCTTCAGCGCCATGAAAACGCGGACAAATCCAGCAGCTAACAATCAATTTGAAATGCCCCGCCTGCACACTGATGTGCAGGCGGGGCTTTTTAGTCTCGGGGCTTAGCGGCAAAATAGAACAGCCGGTCCGAGCGCTTCTTCGGCGGGTCTATGGAATAGGCATCGTAGATAGTTACTTCGGCAAACCCGGCGTCGCGGAGCCACTGAGTCAGCTCTTCTTTGCTGTAGGCCCGCTGCCGATGGACTTCCGTGAATGTCCGCCGCACCCCTTCCCCCTCATCAAACGAAAAGTTCATGCGGATGGTGCAGAGGCGCGTTTCCGGGTCGTAGCGGGACCGCCAGCGGTAGTGCAGCGGCTCATCCCGGCGGGTGCAGCTCTGGTTGAACATGCCTTCGGCAAGCGCGTATTCCGTGTTGACATCGAAGAAAAACGAGCCGCCCGGCTCAAGATGGGCACAGACACGGGCAAACGCCGACTGCAAGCGCTCCGGCTCCAGAATGTAGTTAAGGCTGTCGAACAGGCAGATCGCGGCGTCAAATCGGGCCTCGCTGAGATCGAGATCCGCCGCATCCTGCTGAATGAACGGGATCGTCAGCCCCGCTTCCTGCGCCTGACTTCGTGCGACTTCCAGCATTCCCGCCGAGAGGTCGACGCCAGTGGGCACGAAGCCACGCGTGACCAGCAGGCGCGACATCGTTCCCGTGCCGCAGGCGAGATCAAGAATAGTCTTCGGCTGCTGACCATGCTTGCGCCAGACTTTCGCCAGGTAGTCCATCCAGAACCGATACGGGACAGCCGACATCAGCGTGTCGTAAAACGGGGTCACGGGACCAAATGAAGAAACCGTTTCAAGGTCTTCAGGCAAGAGAGACCTCCGCAAAATCCACAGTAGCAGGCGGCGGATCGGCAGGGGGCTTCCCGGCATCAATCACATCCTGCGCGGTGAAACGGCCCAGTGTCAGCCAGGCCAGCAGGCCGCAGCACAGATAGAGAATAGCTGCTGCCGCAAACAAAGGCCGCAGTACCCCGCTGCCTGGAAAATGAGCGCTCAGGCCGACTGTCAGCAGGCCGCCACAGGTCATCGCAAGTTTCCCGAACAGGTTCACGGTCGCGCTGACCCGGCCCTGAATGTGCGGCGGGACACTCGATTGAAATAAGGTCATGTTGCCGATATTTTCGATAGTGTTGCCAACTCCCGAGAGAAACAGCATCGCGCCGCCGAGAATAATGCCGGCGGACACGGAGAAAACCAGGCCGGTCAGACCCATCAGTGTAAAGCCGACCAGCAGAAGACGCGCGGGCGGCACGGAGCGCAGAGGGCCTGATGCAGCCAGTCCGGTGAGCAGCGCAGCAGAGAAGCCCAGTGTGACCAGCCCGGCATAAACTTTGCTGCCGCCGCCCCAGAGGTCATGGACAAACGGAAACTCCAGCGTGTTTGTCACCTGGGTCGCCGTCACGACAACCAGCAGCAAGATCAACGCTGGGCGCAGAATCGGGCTGGTTCCGACATACGCGATTCCCTCCTGTGCATCTTCCCAGACACCGGCAGGGCCACGCGCGGCTTTTGGTTTTGCCGGGGCCGCAGGCTTAACTGCTTGGATAAAGCAAATCAAGAGTGCGGAAACAGCGAAAGTCGCGGCATCAAAGACAAACACGCTTTTCGGACTCAGCCAGGCCAGCAGCAGTGCGCCGATGCCCGGCCCGAGCAGCCAGGTCGACTGCGCCCCCGTAAAGACAAGGCTGTTCGCCTGCATAAGCAGCTCCTGCGGCACGACCACGCGCATGAGGCTCTGCCGCGCCGGGCTGGAGAAGCACGAAAACGAGGCGACCAGAAACGAGACGATATAGAACAGCAACAAGTCATGCGGGCCAAAATGCTGCGTGTTGGAAACCAGCAGCAGAAGCAGGATCGCCGCCATCCGGGCCAGGTCTGCTGCAATCATCGTTCGCCGCTGATTCCAGCGGTCCGCCAGCACGCCTCCGAGCAAGCTGAATAACAGAGCAGGCAGAGTGCTGCAGACAATGGCGATTCCGAGTGCGCTCTTGCTGCCGGTAGCTTTGTAGACAGTCACCGGGACGACAAAAGCCAGTGCCCAGTCACCCAGGCTGGAAATGACCTGAGCCAGCCAGAGCAGCGCGAAGGGGCGGTTTTTGAGCAGGACCAGTGCAGGGAAAGCAGCGATCTTTTGAGCAGCACGGATAAACATAAACGTTACGAATATTATAACACGCCTTCACGCCCTTTGCCAGACGGATTTTTGGCAGTTCGCAGAGTCCGTGGGTATAATTGAAGCAGAACTCGTGGAGGAAACACCATGTCAGAGAACACGCTGCTGGGGCGGATAGAAGACAAGATTTTAGGGCGAAGCCCCGCGCCGCTTCAGTATCCACGCCGGCAGACCCGGTCAGTCCGTGTCGGCCCCGTCACGATTGGCGGGGGACATTTGATCGTTGTCCAGAGCATGATCACCGAAGAGACACGTAATGTCGAAGGCTGCGTGGCCCAGATCATCGCGATGGCGGACGCCGGGTGCGAGATTGTCCGGGTCACCACCCCCACCCTTGCCGAAGCTTACAAGTTGGGCGAGATTCAGGCGGAAGTCCGGCGGCACGGCTACACGGTTCCGCTGGTCGCCGATGTCCATCATCAGGGCAGCGACATCGCTGTCGCTGTGGCCCGGTTTGTCGACAAAGTGCGTATCAATCCCGGCCTGTTTGTGTTCCGCAAGCCGCGTGGGCGGGCGGACGAATACACCGATGCCGAAGTGCGGGAAGAGCTTGACGCCATCGAAGCTTCTCTATTACCGGTCATCACGGTCTGCAAAGAGCGTGACATCGCTATGCGGATCGGAGTCAACCACGGCAGCCTCGCCGAGCGCCTGACTGTCATGTACGGCGACACGCCGGAAGGCATGGTCGAAAGCGCGTTAGAATATATTAGAATCTGCGAAGCACACGATTACCGAAACTTAGTGATCTCTCTTAAAGCCTCACGAGTCCCGATTATGCTGGCCGCGAACCGCCTGATGGCCCGGCGCATGGATGAGCTTGGCATGGATTATCCCCTGCATCTCGGTGTGACCGAAGCAGGCGACGGCGAGTATGCCCGCATCAAAAGCACCGCTGGCATTGGGACACTTCTCGCCGAGGGAATCGGCGATACCATCCGCGTTTCGCTGTCCGAAGACCCGATCAACGAGATTCCGGCCTGCTACGACATTTTGCAAGCTCTCGGATTACGCAAGACCAAAGTCGAGTTTATCGCCTGTCCTTCCTGTGGCCGGACTAAGTTCGAGCTGACTTCCGTCCTGCGCCGGGTCAAAGCCGCCACCAACCATCTGGTCGGGTTAGACATCGCCGTCATGGGCTGCATCGTCAACGGCCCCGGCGAGATGGCCGACGCCGACTATGGCTATGTCGGCAAAGGCGGCGGGGTCATTACCCTGTACCGAGGCCGCACCCCCGTCAAAAACGTCCCACAGGAAGTCAGTGTCGATGAGCTCGTCGCCCTCATTAAATCCGATGGCCGCTGGACCGACCCGCCCGAAGGCCAAGCTGTTTTAGCATCGCCCTTCGCCAAAGAACTTGCCGTGATTGGGTGAGGAAAGGCCATGAATTAAAACCCATGGATGCGGCTGTCATACGGGCAAGAGGAAATGGCAGCCGCAAGAGTTGACTACAAATTGGGCTGGATTAGTTCGATATGTTCCAGTAATGCTTCATGCCCTACTGAGAGGCGCTGAAGGTCATTTCGATTTTTTAATATAAGCGTGATTATCTGATCATGGTTTGTCGTGCGCGGAGGCAAGCCGAGCATCGCGACAGGACAACTGCCAAGTGTGGTCTCCCGCGTCACCCGGAAATGCACAAAGTCTAGTGGACGCACAAAGACAAGCTTAGTATCAGAGGATTTGCCATCGGCTACATAATCGACCAATACGCGCATTGAAGCTTTTGGGATCATAGTAATCTTCTGTCCGTAGGATAACCAGTCGAAGGCTTCTCAGCCATGCAAGGCAGTGTGTGGCCTTTTTTTATGCCTGGACTTAGTTGCTTCCACCATTAGTTTGGCTGCCGGCATCTGTTTGGCGGCTGGTATTGGTCAGGCTTCTGCCATCTAGTGCGATCACGATCTTGCCGGGCTGGGTGGAACCGCTGAACGTAATGTTGTAGGGCTCTTCGAGGATCGGCGTGTTTCCCGGTGCGTTTTCAGCGGGCCGGGTGTAGCGCCAGGAGAGATGCGCGGGGTCCGGGCTGTCGTCGAGGCCGTTGTGGAGCAGCTTGCCGTCGATGCTGCCGTCGTTGTACAAATCCATGAGAGACTTCGGGTACGTGCCATGCTGCGTGTGGTAGGCGACGACCGCCTGACGCAGATGGGAACCGTCGATGCTTGCCTGACCGGCGAGCGCGGCAAGGCCGACAATACTGCTTTTCGAAGGGTGGTCTAACTGCGTCTTAAAGCTTCGCACCAGCAGAACGCCGCCGACAGCGGCAAGCACGAACAAACTGAGGCAGCCGAACCCGGCGATCTTCCAGCCGGTACCACTGGAGGATTTTGGTGGAGATGAATTATAGCCGCCGGGCGGTATGTTAGGAGGAATGCTCATGGCTCATTATAACACGGATTTAGGAACCTAACCCGCGCAGAAGTACAGAGAAGGTACTTCTATTTTAGAGAAACTCGTAGTTTACTCAGGCCGCTTGGCATGGTTTCTGCACAAGAGACCGGTTGCCCTCTCAAAAAATCCCCCTCTAGTTTTGCCTCCCCACGCCCATAATCAGAAGCAGAGAGTTTCGCGGGAGGAATGCATCACATGCTTGGATTGACACAGGTCTTCGGCAAAGAAAAAGTCGTCGGCGTGGACATCGGCAGCCGCTTCATGAAAGTCGTGCAGGCGGAGGCAGGACGGACGCCCGGTTCCTGGCGCATCGGAAAAGCGGCGATTGCCCCTACCCCGCAGGATGCAGTGCGTGACGGCATTGTCATGGATCAGGCCGCAGTCGCAGAAGCCCTGCGTGCCCTGCTGGCCGATTCCGGCATCGATGCCAACGCAGTTGTCGCCGCCATCAGCGGCACCAGTGTGATTGTTCGCCATGTCAAACTCCCGAAAATGCCGGAAAGCGTCCTGCGGAAATCCGTTCGGTTTGAAGCCGCCAAGCATATCTCATCGTCGGTGGACGACAGCGTCATCGAGTTCGAGATCACGGGGAATGTGCCCGGTGAAGACGATAAAATGAGCGTGATGCTGGTAGCTGCGCCCAATGACATGGTCCAGTCGCGGCTGTCCATGCTGACACTGGCCGGGCTGGAGCCGATTGCGATCGATGTGGAGGCGTTTGCACTGCAGCGGGCCCTCGTCGACCTGTCCCCGACACGGCCCGGCGAAGGAACCACTCTCGCGCTGCTGGACATTGGGGCGACAACGACCGATGTCAATATTATCGCGAATGGCCTGTTTGCACTGACACGCAATATCCCTATCGCGGGAGACAGCTTCACCCAGGCCATAAAAGCAGTCGCGCCCGGCGCAGATTGGGCCGAGCTCGAACGGCTCAAAACAGAAGTTGATATGGCAGTCCTGCTGCAAAACGAGACCGACTCACAAGCTGCGATCCTTGCCCACGCCCTGCAGCCGGCGATTGATGAGCTGCTGCGCGAAGTTCGCCGCTCGACCAACTACTATCAGTCACAGCTTGCCGATACGGCAAACTCGATCCTGCCGGCCGGCACGACCTCTCAAACCAGCGGTCCCGTCGGCAAGATCGTCATTACCGGCGGCAGCGCGAAGATGCGCGGTCTCGAAGCCTATATGAGCGCCCGATTAGGCGTTCCCGTCGAAATTTGGAACCCGTTTCAGAACCCGGAACTGGACACTACTCAGCTCCACCCGGATTTTATTGAACAGAACCATCCGTTTTTAGTCACCGGGATCGGGCTGGCGCTGAAAGAATTGTCTTTGCCGCCCGTGCATCGGGCCGAAGCGGTTTCTGCCAGGCCAAAGTTTCGCAATCCGCTGGCTAAAGCGGCGTAATAACAATTCGCACTCAGTTCTCGGAGAACACTTTCCATGCCTTCGATTAATATGATCGCCCTGCGCCGCGAACAAAAGCGCCGCCAGGAACAAAATGTTCGCAAGCTGCTTTATTCGATCACCGGTGAAGTCGGTCTGGTTGTCGCCGTAGCGTTTGTCATGACCGCACGGATATTAGTCACCCAGAATCACATCAGTGATCTCAGCGCACAGCTCGATAAGCTGAAGCCGCAGGTGGCTCAGATTCAAACACTGCAGGCGCAGACAGTCGCGCTTCAGCCGAAAGTCGATACCCTGGACGGCGCTAAAGAAGACACGCTGTTCTGGTACGACAACTTTTACGCCGTGACCACCAGCCTGCCGGCCAGGACCTGGCTGACTTCGCTCGGCACCGGCGGAGCCGGAGCCAGCGATAACCAGGCCCCCGGTACGACCAGCGGACCCGACCCGACCCTCAGCATCGCAGGAGTCGCGATGAGTCAAGCCAATGTCGGCGATTCCATGCTGCGGATGAACCAGTCCCCGATGCTCGACCATGTCGATCTGGCGTATGTCCAGGCCCAAAAGATCGGCAAGGCGGACGCCGTCTCGTTTCAGATGACAGTGCATCTGAAGCCGGAAGCGGCTCCTGACACTGCTACGAATACCGCTGATACACAAGGAGCTGTCAATGGCACAAAGTCTTAGTTCCAATTCGCCGGCCAAGCCCCCGGCCATGCGCTTGATCCATGTTTTGATCGGCGGAGCCGGTCTGGTCGTGCTCGGCGGCGGCTGCATTCTGATGGGCTTGAACTCCAAGCTGACTTTGCTTCAGACATCCGCTCAGCAGAAAGACGCGGAAGTCAGCAGCAGCGAACAGATCGCGCACCGTTACCAGACCACGCTTGACAATTACAACCAGACCCAAGCGCACATTAAATATCTGGAAGCTTCGGTCACCGACAAATCGTACGTGCCGACTTTGCTGGCGCAGCTTCAGGGGCTGGCTCAGCAGACCCATCTTACCATGTCGTCGGTACGCCCTTCCGCGCCGCCTCCGGCAGCCGCCGTCGTGGCTGCCCCGGCTGCTTCCGACAGCGGCACGGCACCGGCTAAAAAAGTGGTGCCGCCGCCCTATGACATGCTCAGCGTGGGCGTGGATGTTTCCGGGACTTATGCCGATACCAGCATGTTCCTGTATGACCTGACCCGCTTTCCTAAAATCATCTCGGTCGGCGGCGTTCAAATGCATCCAGGCCCGCCACTCACCCCGGGAGGACCGGCGCAGGTCATGACAAACTTGAAGCTAACAGCGTTCATATTCCATGATGCCGACTCTGAAACTGCGCCCGCAGGCACACCTGCCCTGTCGACTGCTGCAACCACGCCGGCTGCGCCCGGAATGCCCCCCGCAGCAGTCGGGGCGATCAATAGCGCGGTGGGACGTGCCGCAATCGGGGCGGTCGCAGCGACAAAGGAAGCAAACTCGCGCAGCTCGGCTCAGATCAGTACCCTGTAAATTGACCACGGTTCTGTAAATTGAACATGGTATCGCCGGAAAAACACACATGAAAAAGCTAGATAAAAAGCAAATACCCCAGTTTATCGCCCTGTGCGTCGTTACCGCAGGCCTTGCCGGTTACGTGGTCATGCATCTGGTCGCACCCGGCCCGGTCGCCGCAGGCACCCGGACTGCTGCCGTGCCGGCTGCCGCAGATCCGAGCGCCGCTGCAAAGCCTGCCGGTGCAAAGCCGGGTGACACGCAGCCCGACGCGGCCAAGCCTGGTGATGCCACTGCGAGTGTGACAGGAGCCGGGGACGCGCCGCCGCCGACCCCGGCCATGCACGATCCGTTTGCGGTCGGCTATATCGACCCGGCGACCGTGCCTGCGGCGACCGCCGCTCCTTCGGCACCGGCGCTGCCGAAACTACCTGCGGCGCTGAAACAAACTGCGGACATTCATGGAATAGGAGCGATGCCGGTCAGCTTTCCTGGAGCGCCTGCTCTGCCCGCCGGACTCAGCGGATTTCCGTCTCATCCAGGCACGTCAGCCCCCAGCCTGCCGTCAGGCCCTGCGGCTCCTGCCCTGCCGATGGCTCCCACCACGCCTCTCTGGACAGTCACAGGCGTTTTGCAGGGTGCATCTGGAAAAGTCGCGATACTGCGGAGCGGCGAAGCACGGCGCATTGTCCGTTCCGGGGATTTTGTCGACAGCACGTACCGTGTCACGGGGGTCACACGCACGGCTGTTACCCTGCGTCACGGAGCCACTTACTATCAGCTAGTACTCGGCGGCACAAAATCCGCACCGGCAAAGCCCGGTACCGTTCCCGCAATTCCGGCTGCCATGCCGTCGCCGACACCCATGCCGACGTCAAGCCCTGTCTCTGCGCCAGTGTCTCTGCCGCAAATTCCGGCGATCTTTGGCAGTGCGATCATTCCGGTGTATCACCTGCCTCAGCCAAAATCCCCTCTGGTGCCTTCGCAGCGGCAGGAGACAGGGCTGAAACTGACTTCAGACAGCCTCGTGTTGCCGCGCCTTGCCGGGAAGCGAAAAGTACCCACAGCGAAAGTCGCCAACGGCATCTTACTTGGCCTGCGCCTGCTTGACGGAAGCGTTCTGGCAGAAGATCGCAAGCCGCAGGACCATAAAAGCCAGTAGTCGGCCAAGTCATAGCAATTTAGTCGAATGTACGAAGGAAATCACGGATGAACGCAGGCTTCCCATTGGGGGCCGCCCAGGAGAATATTATGCCACTCAACTTTAAAAACGCGGCGGCCCTTGCACTGGCTTCCGGCCTGCTTGCCGCCCCACTGACAGCTCAGGCGGCTCCCAAGCCTGCTGCACCGACAGTCCGCGCCCTGACCAGCAGCGCCGACGATGTCACACTGGACTTTGTCGGGGCCGACATCAACGATGTCCTCAAAGCGCTTGCCATGCAGACCCACACGAACATTGTCTCCGGCAACGATGTCAAAGGTCCGATCACTGTCTCGCTGGCGAATGTTTCGCTGGAAGAAGCGCTGGACCTGATCACGAGGCTCTCCAGCTACCAGTATGCGAAAGTCGGGCGGACTTATGTCGTCGGCTCTCCGTCTGCGATCCAGACCCTGACCGCTGCCGGCACGGCACAGGCTCCTGCTGTCACCGCCGTGCTTTCATTCAGCTACTCCGACCCGCAGAGCTTGACGGATGAGCTCAAGCAGCTTTACCCTAACCTCAAAACCAGCGTCGGCAAGGCAGTCGGCAGCCAGGCCGGCGGAGTTCTGGTTGTCACCGGCAGCAGCGACGATGTCGACGGCGCGCGGCGCATTGTCGCAGACTCGGAAAGTGCGATCTCCCGCAATGTCGGGAGTTCCGTCACCGAGCTGTATAAGATCAAATATGCCTCTGCCGACGATTTGCAGACAGTGCTGAACCGCCTTGTCCCAAGCCTGATTACAACCCCCGCGCCGGTCATGGGAATGATCCCTGCGGCTCCTATCACCGCAGACTCCGGCGGCACCACCAGCACTACCACCTCTTACGGTGGGTCTGCCTCGGGAACCGGCGGAACGACGACTGCGGTGACAAGCAATATCGCAGTCAAGCCGACCACGACGGCCCTGCTGCTGACCGGCTCCGCCGAAGACATCTCCCATGCCCATCAAGTGCTGGCTACGGTGGATGTGCGGCCACTCCAGATCAACTACGAGGCGAAAGTCATTGAGACGAGCGCAAGCAATGATGACCAGTTCGGTCTTACCTATGACTTCGGCGGCGCACAGACCACTGTCGGTGAGCTGCTTCAGCCGGGAGAGACTGCCAGCAATACCCCAATAGCGGAGTACCCCGGCAAGATTCTGAAAGGGCTAACTGTAGGCCGAACCCCGATTACAGACCTCGTCACGATCAAGCTGAATGCTTTGTTCAACGATCAGGCCACGAAAATCCTGGCTTCGCCCAACATCTCCGCAATCGACGGTCAGCCAGCCGCCACTTTTGTCGGCGACACGGTCAGCTATATCTCGTCGGTGACTCAGTCGGCCACTGGGCAGAACATCACAACCAGCACCGTCAATGCCGGCATCAAGCTGTATGTCACCGGCAAGGTCAACAATGACGGCTATATCACAATGAATGTCCACCCGGAAGTATCCCTGGTGACACTCAGCACACCCGGCGCGGGCGGTGTCCAGACCCCGGATGTCCGCGTGCGGGAAGCGACAACCACCGTGCGTGTCAAAGACGGCGAGACTTTAGTCATCAGCGGCTTGATCAACGATCAAGACGTCAAGACAATCCAAAAAGTGCCCATCCTGGGCGACATTCCGTTCTTCGGCCAGCTTTTTCGCAACACGCAGCGCCAGCACACGCATGACCAAGTGATGATCTTCATCAAAGTCTCGATCCAGAAAGACGCGGCTTAGGAACCCACCGCATAGGAACCCTCTAAAGAACCTATCTCGATACTCCGATAATAAAGGCAGGGGCAAGTCCCCTGCCTTTTTGGTTTCCAGTCGTTTTGATTTTCTCTTCACGCCTTGCTCGATCTTCCGTACAGTCTGCTCTCAGGAAAGTTTTATGCAGTCAATCGCCATGACGGATGTCTTTGTCAGCAGCGGCCTCGTTTCCGAGGAGCAGCTTTCGCAGGCCATCGAAAAGCAGCACCAGCTCAAGACCCAGGAACCCGTCGGCGACCTGCTTGTCTCCATGGGGCTGATCACCGAACGCGACCGGGTTCGCTGCCTCGGCGAACAGTGGGGTGTGCCGTATCTAGACCTCACCGAAATCCAGATCCCCGAAGATGTGATCTCGATTGTCACTCAGGAGCTGGCCCGCCGGTTCAAAGTCGTTCCTATCGAACGCAGCGCCAAAAAGATCACGCTGGCGATGAAGAACCCGCTGGACATCTTCGCCATCGATGAAATCCGGCTGATCACGGGCAAAGAAGTCGATCCGGTCATCGCGACCGAAGAAGACATCATCAATGCTATTTCGGCGAATTCCCGGACGGAAGTCAATGTCACGGACGCTGTTGCGGGCGTCATGCGGGACCTAGACGAAGCCACGATCCTGCTCACGGACGGCAATGCAGTCGGTGACGACAACATCACGATCGATCAGCTTAAAGAGCTTTCCGGCGAAGCGCCTGTTGTCCGGTTGTCCAACATGATCATCTCGCGCGGGATCACGGACAAGGCTTCAGACATCCATATCGAGCCGGGCAAGGACAGCCTGCGTATCCGTTACCGCGTCGACGGCATTCTCGCCGACGGGATGACCCTGCCGAAGAAGGCACAGGCCGCGATTACGTCGCGCATCAAGATCATGGCGGACATGGACATCTCGGAGAAACGCGCCCCGCAGGATGGCCGCATCTCGGCGACCATCGAAGGCAAGCCGTATGACTTCCGCGTCTCGACCCTGCCGGCTGTCTACGGCGAGAAGATCGTCATGCGCGTGCTCGACAAATCGAACATCTCTGTCGGGCTGCATAAGCTTGGCCTGCTGCCTTACACGTATGAGATGTTCGAGACCATGATCCAGCGCACCTACGGCATTATTCTGGTAACCGGACCGACAGGATCAGGCAAATCGACGACGCTATACTCAGTGCTCGCCAAGCTCAACTCGGGCGAGAAGAATATCTTAACTATCGAAGACCCGGTCGAGTACGAGCTATCGGGCATTACTCAGTCCATGGTCAACAACCGGGCCGGTATGACCTTTGCCGCCGGACTGCGGTCGATGCTGCGTCAGGACCCGAACATCATCATGGTCGGCGAGATGCGGGACCAGGAAACGGCCATGATCGCTATCGAAGCGGCGCTCACGGGTCATCTGGTACTGTCGACTCTTCACACAAATGATGCGCCGGGAGCAGTCGCCCGCCTCTTAGACATGGGCGTAGAAAGCTTTTTGATCGCGTCTTCGATTGCCGGAGTCCTCGCCCAGCGGCTATTGAGAACTGTCTGTATCAAGTGCAAAGAACCGTATTCGCCGCCGAAAGACGCTATCAAGCGGCTGGGCATGAACCTGGACATTATCGACAAAAGCGAAGTGACTTTTTACCGAGGACGCGGCTGCGATACGTGCAAGGGCACGGGCTACAAGGGCCGCATTGGGGTGTATGAACTGATGCCGGTGACCGACAAGGTCCGGGAGCTCATTCTTGCCCGCGCTTCTTCTTATGCGATCCGCGAAGCTGCTGTCGAAGCGGGCATGAGAACCTTGAAAGACGATGCCATGGAAAAGATACTTCTCGGCATGACCACTTTGGAAGAGTCACTCCGCGTTATTTATGCCGGGTAAACCAATTATGAGTACAGCCACGGCAGACAGTCCCACAGTAAACACTCTTGCGATCAAAAGCCTGGAAGAAATTCTTGCGGGTGACAGCGATCTTGCCGCCTTGCCCCAAGTCGTCATGCGTGTCATTGATCTGACAGCCGACCCGAAAGCGACTCCAGCGGATTTAGAGCGCGTGATCGGCATGGATCAGGCTCTGGCGGCACGGATTTTGACTCTGGCGAACTCGTCCTATTACGGCCTGCCGAGGCGGATTTCCAGCTTGCGTGAAGCCGTTGTCTTTTTAGGTTTCAAGACTCTGCGGAACATGGCGCTGACAATCACGACATTCAACCTGTTCTTAGGCCGCTCGGACTCGGAGTCACTGGTTCGGCGGGCTATTTGGCGGCATTCGGTCGATACTGCTCAGTGTGCCAAAGCCGTGACAAGCCTGCTTTCCCCGGCGATGCGGGAAGAAGTCGGGACAGACCAGGTTTACACCTGCGCCCTGCTGCATGACATCGGCAAGATGGCTCTCGACCGCAGCCAGCACTCCGTATTTGCGGCCATTGTCGCCATGGCAAACGCCAAGAGCGTTCGGTATTCAGCAATCGAAGCTCATGCACTGCCGTTCCATCACGGTGAGATCGGCGCGGCTCTGGCGACGCGCTGGAACCTGCCGCCAATGCTCTGCGAGGCAATCGGGTTCCACCACACGCCACGTGCGGCGGAACTGAATCCGAAGCTCACCGCGACTGTCTGTCTCGCCAATGAGATCGCCCATTTTTTGCAGGATATTCCACAAGAGAAAGATTTCGAAGTGCTCCAAGATGCCTGCGCTGAAGCAGTCATTCCCCTGCGCGTCAGTGAGACCGGCCTGCACGGCATGGTGCGGGCCTGCCGGGAAGAACTCGACAAAGGCCTGAGTGGATTGGCATTTTAGGCATCATGCAAAGGCAGACGAGGACAATTTTCCATGATCAACAATAGCGAGGATCTGCTGCCCCTCGGCGGCATCGGATTACAAAACAGCCTGTACCAGAGCGGCCCCGTGCCGTCAGCGGATCAGACTCCGGACGACTTTGGCGACTTTGCGGCGCGTGTCGCGGAGACGTTTGACAGCGTGGATCTTTTGATCGCAGCACGGGCTGAGGCAGAAGAAGCAGAAGCACGCGCCAAAGCCAAAGGCGAGACACCGCTGCCGTTTGCCAAAAATGGCTACAAGGCTCCTGCGCCTGCTCCCACATCGACTGGAACCGGCGGCAAGCTGGACGATCTTCTGAAAAGCTTTTCGTCCAATGGAACACCCCTGGATTACGAGTCCCCCGCCGCCCAGAACATGCGTGAGGAGGGTCTGTCCAGCAGCGACCTGGCAGCGCTCAGCGATGCATCCGGCATTCAGACAACTCTCTCCACCCGTGATTTCATGACCGGCACTCTGGCCGGGGCAGATTTTGAGGCGAATGCAGCCCGCACGGTTGTCGTCGGGGAAACGCGCGACCTCGCCGACATGCATATCGACGAGCTGCTGCGGCTGACCGTCGAATCCGGCGCATCCGACCTGCATCTGTCGGTCGGCCTGCCGCCGATGGTCCGCAAAGACGGCAAGCTAGTGCCGCTGCCGTTCGAGAAGGCCGACGAGCGCAGCACTCAGCGGATCATCTTCGATATTCTCAACAACACGCAGATCGAAAAGTTCGAGCGCACCCACGAGCTGGACTTCTCGCACGGCGTCAAAGGGGTCGGGCGCTTCCGGTTCAATGTCTACCGTCAGCGGTCGTCGGTCGGCGGCGCGATGCGTGTCATTCCGAACATCGTTCCGACGATGGAGCAGCTCAAGCTGCCCACAGTTTGCCGCTCATTCACCCAGAAGCACTCGGGCCTCGTGCTTGTGACCGGCCCGACAGGCTCCGGCAAGTCGACAACGATTGCGTCTTTGATCGACATCATCAACACCGAGCGCGAAGCGCATATCTTGACTATCGAAGACCCGATTGAGTACCTGCATTCTCACAAGAAGAGCATGGTCAACCAGCGCGAGCTGGGCACAGACACCGACTCGTTCACAAACGCCCTGCGGGCGTCCTTGCGCGAAGACCCGGATGTCATACTGGTCGGCGAAATGCGAGACTTAGAGACAATCGCCGCCGCTATCACGCTGGCCGAGACCGGTCACCTCGTGTTCGCGACGCTTCATACCCGCTCCGCACCGGCTACTATCGACCGCATTGTCGATGTCTTCCCCGCCCATCAGCAGGAGCAGATCCGTATTCAGTTGTCCACCAGCATCGAAGCTGTCGTCGCCCAGCAGCTTTTGCCGAAGATCGGCGGCGGGCGGGTCGCCGCGATCGAGATCATGGTCGCCACCAGTGCCTTACGGAACTTGATTCGCGAAGGCAAATCCTACCAGATCTATTCCGTCATCGAGACCGGCCACCAGTACGGAATGCAGGCCATGGACCGCGTACTCGCCGACCTCCACAAGAGCGGCCAGGTAACATTTGAAGAGGCAGCCTCCCGCGCCATTGACCGCGAAAACTTCCAGAGGCTGGTCAAGGGATACTGAGGCAGGAATGATCAGCATAGTAGGTTGATCACTTAGGCTTGAGGGGAGCAGGCGCGGATGTTGGCAGTGTGACAATGGTAATTCGTGATGAACCGGAACCTGTCGGCACAGTGGCAGGTGAAAGCGGCACTAGCTGGCCGGTGGGGGAAACGCGAAATTGTGATATGGTAGCAGACATATCATTCACAACGTAGACAAAACGGCCTGTTGGATCAACCCGAAGCGATTGTGGTTTATGGTCAAAATTGTCTACTGTGTTTGGGGTCAGTGCCATTAACGTACCATCTGCTTGAATACGAAACTGCACAAGTTCCTTCGTAAACTGAAGGTTTGCATAAAGAAAACTATTTTCTTCCGATCTTGCGGTTGTTGCTTTGGTATCGCATATTTGAATTTGGGTGGCCGGCCCTCCAGGAAGAATGATCTTTGCCGGTGAGAGCGGAGTCAACGTCTCGTCGGCGTTGAGATGAAATTGAAAAATCGTTTGCCCTGCATCGGTAATATACGCAGAACGTGTCGCCGGATGAAGCAGCAGAAAGCCGGAATCGTCTGCCCCGAGACTGATGGCAGGGGCAAGCTCCGTCAAGCGACCATCTGCTCCGATCTGAAACTGCGAGATGGAGCCTGGCGACACGTTACCGCAATAAAGTATTTTTTGGCGGGGCGAAAACGAGAGTGAAGTCGGCTGGGCAGAAAGAGGAAGGGATGCACCTAATTGGATAAGCTGCCCGTTTGCATTGATAGAAAATTCACTGATGGCATGGCCCTCGTAATCCGCACAATACAAGTATTTGTTGTCTGGTGTCGCGAGCAGGGCAGCAGGTCCCTTGCCTGCGGAAGCGGTAGGGGGAGAAAGGGGCTTAAGTTTGCCATCCGGCTGCACAGAGAATTGGGAAATGATGTTGTCTTTACTGTTAGGACAATAGGCAAACTTGCCATTGGGCGTAATGTAGAGGTTTCCATAATAACTTTTGCCGACTTTTACATCAGGAGGCAGGAGAGCTTCTAACTGTCCACCTGCTGCGATGCGGTACTGAAAGACCAAACTACTTGATGTGTCTAACCCGTAAGCAAAATGACGGCTGTGATCAATAACTAGGTTATTAATTCCACCTCTGCCGGCGGGAACTGTTGGCGGCAGTAAAGGTTCAAGACTGCCATCTTTTTTAATACGATACTGCGAGATAGTCCCATCGCTCGAGTTGGCAATATAAAGGGCCATATTTATGACAGCCCTTGGGTGTTTCGCGGCGACCGGCCTCTGTGCCTGAGCCGTCAAAGCTGAGACAGTCAGCAACATGATCCCGAAAAATGCAGATTTCGTGAGTATAAAGCGTGTTTTCATACGTCAAGGTTATTATCAACAATGTTGCCAGAAAAGTCAATCGTTTTTGTATCGCCCATCATCTATATGGTGAGCGCACAATATCGCTGCAATGTGCTAAAGTAGTGTGGAGCGCATAAGAGATACCCACATGGCACTGCTGCAAAAAGAAATAGACGCGGCTCTTCAAACTAAACATGAACCGGCTTCAAGCAATCAGTCTGTCCCGGCTAATGCGAACGGGCAGGATGAGCTTCTGTGGGATGCCGCCATTGCGAACTCCATTGACGCAATTCGTGAACTTGCCGACAAAGCGCGGACTGAACGTCGCGATGGCCGCACCAAGAAAATCACCCATTAGCCGTGGACTCTCATCTCAGCTTGGACTTCCGCAACAACCGCTCAAAACCCCCATTCGCCCCACCTTTTATTTCTAGCCCATCGACTCAAGAAACGACATCTGGTTCTGGATCGGAACCCATGAAGAAGCCAATGGCCTTATCAAAAGAGGCTGGCAGGCACTATTTTACCACCGACTTGGGGTTCGTATCGCCCGTAGCAGGAATGGTGCTGTCTTTGACCCAGGCCGCGCCTTTCCAGTTAAACCGCTCCTTCGTGCCGTCCGTGAAGGTCAAATCTACCCCGAGCGTTTTCTGCGCGAACGAGCCGGTGATCTGCGCCGTCTGCGTGAACACTCGCCCCTGTAGGTTATCGACATCCTTAGCTAGACAGAAACTCGGGCCACTGCGGGGTAGCCTCTGAGGGCTATGCTTCGCGTCCGGCAGGATGATGAAGGCGTAAGTGTCTCGCGCTTGCTTGAAGACCAGCACCAGCACTTGACCTTCCAGTGCAGCATCCCGCATTCGAATCTCGCTCCAGTCAATTTCAGTGTAATTCATGCTGGGGATATGGTCAGCTCTCAGCGTCCACAGGGTGACCGGCTTGGCTTTGCCCCTGGCAACCTCAAAAGAGTAGAGCCAGCTATAGTCCGGGTACAGAACTGTTCCGGCGGAGGGAAAGCCCTTTGTAGCTTTGACTGCCTTCGCAAACTCATCAAGGCTCTTGATCGTCTTCGGGTCAGGCGGCAGCTTGATCCGGGAGACGCTGAGGGTGCGCCCGTCCGGCAGCACCTTTCGATAGATGACACCTGGGAATTGGTTCATGACTTCGACAGCCGTCAGCGTTTGACCGGCAGGCGGCGGAGTATCTGCGTGTGCGACCACAGCGCTGATCGCCATCAGGCCCAATAAGGGCAGAACGAGAGGTATCTGTATATTTGTAAGCATAGATCTTTCATCAGTCTGCACTTGGCGCGGCTGGGGTCAATGGCAAG
>JBPBQB010000259.1:0-35430 GCA_050954545.1 Janthinobacterium lividum | reverse complement strand
GACCACCGCAGGCGCGGCAGCGACCACCGCAGGCGCGGCAGCGACCACCGCAGGCGCGGCAGCGACCACCGCAGGCGCGGCAGCGACCACCGCAGGCGGTGTAGTCGGCGAGGTAAGCGTATCGGCGACGGCGTCGTAGGCGGCGGGATGAGCGATGGAATCGGCAACCTGCGACTCGATGGCACGGACACCGAACTGACGGTTGCTGCCGGTCCAGTCAAATGTCCGAGCCGCCGGTGCTGTTTCAACCAGCTCGACATGTGTGCTGTCTGTGGCGCGTCCTGGGCTGACAACGGCGTAGAAGGCCGCACCTAAAGCGCGGGCCAGAAACATCCGGCCCGCGTCCGTAGGCGGGGCGCTGACAAGCCACTCGGGGTGGGCATCTTCAGCAGACGCTCGCTGAATCGCGGCTGACTCGGGGTCATAAGTCAGCACTTCCACGCGGCTGTCCAGGCGCAGACGAGTTCTTAAGTCTACCAGCGCGGCCACATCGCTCGGTGTTGCCGGGTAAAGCAGGATGGTCGGCAGAGGCACTTTGCTGGCCGCAGATGCAGGCCCGCCGCCCAGCAGAAGCATCAGCGCAGCAGGAGCCAAAACGTGGATTATTGCTGGCTTTGCTGACAAATTTGAAGTCCTGTCTGACACGCGGCTAAACCGCGCTGAGCCGTTTCCACATTCTGACCTAATGCAATCTGCATCTGGTAGGAGCGAATCGCGCTCTGGTAGGCCTGACGCGCCTGGGGATAACTTCCGGATTCCTGCAAGGAGAGCGCACGCTGCTGGTACGTTTCCCCCTGTCCGCTGCTGCCGGCAGGGCTGCTTTCACTCGGGCTGCTTGCGGACGCGACAGACGCAGGCGTGCCGGTATCGGAATCCTGATGCACGCTGATCCGTATATGGGAGGACAGATCGGAGCCGGAATTGCTGACGGATGGGGAGGGCGGGCTGCCGAAGCTGCCGACCATGACCGTGTGCTGCGGCACCGAGCCGATCACCGACACAGGCACGATTCCCGGTGGCAGCGAAACCGGCGCAGGGGCAACGCTGTCTGAACCGACTGCCGGCAGGGCAGCCAGACGCAGCGGCGGCAGTTCCTGCCCGGTCTCGCGGCGATGTCCGCCGGCAGACCGCGACCCAGACGGCAGCATCCAGCGCGAAGAGTCCGTACTGGATGCTGTGGGAGCAGAATAAGGAGCCGGGATTTGGCCCGCAAATGGGTCACGTGTCGTAATCGGCGGCGGCGAATACGATGGTGATTCGGAGTTCCCACGCGATGGCATCAAGACCATGGGCGGGGAGGCTGATGCCATCTGCGTTCCAGTTCCGAATGCCGACTGGTTGATGGAAACGGCTGCCGGAGCAGCAGAAGCAGTGATAGGATAAGTCTTCACGGCCTCTGCCTGGGCCCACGGATGGGTCAGCAGCAGGCCAAGCGCCAGAGCCACGGCGGTGGCAGCCCCTGCGGCGTAAAACGGACGGCGCTGCGGGTCGACCTGACCGATATTCACCGCAAGAGGAGCCCCGGCCAGCGCAGACAGCTTCTGCTGAAACTGCGGCCTGAGCTTGAGCAGGACAGGCGGGAGCCACTGGTACGCGACGGGGGGCGCAGTCGCCCGGACATGGATGCCACGCCGAAGCTGGTCCAGCTTGGCGGCATCGGCGGGACTATCCGGGTTCAGAGCTAGCACGGCTTCGAAATGCCGGATGGCCTGAGCATCGTCCCCTTTTTTCTCGTACAATGTCCCGAGAAGAGAATGCGCGGTCGTGCTGTTCGGGTTCAGGGCCAGCGCAGCCTCGCTTGCCGTAATCGCGGCTTCCTGGTTGCCGGCCTGATTGTGCCAGAAAGCCATATCCAGCAGACGTGTCAGACGGTCGATACTTTCTTCAGTCTGGTCCAGCGGCAGATCCTGGATCGACAGCATCATTGTCCGGTATCCAGAATTGATTTTGGTGCCGCATTCTTTGCAGTATTTGCTGTCCACGGAGTTGCCCGTGTTGCAGTCTTGGCAGTACACTCGCCGTTCCTCACTCTGTGGATGTGATTGCGATTAAATGCAATCGTGTTTAAGTTCTTCACTTAAGAATATCACACAGGAGAGGATTTGTCAAGAAGGAAGCGGGGCACTCACTCGTAAATCAGAGTAACATACTGTCTCCACTGCAATTTTTATTGCGTTCCCCGTCTGCCTGCTTCTTTCTCCATTCTGCCATACATTCTCTAGTTTTTACGCATAAGTGAGGAAACAGAGCCAAAGACAGGTTTGACAGGGCATCTTTCTCCGGTAAGTCTTCGCCATGAACCAGACAACCGAAGAAGTCCTTGAATTCCTGAACTTTCCCGACCTCGATTTCGGCACGACCCCGCTGGATTTAGAGATGATGCAGGACCCGGCACTGATGCGGGACTTGACAATCCGCCTGCTCACCGGCCCACTCCCATCGGACGAAAGCCGCAAAGCGGCGCAGGCGCTGTCCGGGCGGCTTGATGCCGTGGATTGGGACATAGTCGCAAAAGAGATGCAAGCCCGTGTCAGTCTTGCCTCCGGCTTCTTTGACCCGGATACCGAAACAGACAAAGTATAACCGAAATAGGCAGGGTATAATGGTTTATGCCCTCAATCCAGGCCATCTTCTTTGACATCGGCGACACATTGGTCTTTGATGACCCGCCGCTGCTCCAGCGCCTGGCTTCGGCGGCCAACTCTGCCGGGATTACACTCGATAAAGCACGGCTGCCGGAAGCATTCCGCACCGCCGAGATATTTGCTGTCCGGCGTTATGTCTCCGGTCTTCCCTGGGATGAGCCGGGCGCGATGCGGGAGACTGTTTCCACTCTCTGGGAAGCCTTGCAAATGCCGCCGCTCAGTGACATCCACTGGGCCGCACTTGCTGCCGCGTTTACGGCGACTTCCTTCACCCGCTATGTTCACCCGAATGCCATTGTCCTTCTGGAACAATTAAAGCGACGCGGCTTTCTCCTCGGCGCAGTCTCCGACTGGGAAGACACGCTGCCGGATGTCCTGACCGAGCTCAGGCTTGACCTCTATTTTGATGCCCTTTCCGTATCCGCCTGCGTTGGTGCTACCAAGCCAAACCCACTTATATTTCAGGATGCACTGGGTCAGCTCGACTTGCTTCCTGAAGAATGCCTCCACGTCGGCGACTGGCTTGAGCTCGATGTCGCTGGGGCACGCGCTGCCGGAATACACCCCCTGCTGTTTGACTGGGCCGAACGCTGCCCTGATGCCGATTGCCCTCGCGTGACGACTTTTGAGCAGTTCACCAATTATTTGCTGGCACTGCCCATGCCGGGTTAGCAAAAGGCGAATACGATCTTGAAGACGGACACGGGAGAGGGCAAACACGAGAGAGGACGAACACAAGGTTCGCCCCTACGGGCCAAAACCTGTCGGTGTAGGGCGCGAACCTTGTGTTCGCCCTGTCAGAGAAGGAGATAAAAGATGCCAGAAATCCTGACACGCCATCTGTTCACACTCCGAGCACAGGCGGGAGAGACCCAGCAAGTCGGCGAGACTCCGCTGGGAAAGCGGATCATCGTGCCGATTGTCAGTGGCAGCTTTGAAGGTGAACGTCTGCGTGGGACGCTTGAACCGGGCGGCGCGGATTGGATGACGCTGCGGCGGGATGGGGTGACAGCGCTCGATGTCCGATTGGTGCTGCGGACTGAC
Organism: Janthinobacterium lividum; assembly: GCA_050954545.1. Lineage (GTDB taxonomy): Bacteria > Armatimonadota > Armatimonadia > Armatimonadales > Capsulimonadaceae > JANXMY01. Next base: position 31,741 of record JBPBQB010000259.1, on the reverse strand, counting down.
GACGGGGCACAGATCATGCTGACCTATCATGGCCTGCGGCATGGGCCACCGGAGGTGATGGCGCGGCTGGCCCAGGGGGAATTAGTAGAGGCATCCGAGTATTATCTGCGGACTACTCTGTACTTCGAGACATCCGCCGAAAAATACTTGTGGCTCAATCGTCTTGTCGCCGTCGCTACCGGACAGCGCCCGCCGACCGGCCCGATTTACGATGTCTTCGAAGTACTCTAAGGAAAACCACTTGAAATTATCAACACTGATCTGCCCGATGCTCCTTGGAGGTTTCAGCTTCGGAATGCTTTCGCATCCTGCCTGCCAGGCCCAGACCCCCGCAAGTGCCGCTGCCTCAGCACCACTGTATCAGGAGACGTACCGCCCGCAGTTTCACTTTACCGCCAAGCAGGGCTGGCTTAACGATCCCAACGGGCTGGTCTATTTCGACGGTGAATACCATCAATTTTTTCAGTTCGAGACGCTGCTTTCCGGCGCAGACCCCAAGAAGAGCTGGGGCAATGCTGTCAGCACGGATCTTGTCCATTGGCATCAGATCGCTGATGCGATTGTGCCCGATGCACTCGGCCCGATCTGGTCCGGGTCAGCCGTTGTCGACTGGGATAACACGTCCGGCTTCGGCAGTCCCGGCAAGCCGCCCCTTGTTGCTTTTTACACGGCAGGCGGAGGCCAGTCCCCGGAGTCGCAGGGCCGCTCCTTCACCCAGTGCCTTGCCTACAGTGTAGACCGTGGACGGACTTGGACCAAAGACGCCGATAATCCGGTGCTGCCTCATGTCGTCGGCGGAAATCGGGACCCAAAAGTCATCTGGTACGCCCCGACCCGCCGCTGGATCATGGCTTTGTACTTGGACGGGAGTCAGTTTGGCCTGTTCTCATCGCCTGATTTGAAGTCCTGGACCCAAATCCAGACAGTAACAATGGAGGGAAGCAGCGAATGCCCGGACTTCTTCCCAATACCGCTGGAAGGCACTACCGAACACCGCTGGGTCTTCACCGCTGCCGACAGCCACTACATGGTCGGCACTTTCGATGGCAAAGCATTCACAGCGCAGACACCGCCGCTGCCCGGCGATGCCGGGGCAAACTTTTACGCGGCCCAGACCTTCAGCGGCATTCCTGTCCGCGATGGGCGGCGTATCCAGATCGCCTGGATGAACGGAGGTACGTATCCGAATATGCCGTTCAACCAGCAGATGAGCTTTCCCTGCACGCTGACACTGCATCAGACACCTGACGGCCCCCGGCTGTACCGATGGCCTGTGCGGGAGGTTGCCGACCTGTACGGCGGTGAGATGCACCAGCAGGACATCGTGATTCAGCCCGGCACACAGCACCCGATCCCAAAGTTTAAAGGAGACTTCTGGGATGTCCAGGCTGATTTTGTCCCAACAGCGGGCGCGACTGCCTTTGGCCTGCGAGTGCGCGGCACCGAGATACGTTACCAGATTGCCACCGACGGCGGCGGCATCTTAAGCTGCCTGGGCCATCAGGCTGCCCTCGCCCCGGAGCATGGTCGAGTCACGCTGCGATTTCTGCTCGACCGCACTTCGCTGGAAGTATACGGCAACAGAGGCAAGGTATCGATGAGCTCATGCTTTCTGCCTTCCCCCACCGATACCGGCTTATCCGTGTATGCCGAGGGCGGCGCAGTCACACTCGTTTCCCTGACCGCGCATTCCCTGCGCTCCGCCTGGGCCGCTCCGAGTTCTGCTGCCGTCAAGCATCTCTAAGGGGTGCCTCATAGATTGCTGCGGGCGACTGAAGTCGCGGCAACAAAAGCACAAAGTCCACCTGCTGCACTGGCAGACCCGGAGGGCGTGGACTCATACAGACAGTTCCATATTGGTATTATCCATATTAACCTGCGAAGGCAGGTTTTGTGAACTTGTTGCCGCGACTTCAGTCGCTCACAAAAACTTATATCTCCAAGAACTTGTTACTTAGATGCTTCTGCGGAAGCAGTCGGCGGCGTGGTCGTTGACAATGCCTGTCGCCTGCATCCAAGCGTAGGTAATGACCGGACCGACGAACTTGAAGCCACGCTTTTTGAGCGCGGCTGAGATTTCCTCGGACAGCGGAGTCTTCGCGGGAACGTCGCCGGTCTCGTTCAGCAGAGGCTCCCCGCCCACGAACGACCAGGCGAACTCTGAAAACTTTTCCCCAGACTCAGCCATCTTCAGATAAGCACAAGCTCCGCCGATAGTTGCCTCGATCTTGGCACGGGAGCGGATAATTCCGGCGTTCTCCATAAGCCGGTCGACATCGTCCGGGCCGAAACGTGCGACGATTTCCGGGTCGAACCCCTGAAACGCTTCCCAGAAAGCCGCGCGGCGCTTGAGGATGATCGACCATGAGAGGCCCGCCTGAAACCCTTCCAGCATGAGCGTTTCCCAGAGCCTTCGGCTGTCACGCTCCGGCACCCCCCATTCTTCATCGTGGTAAGTCTGCATGACCGGATCGCTTTCGGCCCACACGCAGCGCGTCGTCGATTGTATGTTCATAGATTATTTGACCTCTTGCGTAAGTCCTCGGAGCATGTCCTGGTCTGAAGACCAGGGCTTTAGAAAAGCAAAATGTCCCTCCGGGACGGAAGACGTTCTGATGCAGCACAGTCTTCCGTCTGCGAAGCAGACATTCTGCACTTTTGTAGCCCCGGTCTTCCAGACCGGGCGACTTACGCAAGAGGTCTATTTGATGACTCGGAACCGGCCCGGTCACAACAGCCCTTCCACGATCATGACACGGTAGTCAGCGCCCTTAAAACGATGTTCGCGGGCAGCACGATACGCAGGGCTGTCACACCAGACTTTGGCTTTGTCAAACGAAGGAAACTCAAGCAGGTATGCCGCACGTATGACAAGAATAAGCAAATAAGTGATCTGTTCCGTGAATACGTCCTGATCCTTATGGCATATGGAATAACATTCTGACCTCGTGTAAAGTCGAACACACCCGGTGGACCTGTGCTGATAACTCGGTGGATAGCTGTTGTAGGTCTGGGACAATGATCACACTCATGCCCGCCGCCAGGGCAGCAACAGCGCCCGACTCAGAATCCTCCAGAGCGAGGCAGTGCTCAGGAGAAAGTGCCAGGCGCTGAGCGGCTAAGAGAAAAATGTCGGGTGCCGGCTTGCCCTGTATTACCTCTTCCCCTGTCACGATGGCGTTAAATCGGTCAGCTAAACGTCCTAGACAGAGCATGGCATCGGGTCTCGATGATGAAGTCGCTATCGCTTTAAGTAATCCGGTTTCATCCAATTGGGTGAACAGGTCGTCAAGGCCAGCCTTCTCTGCGACACCGACGTTCTGGACGTGCTGCTCCCAAAGTTGACGGCGGCGGCTCCTGAACTGGGGGTAATCTGCTCCGAAGGTCTGAATGAGGGTGTCCTTCCATGCAGGGATGCTGCGACCGAGGAAAGCAGTTCGCATCGCATTATCGAAGCTATAGCCAAGTTCTGACGCGGCCTGCTGGATGGACTCCCAATAAATCGGTTCGGTGTCCAGCATCAGCCCGTCCATGTCGAAAATGACGCCTTTATAAGAGTAGGACATAGTAACTTATGTTACGCAAGGCGTGTGCCGGGGCTGTAAAAAGCCCCGGCAAGGAGGCACCCTACCGGGTTAAGAAAGAATGGGCGAGAAGGATACCTTGAGAAGGAGAGGGATTTGCTCGTCCCAGTCTTTTCCGTTCGATTTTCTCCGTCCGCAGGACGCTTCTTTGCCGGGGCTTTCTACAGCTCCGGTACGCTCTGCGTAACATCAGATAGTAACTATCTTAGCCACCGAAAAATAAAAGCAGACTTCACCCCCCCGGCCCCCAATTCTGGGGAGAAAGAGTAGCCTCTTCCTGTTTGGTTCCCCCAGAATTGGGGGCGAGTGGGCCTCTTGCGACGTATTGCCAAGTAAGGCTCATGATTGTGCTTAATGCGGCCAGATCCAGTCTCGTATTCCTGGCATGTCTTCGCCGTACTGGCGGACATACGTCGTGTGCTCCTGCAGCCTGTCGCGCATCTGCTGGCGCAGACCTGCGGCTCGGTATCCAAGCGACGGCACACGGTCGATCACGTCCTGAACGAGATGGAACCGATCTAAGTCATTCAAAACCACCATGTCGAACGGAGTGGTAGTCGTGCCCTCTTCTTTGAATCCACGCACATGGATATTGTCGTGGTTGGTCCGCCGATAGGTCAATCGGTGAATGAGATACGGGTAGCCGTGGTACGCAAAGATGACCGGCTTGTCTGGGGTAAACAGGGTATCGAAGTCTTTGTCGCTCAGTCCGTGCGGATGCTCGGTATGCGGCTGAAGCGTCATCAAATCGACGACATTTACGACGCGGATCTTTAAATCGGGCAGATGCTCACGCAGAATGCTGACCGCCGCTAATATCTCCAGCGTGGGGACATCCCCCGCGCAGGCCATGACGACATCCGGTTCGCCGCCTTTGTCGGTCCCCGCCCATTCCCAGATACCTAAGCCCGCCGTGCAGTGGCTCACGGCATCGTCCATGTTCAGATACTGAAGCTCGGGCTGCTTGCCTGCGACAATCACATTAACGTAGTCGCGGCTTCGCAGGCAGTGATCCGCCACAGACAGCAGGCAGTTGGCATCTGGGGGCAGATAAACCCGAACGATGCTGGCTTTCTTGTTCATGACATGATCGATAAAACCGGGGTCCTGATGCGAGAAGCCGTTGTGATCCTGACGCCACACATGGGAAGTCAGCAGGTAGTTCAAAGAGGCAATCGGACGCCTCCACGGGATATGCCGGCAGGCTTCCAGCCACTTCGCGTGCTGATTGAACATGGAGTCGACAATGTGGATAAATGCTTCATAGCAGGAGAAAAACCCGTGCCGCCCTGTGAGCAAATAGCCTTCGAGCCAGCCTTCAATCGTGTGCTCGCTCAATATCTCCATGACCCGGCCATCAGGAGACAGCGCACAATCGTCGTCGGGACGCGCTTCCGTATCCCAGGCCCGGCCAGTCGCCTGCAGCACTGCTTCCAATCGGTTGGAATTGTTTTCATCAGGCGACAGCACCCGGAAGTTTCGCGTGTCTTTAGTCGCCGCCATGATGTCGCGCAGATAACCGCCGAGAATACGTGTTGACTCACCGATGGTCGTTCCGGGCTTGTCGACCGGCACAGCATAGGTGCGGAAGTCCGGCAGCGGCAGCTCTTTCAGCAGCAATCCGCCGTTTGCATGCGGGTTCGCGCCCATGCGCCGGTCACCTTTCGGGGCAAGCTCGGCTAGTTCAGGGATCAACCGACCGGCATCATCGAATAGCTCTTCAGCCTTGTAGCTCCTCATCCATTCTTCGAGCTGAGCGACATGCTCGGGCGTCTTCATATCCGCAATCGGCACCTGATGTGCCCGCCAGGAGCCTTCCGCCTTCTTGCCATCGACCGTCTTCGGTCCGGTCCAGCCTTTTGGGGAGCGCAGGACAATCATCGGCCAGTTCGGGCGTGTGATATTGCCGTTCTCGCGGGCGTCCTTTTGGATGCCGCGTATCTCCTGAACGACTGTTTCCAGCGTCTGCGCCATTGCCTGATGCATAAGCTCCGGGTCATCGCCTTCGACAAAATAGGGCTTGTAGCCGTAGCCCACCAGCAGGCTGGTGAGGGCATCGTCACCGATCCGCGACAGCACAGTCGGGTTCGCAATCTTGAAGCCGTTCAAATGCAGGATCGGCAGCACCGCGCCGTCCGTCGCCGGGTCCAGAAACTTGTTGGAGTGCCAGCTTGCCGCCAGTGGCCCGCTTTCTGCTTCGCCGTCGCCGATGACGCACAGTGCCAGCAGCTCCGGGTTATCGAAGACTGCGCCGTAGGCATGAGACAGCGAATAACCAAGTTCCCCACCCTCATTGATGGAGCCGGGCGTGTCGGGGGCATCATGGCTGGGAATGCCGCCTGGGAACGAAAACTGTTTGAAGAGCCGCTGGATCCCCGCTTCATCCTGACCGATATTCGGATAGACTTCTGTGTAAGTGCCTTCGAGATAGGTGTTTGCGACCATGCCCGGCCCGCCATGGCCGGGGCCGCAGACATAGATCGTATTTAAATCATATTTCTTGATCAGCCGGTTCATGTGGACATAAATAAAGTTCAGTCCCGGTGTCGTTCCCCAATGCCCCAGCAGACGCGGCTTGGTGTGCTCGCGCTTTAGTGGTTCTTTTAGCAGTGGATTTGCCATCAGATAGATCTGTCCGACCGAGAGGTAATTCGCCGCCCTCCAGTAGGCGTTCATCTTTTGCAGTTCGTCTGCACTGAGCGTGTCTTGTGGAATGAGCGTGTTTGCGGTGTCTGTCATAATGATCTCCCTGAGAGACGATAGAGAACTCTTAGCATACCAGCACAATCACTATTTGTGTGTGTTCCCTAGCTCATGTTCCACAAATCACTCTGTGCGAAACAAAGTATGCTTGGCACCTTGAATTCTGAAATTGCGTCAATTCTGAGACGGCCTAAGAGCGGTTCCAGAGAATATAACCCTGAGCATTGATCTTCTTCTTTCCTGATAACCTGATCGCAGTAGGAGCAAAGCGATTTTTCGGCTCTCTCACATTTTCTCAGTCTCTCTTGACTTTGCATCGATCTTATGATATACTGTATTCACGTTCCAAAAAATAGAGCGTGAACCGAAGCGGCAGCCAAAGAGGCTGGCGCTTTTTTGCTGTGTGTGCCAGCCACGGAATAAATTCCGAGGCTGATAAAAACTCATCGTCCAGGGGACGAAAGAAAAGGGAGCCGCCGATTATGTCGGGGCTCTTGTGTCGCCTCGACACTGAGCGCTTTCTAGCCTCGGAATTTATTCCGTGGCTTCCTGCTGGGATTATTTTGGCTCTTAAACAACTCGTCCTCGCTCTCTGAGACTAGAACTGTAAACCTTTATGCTGTCCCGTTTTTTTGCGTACTACCGGCCCCATCGACGGCTTTTCGTACTGGATTTCTTCTGTGCCGTGCTCTCGGGTCTCCTGGAACTTGTCTTTCCACTGGCAGTCAAAGCGTTTGTCGACCGTTTGCTGCCCAGCCAAAACTGGGGTCTGATTTTGGGGGCGACTGTGGGCCTGCTCGGAATTTATGGTGTCAACACGGGATTGCAGTATATCGTCAACTACTGGGGTCATGTTCTCGGCATCTCGATTGAGACTGAGATGCGGCGGAAGATCTTCGACCACTTGCAGAAGCTGTCGTTTCGGTTCTATGACAACCAGAAGACCGGGCGGCTGGTGGCACGTGTCACAAAAGATCTGGAAGATGTCGGGGAAGTGGCCCATCATGGGCCGGAAGATGCGTTTATCGCCGTCATGACGTTCTTAGGCTCGTTCGTGCTGATGTTCACACTCAACGCCAAGCTTGCCCTGATTACCGGTCTGGTCGTCCCGCCGATGATGTGGATTTCGACACGCTACGGACGGGCAATGACCCAGAACATGCGGACACTATTTGGACAGGTCGGCGACTTCAACGCACGTATCGAGGAGAATGTCGGCGGCATCCGCGTGGTGCAGGCGTTCGGCAATGAGGACCACGAGCGGTCACTGTTTGCCGAAGATAACGCCCGGTACCGGGCGACGAAGCTGAACGCCTATTTGCTGATGTCTAAAAGCATGTCGCTGAGTTATATGACCATGCGGCTTGTGCAGGTTCTCGTGATGATCGCGAGTGCGTACTTTGTCCTGCACCACCAATTGACCATCGGCGGCTTCACAGGATTTTTACTCCTGACCAACGTCTTTTTCCGGCCCGTCGAGAAGATCAATGCCGTGCTGGAAACTTATCCCAAAGGCATCGCAGGCTTCAAGCGCTACACCGAGCTTCTGGACACGGAGCCGGACATCGTCGATGCGCCGGACGCTGTCGAAGTGGGGCACCTGCGCGGCGCGATCCAGTTTGAGAGCGCGACTTTTGGTTACAGCGAGCACAAGACCGTGCTGCGCGATATCGATCTCTCGATCCGCCCCGGCGAGATGGTCGCGTTTGTCGGCCCGAGCGGCGCGGGCAAAACTACCCTCTGCTCTCTGCTGCCGCGCTTCTACGATCTGGACTCCGGGCGGATCACGGTCGACGGCATGGACATTAGGCAAATGACGCTGGCGTCCCTGCGCCGGAACATCGGGATCGTCCAGCAGGACGTCTTCCTATTCGCCGGTACGATCCGTGAGAATATCGCTTACGGGAAACTGGAAGCGTCCGACGAGGAGATTTGGGAAGCCGCCCGCCGCGCCCGTTTGGACGACATGATCAGCCTGCTCCCCGACGGCCTGGATACGCTGACCGGCGAACGCGGCGTCAAGCTATCCGGCGGTCAAAAGCAGCGCATGGCGATTGCCCGGATGTTCCTGAAGAACCCACCGATCCTGATTCTGGATGAAGCCACGTCCGCGCTTGATACGGAGACCGAGCGGGCCATTCAAGCCTCCCTGGCCGAGCTTGCCGTAGGCCGGACCACTCTTGTCATCGCGCATCGCCTCGCAACCATCCAGAATGCCGACCGCATTGTCGTGGTCGACGAAACCGGCGTCGCTGAACAGGGCCGGCATGACGAGCTAGTCACCGCGTCCGGGATTTATCAAAGACTGCATGAAGCCCAGTTCAGCCGGTGAGGCTAAGAGACGCGAACAAATTAAGTCTGATTTTTACGTTAGGCTCAGAGCCGTGGGACTGAAGTCCTACGCTGTGGGGCGAAACGCCTAATGTCCGCCTTCGCGGACAGGGAGCCGGATAGCGATCATAATCTGCTCCTTCATGATCTGCTCTTTGTCCATGAAGATGGACATTAGGCGTCTGCGCCCCACAGCGCAGAACTTTAGTTCCACGCGCCGACTACCGCGTAACACTAGAAAGCAATTAGCACGGAAAGTGCTGGGTGTTGAGTCTACCGGGCCGCCACCGCCGTTCCCGCCCCACTCCCTGAACCCTCCGCTGCCTGAAGCCGCTTTTGGAACTCGGCGACACTCAGACGCCCCGTGATCCGCAGAGTTTTGATTTCCGTGCCATCCGGGTTCAGGACAACAATCGTCGGCAGTTTGCCGAAGCCGTACTGCTTCTCTAATGCTGCGCTTGACGGGCTGTTCCACTGGGTCAGATCAGCCCGCAAAGTCACGAACTTGTCGGCCAAAATCGGAGCCACAGCGGGGTTCTCGAAGACATCATGCTCGATCTCTTTGCAGTTCACACACCACGCCGCCGTGAAGTCGATGATGATCGGCTTGCCTGCCTGACTAGCGGCGTCCACTGCCGCAGGGCTATATGCGGCCCAGGCAGTGCTTGGCGCCAGGGCTGAAGCAGTCTGAGGTCGGGACAGAAAGCGCATGAAATCAGCAGTGTTTGTGATCGTACCCGCGTACTTGTCTTCCACCACCCCTGTCTGCGGGTTCACGACCGCATACAGCGGCAGGGCGACATCGCCGAATTTGGTCAATTGCAGCTTCTGGTTAGCGGCGTCGCCGGGACGGTCCGTGTAAAGCTGCACCCGCACATACTGAGCAAGCTCGGATTTGACTTCCGGGCGCGAGAACACGTTGATCTCGTTCCACCGGCAGTTCGTGCAGGTGACGCCTGTAAAGTCCACGAACAGCGGCTTTCCTTCCGCCTTTGCCTGAGCCAAGGCCATGTTGTAATCCGCCTGCCAGGGGAGGCCATTGTCAGTCGCTGTTCCGACCCCGCCGTAGCCCGAGGGCGGCAGAAATGTCCCGAGCGCTCCGATCGGGCGGCCCGCCAGGCCCCAGAAGCAGAACAAAGCACTCAGCCCAAACACCACCGCGAAGAGGCCGCGTCCTGGCGAGACTTTTGTGCCCGGCTTTTCCAGTTCCCCGACCACGCCGAAGCGCAGCGTTCCGATCAAATAGAGAGCGGCGGCGGCGAAGATCAGCGCCCACGCCGCCAGCAGCACCGGTTCCGTCAAAATCCGCCAGTTCCAGACTTGATCGGCATTGGACAAGAACTTAAGCGCCGCAGCCAGCTCGACAAATCCGAGAGTCGCCTTGACCCGGGCCAGCCAAATGCCGCCTTTCGGAATCTTGCTGATCCACTGCGGGAACGCGGCAAAGACCAGAAACGGGGACACGAACGCCAGCGCGAAGACCAGCATTCCCAGCAGCGGCTGGAACCTAGCCCCTCCCGCCGCCGCGACCAGCAGCGTCCCGAGAAACGGAGCGGTGCAGGTGAACGACGCCAGCACGAAGGTAATGCCCAGCAGCGCCAGCCCGACCAGGCCGCCATGGGATTTCGCCGTGGCCTGCATAGCGGTCAGATTAGCAGGCAGTGTCAATTGGATCGTCTCGAAAAACGAGAACGCGAAGACGACAAACACGGCAAAGATGCCCAGGTTGACCCAGGGGTTCGCCGCGATGTTGTTGATGCCTGCCGCGCCGAGAGTCGCCGTGACCACTGCACCGAGGGCGACATACAGGGCAACGATGCCAAGCGCATAGCCGCAGGAAAGCCGTACCAGCTTGCCTTTATCGCCGTCGGCCTGTTTGACAAAGCTGGTGAGCGTGATGGGAATGAGGGGAAAGACACACGGCGTGATCAGCGCCAGCAGACCCGCCCCGAGAGCCGCCAGCAGGAAAAGGCCAAGCCCACTCGCCCCAGGCCCTCCAGCTTTCCGCTCCATATGGCTCCCCAAAATTGGGGCGGGGGGGCCTTCTTTGTATTCTGCCCGCACTGCACTGGGAACCACAGACAGCGTCAGTGGCAAAGCAACATCGGTAGGCGGGAGGCAGACATGGTTATTGCAGGTCTGATAGTGCAGTGTCACGGTAGGCGTCGAAGTCACGACCCGGAACTGACGCGTAAATGCCGCCGTCGTTTCATGGTAGGCGACTTGGGTTTGGAAGTTTGGGTCGAGCTTTTGGATCGGCGCGTCTTCCGTAGTCGGGCCAAGCCCAGTCGCATCGCCCAGCGAGACAATCTGTGTTGCAGACGGGCCGGTTGCGGCGGGGACCACGGAATAGATATGCCAGCCGGGATCGATTTTTGCCTGGATCGTGACCGTGACTGACTCGCCGGGATGTGCAGCCGCAGGGCTGGCAGAGACCGTGAAATGCACCGGCAAGGCTGTCCCCGCCCGAGCGCTCATCACCGGCAACAAAAAGAGCAGAAGCAGAAAGCCTTGTCGAAGCGCGTTCATAGATGGTCCTCATCCTATACTACAAAAGCGAGAAGGCTAACGTTCCCGGACAACAAAAAAAGCGCCGACCCCTCGGGCCGACGCTTTCCTCTACGCTGCTTCGTTTGTCGCCATCAATTTTGGCAACGTGATTCTATTATGGCATCTCAGAGGCATAAGCACAAGGGCGCGTCAAATGCTGCATTTTATGAGCTTTACGCCTTTTAAGCAACTGGCTGGCAGTGTTTGGGCGCATACGGCATAGTTCAAGTCAATGTGATACGCGTCTTTGGATTTTACCGTGCCTCTCATTTGTCTCAGAAGACCCACCACCTTGCTTTGCCCTGGCCCTCTCGGAACGGGAAGACCAGGGCGAAACAAGGTAGTAGGTTCCTAATACCCAAGTGCCAGACCATCGGCGCGAGGATCGGAGCCGCCGAAAAGAACACCAGTTTCCGGGTCGAGCGTGATGATCTGGGACGCACAGGAGCCGGACCAGGCACCGCCGACAGTCAGCGAGTGACCACGGAGGCGCAGTTCGTAGCAGGTATCGAGCGGCAGGCGGTCCTCCAGGCTCAGATGCGGGCCATCGGGCGCGACGTGCCACTTTGGGCTTTCTATCGCTTCCTGCGGGCTGCGTCCATGATCGATCATCTGAGTCACGGCCTGCAGGCTTGTCTGCACCTGGACATCTGCACCCGGTGTGCCGCCCGCCGCCCAGAAATTGTCGTCACGGAACAGCATCCAGGTATTCAGCGTGTGCATCGTCTTTTTGCCGGGGGCCAGCACGTTCGGACTTTTCGGGTCCAGACTGAAACCGGTCATGCGGTTGTTCAGCAGAACGCCGGTGCCGGGGATGACCACGCCGCTGCCGTAGCCATGAAAAATGCTCTGAATCCAGGAGATCGCATTGCCCCGCGAATCAACGACGCATAAAGAAGTCGTATCCGAGCCGCCGTTAACGGCGGGTAAACGACCCGGCGAGTACCGGGCGGCGGCGGTGCTGAGGTTCAGACGCTTGCGCTGCTGGGCAGCGTACTCTTTGGAAAGCAGGGTTGTCAGCGGCGTCTGCGGGGTGTCGCCAAGATAAGCAAGCCGGTCGGCGAACGCCAGCTTCTTCGCTTCCGCCATCAGATGCACAACATCGGCCCCCTCAGGATCGAGCGCGGCCAGATCATAACCCTCCAGAATGTTCAGCATCTGAAGCAGCAGGCAGCCCTGGGAGACCGGCGGCTGCTCGGTGACAGAGACGCCACGATAAGTCGTTCGGATCGGGTTGGTGATCAGAGAGTGGTCACTTGCCAGATCGGCAGCCGTGAAGAAGCCGCCATTTTCCTGAGAATAAGCCAGCAGCTTCTCAGCAAACTCACCTTCGTAGAACGCGGCGTGCCCGCCCTGCGCGATCTGACGCAGTGTTCGGGCCAGCGCAGGCTGGTAGACAGTCACACCGGGGCGCAGAGCGTCTGGGACCAGTGATGCACCGGACTCCGGGTACTCGTTCCACAGAGTTTCATGCGCTTGCAGAAGCGCCACCTGCCAGGCAGGCAGGGCGTAGCCGTCTTCCGCAAGCGCGATGGCGGGGGCCAGCACTTCAGACGCGGTCATGGTGCCCCACAGAGAAAGCGTAGTCAGCCAGGCATCCACCGCTCCGGGTACTGCAACGGCCCGGATACCGCGCTCAGGAATAACGCTTCCCATCGCCGCGATAGTCGCCCCAGCCGGAGCCGCGCCGCTGCCGTTCAGCGCGGACAGCTTTCGCGCGGGCGCGTCCCAGAACTGAGCAAACGCATCGCCGCCGAGATGCGAGTTGTGCGGCTCCATGACGGCAAGCGCCGCTCCCATGGCTACGGCGGCGTCTGCAGCGTTGCCGCCCGCGCGAAGTATCTCGACCCCGATCAGCGAGGCCAGCGGGTTTGCCGACGCGACCATGGCCGTGCGGGCCGTGCGGAGCGGTATGCGGGTCAGTGTCTCCATGTGATGTCTCCCCTACCGCGATTTGCGGCGTTGTTCCGACGTGGCACCCGGCACTGGAAGTGCCGGGCTTTAGAAGTGCAGAATGTCCGCTGCGCGGACGGAAGACTCGCAACTTCTTCAGTCACGGAGTGATTTTGTGCTTTTCAGTAGCCCGGCACTTCCAGTGCCGGGTGCGATTGCAATGCTCGCCATATTCGGAATAAAATGTGCCACACTTGAAACGACCCGCCAGGTTACTTGCTTCAAGAAGCTTCACCTCCTTTCAGCAAGATTGAAAAGGCAGCCCGTACAGGCTGTCTTTTCGTTTGCATTGTAGCATACCTCTCACAATAATTTCTCAGCAGGAAAACGCGTACCAGCAGGCGAACTTACAGGAGATTTCCCAAACTCAGGAGACCGTGCCCATGACCAAGACAGCCGTTACCATTGAGCCGTTCGATCTCGCGGGTGCGCCTGAAGGCGACTACCGGGCGCTGAACCATTTTTCCAACCTGATCCAGTCGGAAACGCTGCCCGAAGATCCGCCGACGCCGCTGTCGGAAACCATCGCGGCCATGCAGAATATTCCCAGCTTTATCAGCGTGTTTGCCTGGGCTGCCTGGAACCAGAACAGGTCGGAGGTGGTCGGCGCGGGCTATGTCAGCATTCTGAACACGGAAGAAAACAAGCATCTGGTCTGGTTTGATGTCAATGTCCTCCCGGAGCATCGGCGTCAGGGCATCGGACACCGACTGCTTGCTCTTCTCGTGGATGTTCCTCAGCGCGAAGGGCGGCGCTTGATGATGGTTGGCACCCACGGCCGCGTTCCGGCGGGCGACGCTTTCCTGACACGCCTGGGCGGGGAACGGGCTATGGAGTCGCATACCAATCAGCTTGTCCTCACTGATGTCGACCGCGACCTGCTGACGCAGTGGATGACGCCGGAATCAAACAGTCGGTTTGAGATGAAGTTTTGGGAAGGACCGCATCCTGAAGACCAGCTTGCAGCAATGGCGGCTCTGTTTGAGGTCATGAACACAGCCCCACGCGACAAGATGGACATGGAAGATATGCACTTTACGCCGGAGCACATGCGCCAGATGGAGCAGCAGATGCTGGCCGGGGGGACTATACGCTGGACGGTCTCAGTCCGTGAGTCAACGGAGGACAAGTTTGCCGGTTTCACAGAAGTCTACTGGAACCCGAACCGCCCGCAGATCGTCAGTCAAGGCGGCACCGGCGTCTTCCCGGAGTATCGCGGACATGGATTAGGACGCCGTCTAAAAGCCGCCATGCTGGATAAGGTCCTGCGGGAGCGCCCGGAAGTTCTGTATGTCCGTACAGGCAACGCCGACTCCAACGGGCCGATGCTGCGGATCAACCAGGCTCTCGGCTTCCGCCCCTATCTCTCCCGCACCGAATGGCAGGTCGACACCAGCAAAGTGCTGGCTTATCTCGACAGATCTACTGACGTCTGATGTGCTGCCATGCCTACTCAAAGCCAATCTGCTCAGGCTCCGATTCTCCGGCATCTTTTCTCTGAAATTATCAGCCGAAGGCCGCGCACTGCCGACGCGCTGCCGCTGGTCATTCGCCATGACACCATTCAGGCCGACAATGAACGAGTCGCAAACTGTCATCTCGACTTTTTCTCGCTGTACTTTGTCCGGCAGGGGCGCGGCACGCACTGGATCGACGGCGTCCCCTACGGAGTCGCAAGAGGTGATGTCTACGCGATGGGTCAGGGAATGACTCATTGGTTTGCCGACTGTGAGCGTCTGCACATGCACACGCTGCATTTTGCGCCGCACTTCTTTGATGCTCCCACCCTCAATGCCCTGACAGAAACACCTGGTTTTCAGCCGCTGTTTGTCGAAGAGCCGCTGCAGCGAGCATCCGAGCGCAGCCAGAACGGGCGCTGGCTGCACCTGACCCCTGATGGGTACGCACCGGTCGCCGAGATGCTGCGGGAACTGGAACAGGAATGGGCGGCGGAGACGCCGGAAGGGGTTCTGCTGGCACGCGGCCTGTTTCTGCGCCTGCTGGTGCATCTGGCCCGGCGCTACGCCGAAGCCGCGCCTCAGCAGCCTGCCAATGACTTACAGGCCTCTTCTGTGCAGGAGGCTACGGTCGCGGCCGCCGTGCGCTATTTAGATGAACATTTTTCTGAGCCACTGCGGGTCGAACAGGTCGCCGCCTCTGTTTTTCTATCGCCGGATCGGTTCACAGAAGTCTTTGCCCGGACGATGGGCCGCACCCCGCGTGACTACATCCGGCATCTGCGGATCGAGCGGGCGCGGGCGCTGCTGACTACGACCAACTCTTCCATCTCCGACATTGGGCAGCAATCTGGCTTTGGCGAAGCCGCGTACTTCACCCGTGCATTCCGCGCCGCCACCGGACTGACACCCCGCGCCTATCGCAGTCAGGAGAAAGTTCAGCTCTGATAAGACAGCAACTGAGCCTGCCGGTCAGCCGGGTTGCTGTGAGACACCCGGTTCCGGCCCTGAGATTTGGAGTGATATAAAGCTTTATCGGCGTAAGAGACCATGACACTGGGAGTGGGCGTATCCAGCGACAGAGTGCAGACTCCGAGACTGACTGTGATCGGGCGCTGCTTCCAGTCACTGTCGGCGATTGCGATACGAATACGCTCGGCGATTGCGACCGCGCCCTCTTCATCGGTCTGAGGCAGTATCACGACAAACTCCTCACCGCCATACCGTGCCACGACATCCGTATCACGGGCAGTGCCACTCAGAACTTCCGCCACTTGCACCAGCACGGCATCACCTGCCGGATGCCCGTAACTGTCATTATACGACTTAAACTGGTCGACATCCAGCAGCAGAAGCGAAAGCGGCTGGTGATAACGGAGACCCCGTGCATGTTCCTCAGCCAGCTTCTCCTGGAAAGTCCGATGATTTTTGAGACCCGTGAGGCCATCCGTAGTCGCCAGCGCTTCCAGCTCCCGGTTCGTGGCTTCCAATTGGCTTTTCTGGAGTTCCAGAAGAATTGTGTAATCTCTGATTTGCTGCTCTGCCAGCTTCCGTTCGGTCAGGTCGTGCCAGACGGAGAACATCACCGGCTCTTCGTTCAGCATCACCTGAGTCAAAGTTATGTCCACCGGAAACTCGGTGCCGTCCATCGCTAGGCGAGTCCATTCGAAGTGGTGGCTGCCATTCTCACGGGCCAGAACACACATTTCTTCGCCTTTTTCAACGGACAGCCGACCATCCTGCTGATATAGAGGTGAGAGCCGCGCCGGATGCGTGCCTAGAAGCTGGGTTTTATCATCGCAGCGCATCATCGTGAGCGCAGCCGGATTGCAGTCAATAATGCCGGTGTCGTTGAAAAACAAGTGTGCATCGGAAGACTGCTCGAACAGCACCCGGAACCGCTCTTCCGACTGGGCACGCTCAGTAATATCAAAACAGACTCCGATTATTCCAGTAACATTCTCGTTTATATCGCGCTGCGGCCGGAGATCCGTATGCAGGCAGTGAGACCCTGTCCGCATGTCGCAGGAAATGGTCTCACCCGCGAGAGCACGTCTGATACTGCCTTGCAGTACGGGATCGCTATTGCCAAGATCGAACGCCGATTGACCGTCCGCCTCACCCGGCGCAAGCCCCAGAGCCGACAGCCCGGTGCCTTCCGAAAGCGTGATTGTGCCGGACGCATCCGCAGCAAAAAGAATGATTGGGGCACTGCTCATCACCGCCCGGAGTGCTTCTTCCATTGCTTTACGCTCGGTGACATCACGCACGGCAGTGACACGCGCCGGCAGTCCATCCCATAAAACTTTGCGGCCGCGAATTTCTGCCTGGAACGTGGTGCCGTCTCGGCGCAGGCATAGGGCCTCGTAAGTCTCTTCCGTTCCTGAAATGACTTTTTGGTAGACATATGTATGCGCCTGCGGAACTACAAAATCTTCCGCTCTCATGCCGACCACTTGTTCTTCTGTTTCGTAACCGTAAAGCGTCAAAAACGCGGGGTTTGCATCGACGAGCATGCCATCTCGGCTGACGGCGATGCCCTCGAAGGCCGCATCCGCCAGGGAACGCAGACGAGTTTCACTCTCGCGCAGGGCATCTTCCGCCTTCCGGCGAACAGTGATGTCGCGTGAAATGCAGGACAGCCCGATTACTTCGCCTTTTTGGTCATGGATCGGGGAGAATGTCAGGGCCATATTGAAGACCCCGCCATCCTGGCGCTGCCGCTCCATCTCAATCGGTTCAATCGACTCACCGCGCACCAGGCGAGGGATTACGGCGTCGAGGGGGCTGATTTCTCCTTTCGGAACCAGAATAGAGACGTGCTGACCAATTACTTCCCACTCCGCATACCCATACAGGCGATTTGCTCCCTCGTTCCAGCTCACCAGAGTGCCATCAAGGGTCATCGCGAAAATCGCATCTTCCGAAGACTCGACGATGGCTGCCAGACGCGACAGCTCCTGCTCGATTCTCCGGCGCACAGTCATGTCGTGCATCGCCACGACCGCGCCCAGTTTCCGGCCCTGGCTGCTATAGATAGCCTGACCACTGGCAGTCAGGGTCCGAGGCGGGCTGTCTTTGGGTGCAATCACTATTTCGGCATCACGCACGATCTCGCCCTGGAACGCCCGAAACAGCGGAATTTCTGAAGTGGGCAGAGGCGTGATTCCATCAGGCTGGTACAAATCAAAGTGGTTTGTCCATTCCTCTGGCGGCAGCGGCTCCTCCGGCAGGCCGTGGAAATCGCGGGCGGCCTGATTAAAGAAAGTCAGGATACCATCAGCATCACAGGCGACAATTCCCGATTGCAGACTTTCCTGAAGGGCCTGCTGGAACTCACGTTCTTTTTGCAGGTCTTCTTCGATTTTCTTCTTCGCCGTGATGTCGGTGAATGTCAGCACGGCGGCATAGGGCGTCTTCTGTCCTGTATGAAAAACAGGTGCCGCCTTCATGGAGAACCAGACAACACCTGCTTCACTCCGCCGTATACCAAGAATCACAGCTTCCTGCGGCTTACCTGTTTCCAGTGCTAAACGGCTGGGATGCTGCGTCTGCGGGAACTCATCCCCGTTTTCCTTCAGGAAACTCCATTCCGGGCGCACTGCGGAATGACCGGTAAGTTTTCCGGGAAGGCCACCCAGCAAATGCTCCGCCCCGGCATTGCAGAGCAGGATCACCCCGGCCCGATTCTGGACGATATAGCCTTCCTGCACCGCATTGATGGATTGCAGAAAGAGGTTTCGGCTATCTTGAAGCCGGGCCAGCAGCAAGACCGAAATGGCAAGCGCAGCCAGAAGCCCGACCAAATCCAGCCTCAGCATCAGAGTCAGGAATACGCACCCGGCAGCGATCAGCAGCCATGCCAGAGTCTGCGGGAGTCTTTTTGAGGAATAGAAAATTTCTTGTGGCTTATGTATTGCTCTGCCCACCCACATTAACCGCTTATACAGCAGTCATGGCTAAGTAGATTGTCGGCAGAAAAGCCCAAAAGAACAGAGAAACGCTTACGAAGGGTCTGCATCACCAGGCGGGGGCCGACGTGAGGGGCGGCGGGAAGGACGTGCGGCGGCTTCCGCACGGATTTTAGTCAGGCGCGGCCCCACGAAAAACTGGATGTAGATAGCCCAGGCCAGCACAAGCACAGCCAGTAAAATACCTGCACCCCAGGACTCAACGCCGGGCTGGGTCAAAACGCCGATGCCCATGGCCACGAAGATCAGCGCCGTGACACCCGGCAGGCCCAGGCCCCCGATCATCCGAAAAGGCCGCGCTCGTTCTTTGTCTTTCAGGCGCAGGGCAATCACGGCGGCAGCGGCAAACGCATAAATAAACGCTTCCGTCGCGGCGGCTAAGTTGACCAGCATCACAAACCGTTGAGTCCAGTAGACGACGCCTGAGACAATCAGCGCGATGACATAGACCAGGAACACGGCTTGATCGGGCGTGCTGAACCGCGTCGATAGGCTCGACAGACGCTTCGGCAGGACCTGGTCCCGGGCCATGCCATAGATAAACCGGCTAACACCCATCAACCCGGCATTGAAGGTCGTCAGGGACATACACAGGCTGGTTCCGATCATCACCCAGCCGCCGATCGGCCCAAGCGCAAGCTCGGCGAAGCGGACATGGGGAATCGGTTGACGCGCGGCGAGTGTCCCGAACAGCAGACCACGCGGTACAAGGCCTGTGAACATGGCGGTCGCCACCAGTGCATACACCACCACGAGCAGAGCGACGGCCAGAAACATGCCCGTAGGGATCGCGTAAGGTGACTTGACTTCATCAGCCAGCGGTGTCACCCACTCGAATCCGACAAAGAGGAAGATCGCGACACCGACTGCCTGAAAAAGCGGCCCGACGCCGCCCGTCTTCAGCGGCTGAGGAACCACAAAATGAGCATGAGACAGCGCCAGAATGCTCATGATTACGACCGAGACTACGACCGAGTAAGTCAGGATATTCTGGAATGTCCCGGCGATCTTCAGCCCCCGGAAATTGACCGCCGTGGCAAGCGTCAGCATCAGAAAGATCCACCAGGGCGGCGAAATCGCGGGCAGCGCCCGGCTCAAGACATGTGACAGAACATAGGCTTCCGTGCCGACCACAAGTGTCACGACCGACATATAGGTCAGCGCGGCGACCAGCGAAATCTTTTCGCCAAACGCCCGATGGATATACAGCCGGATACCGTTGACACTCGGCCACATCCCGTTCAGCTCGGAAAACGCAGCGGCGGCTAGAGCGCACAGCGCCCCGGCAATCCCAATCGCGATCCAGGCCGCATCGCCGACCAGATAGCAGGCCATTTGAACAACGACCAGAAATGTCGATGAGGCAAAAGTCAGCCCGGCGCTTGTCGAGACCACCGTTGCCAGCCCGATGCTGCGTTTCAGATGTGGCAGATCTACTCCCATAGCATCGCGATCACGAAGTCCAAACGAACAATGTCTTCTTCCGGCCCCTGAATACGCAGTGTGCCGTCGTTATAGGGATCGTTCGGCGAAAGCTCGCCATAAAAGATTTGAGTCAAAATGTCAGATGTCGCCAGCAGAACTAAATCTGCCGCCGCCGGTGCATCCGGCAGCGCAGTCACAGACCCATCTCGCGTAATCAGCGCCGCCTCCGCACTGATGTCAGTAGCCCGGATATGCATGACCCGGTTCCAGTCTTTGATCATCGCCATCAACCGTGCGTTTTCGTTGCAGCTTTGGGCAAACGAATTCAAGCTGTCCTGCAATTCTTCAGCAGTCGCCATTGTGGGGGAATACTCCTTGTTGGTATGAGACCTACCGCACCGCTTCGCTGTGGTCCTTCCTAAAGGAAGGATTAGGATGAGCCAAGCAGTTCATTTGCTTCTTGTTCCAAATCTTCCCTTTAGGGAGGACCCTGCGTAGCAAGGAGGTAGGTCACTCTTATTCAGTGCGCGAATGAATGCAGCGAACCGTGCCAGCCCAAACGCTCGATCCAGTCGTCGTAGACGCTTGGCGTGATTTCGGCAAGCGGCAGGCCGATGACTGCCACCAGAGCGGCTTCCATCAGATTGGTGCCGCCTGACAGCCCATCCATCTCCGGCGTCGTCGTAGCGACCCAGGAGACACCTGCCTCGGCCAGCTTAGCCAAAGAGTGCGGGCGGGTGGTGTTGGTGACAATTCCCTTGCCGGGCAAAGACGCAGGAAGATGACGCAGGATCAGATGTCCGTCTCCTGCGATCACGTCTGCCGCTTCATAATATTTAGCGTACCGAGGATCGGCGGTCTGCGTGTCCTGCGCGGTTCCAGTGGGATAAAGCAGATGGAAGGGGACTGTCAAAAGACGCGATCGGTATTTTTTTGCTAGGTCTTCGATCTCGGAAAGCGTCGTCAATGGGAAATCCAGCCCGATGTTGAAGATCAAATCACCAAAGACGCAGGGGCAGCCAAGCTCGACAAAGGCGTCCGCCATGCCGAAACGGTCCAGCGCACTGACCATCAAAACATTGGTCTGGGAACTGATCTTGCCGGACGACGCCAGCTCTCGAACCACACGCCGCTCCAGCGTATTTTTGAGGCCGCTGCCGTCGACCACCGGCGTTTTCGTGGCCGCTTCCGCCAGCCGCTGACCGTCGCCGATAATAAATTGCTGGCCGCCGACCGAAAGCGAGATGTCGATGCCGCCCAGGCCCAGCGCGTCTACTTCACCGTCAAGCTCCTGAATGCGCTGCCGCGCCCGTTCCATGTCGCCATTGGTTCCCTCGCGGGTCAACCTGACCCGCTGCCCGGCCAGCGTGATCTCGCGCACAAAATCCCCTGCCGCCGATCCGAGGCTGACACTGACCGCCTGTTTCATCCTATCATCATACCTGCCGGGAACGAAAATCCAGCGCTTGAGAGAGAAAAGTGGTCACCTACTTCCGCCGCGCGAACAGAGCGTCGTAAACAGCTTCCATCTTACGGGCGGTGTGGCTGATCGTAAACAAACGCTCGACTCGTATCTTGCCGAACTCTCCCATTGCTCGGGCCTGGACAGGATCAGACAGCAAAGTTTCTAAGGCAGACGCCATTTCTTCGGCACTGCCCATGGCGACGAGGTAGCCGGTTTCGCCGGGAACGACGATCTCCGGCAGAGCGCCGCCGTCAGTCGCGACCAGCGGCTTGCCTGCCGCCATGCCTTCGATGACGACCTGGCCGAACGGCTCACCCAGAATGCTGGCGTGAACCACGATGTCGATCTGCGGCATCAGCTTCGGAACATCATCGCGGAAGCCGAGAAACTTAACACACTCAGTCATATTTAGCTGCTTTGTCAGTACGTGCAAAGACTGCTCGTACTCATGCTCACCAAACAAAGGAGCACCGATGATCCAGAATTGAGCTTCGGGAAAACGGGCGTGGACTGCCGCTGCAGCACGCAGGAACACATGCTGCCCTTTCCATTCCGCGATCCGACCAATCAATGCGACCACCGGCGGTCGACCCCAGCCACTGGAGCTCTCGACCGGGCCAATGACGGCCAGACCTTCGACATAACCGTCATGAACCACTTCCATCGAGACGCCGCTGTAAACAACTTCACCTGCCATCGAGTCGTTCGGTTTTTTAGGCCAGAGCTGACGCAGAGTGCTTTCTGAATTCGCGACCACGATCTGAGGCAGCAGCCGCGAGAGTAAACGGAAACCAGACGCCACCAGCGGGGGCAAATACTGGCTGTTGATATTGTCCCGGACATGCCACAGCACGGGAATGCCTGCAAGCCGCCCGGCGATGCCGCCGTAGATATCGGATTTGAGTGAGTTTGTGTGGATCAAATCCACGGAGTGCGCCCGCGCCCATCGCGCCAAGCGCAGGCTGTACGCCAGCAGGAGGCCGACCTGACGCAGCCGCAGCAGAGAACCTACGCCGAGGCTGTCTTTGCGCGTTTCCCGCAGGGCCGGGTCAAGCGGCAGCACGGCAGTCTCGGTCCCCGCCGCCCGCAGCTTGACCGCCAGGGGTCCCTCATCAGCCAGAACCACTATGGCATGGTAACGCGAGGAGTCAAGCGCCGAGACCAGGTTCAAGAGAGCGATCTCGCCGCCGCCCATCTTGGCCGTATGGTCGGTATAGAGGATTGTTTTTGAGCGTATGTTGGAAGCGTCGGTCATCAAGACTTTCTGTTGCACAATCTATGCCAAATTCGTTTTCTCGAATTATTTGGTCTGGCTGGTATACCCTGACATATTTTGGGAAAAACGAAGCAGGCATAGTTCTACATTAGATACTTAAGAGGACAGAACAAGGCATGAAAGATAAAATTACTGAAGACAAAGTTATTGGATTTGATCCGTGGACAGCCGCCGTACAGGAAGAGCTGACCGCGAATTCGTCTGTATATACACGGGAACTGGCGAGCGACATGACGCTGGATGTCATTGCCGGGCACGAATCGCTCTGGCTTGTCGTGCGCGGGCTGAACGGTGGCGGCGTGGCCTTTCGGACAGCCTATGCACCCGGTGCAAGTTTAGAAGTGGAAGCAGAAGCTATTGACGAGAACTCGGCTCAGTTCACCGTGCAAACGACTCTCGGCTTGTTCCAGGTGAAAGTCGAGATGCTGAACAGCGCTTTGCTGCACTGGACAACGACGCTGACACCGGCGTTTGATCTGTTCCTGCCGTTCAGCCCAGTCGACATCTATCCCCTTGACAAAAACAGCGACCCGCGCGGTACGCTGGGCACCGCCCATGCCGGGCAGGCGAAAGTAGGCGCGGCCGTGCTGTTTCTGACCCAGACCGAGCCGTCATTCGGCTCCGTACTGTACCTGCAAAACTACGCTGCCCTGAATCCGCTTTTCGAGAAGCTGCGAACGGTTCCGAATGGCCTTATCGGCGGCAAATGGCCGCAGCTTGGCTTTGCGCTGCCGGCTTCTGATGTTCCTCTGCCTGCTAACGAAGCCATTGTCGTTTCCGACGCTTTTGTCCGTCTGAGCACGGAACAGCCCAAGAATGAGCGTCAGGCCGCACGTCTGTTTTTGGACAGCCTGGCAGCGATCTACCCATATCTGCCCCAGCCGGAGCTGAAGTGGCGGGATTGGCCGTCTCGGGCCGCCGACACGCTGGCCGACCTGCAAACGGGTGAAGGCTGTTTAGTCACCCATCACGATCACACCTACGCCCTACCGTATCTGTCAGCAGAACAGCCGGACAGCATGGTCCAGCTTGCGCTGACGCTGCCTCTGCTGGAATATCAAGACTGGACCGGCACTTCTGTCCCGCTGGCTGACACACTCCGGGCGGCTGTGCCGACTTTCTACGATGCCCCTCTCGGCGCGATGCGGCGCTTCCTGCCGGATGTCGGTCATGGCAAGGACCGCGCGGAGTCCGACTCGTGGTACCTGTACCACCCTTTGCTCGACTTGGCCCGGCTGGCGAAACGCGGCGACGATGAAGCCAGGCGGCTTCTCTTTGCGTCTCTGGAACATGCCATCAACGCCGCCCGCCATTTCGAGTATCGGTGGCCGGTCAAATTCAATCTGGAAACTCTGGAAGTGATGACCGAAATCC
Organism: Janthinobacterium lividum; assembly: GCA_050954545.1. Taxonomy (GTDB): domain Bacteria; phylum Armatimonadota; class Armatimonadia; order Armatimonadales; family Capsulimonadaceae; genus JANXMY01. Next base: position 7,652 of record JBPBQB010000259.1, on the reverse strand, counting down.
GCAAGCCCGATGAGCCGGGCCAATCCGATGTCGGCGGCATTTATGCCGCAGTCATGATCGAAGCCTGGGACCTCACCGGTGAAGCGCGTTATCTCGAAGAAGCCAAGTCAGCGGTTCGGGCACTTTCGGGTTACCGATTCGCGGTCGGCTACCAGTTCAACATCACAGCCATCGGTGCGGCTGCCTGCCTGCGGCTCTGGGAAGAAACAGGCGACGACTTCTTTCGAGACCAAAGTCTAGTGCTGCTGGCTTCGTTTTTCCATCACACGACATTTTACGACTGCCACTTAGGCGCGGCGAAGTTCTTTCCCAGTTTTCTCGGCGTTTTGTGCCTTCACGACGCCGAGTATACAGCAGTTTTTGAAGCGTTCGAGTCCTTTGCCGCCTTTCACGAGGTCTTCAGCCGCTCCGGTGAAGCGCTGCCTGAATCGGCCCGTCTGCTGATCGCCGAGTACTGCCGGCATCTCCTGAACCGGGCCTGGTTCTACTATCCCGGCGAGATGCCGGAAGAAGCCCTGGCAACGGAAATCCGCAACGGACATCTGGACCGGAACCTTGCCATCCCGATGGAAGACCTGTACCCTATCGGTGATCCGGCAGGCGCAGTCGGCCAGGAAGTGTACGGCGCAGGCGCAGCCTTTGTTTTCGCCACTCGTACTTTTCATCGCCCATCCGGTATCCCCTTCCAGATCGCGTGTGACTACCCGCTGACTGTGACGAGCGCAGAAGTCAACTGCGCTACCATGCGTGTCCACGGCGTCTCCGCTTTTTCCTGCCGCCTGAAATTGATTTCCAAAGACGGCCCTTTGCCTTCAGTGTCATTATATGTCGGGGGAAAAGAATTGACGGGTGCGCCAACGCGCGAAAGTGAGCAGGAATACATGGTACCAGGCGGCAGCGATATTGAGGTACGCTGGTAGGGAACAACGCATATGCAGGGCAGATCGTCACAAATACGTGCTGCGTCTGACCTTCGATTCAAGCTGCTGTACCAAACCGTGCGGATACAATTCGATGAGGTAGTACAAATTAGCTATGCAACTTTTTGTTTTTCTTCAGAGATTGTAATGTAGTAATCAGATTCTGCTTCTTTGCTGCTGTCTGAGGCCGAACGATCAACAAATTCTTGCGCTTCCGTAATCACACGACGGATTTCTGCCAGAGGTCCTGCCGATGTTGTCGGAAGCAGCGCGGCACCTGTTTCTTCTGAGTGACGCCGCAGCCCTTCGAGCGTGTCGGCCCAGCCGGAGACGTACCGTAGGGACGCTAATAGTTCTTTCATATCATGGATCATAATATCACCTCTATTACTCCCTTGGGGGTTCCATGCCGATCAAAGTCAAACATATCCATACCGCTTAGCTTTGGCGAAAGTTGCTTAAGCGATTCAGGAAGAGCAAAAATATCACCTAGAAAACCAAGGGCATGACACATCTGATAATCACTCAATGCTCGCGCTTGTGGCTCTTCTTGCAGAAGTGCTTCAGTAGCTGTATCATAGGAAAAGATCAGATCAAAATCTCCGGGGTTTTCTCTGGAGGGAATGAAACTGCCATCTAAGATGATCAGACCTGCCATCTTCTGAGTACGTGCTGCATCTCGCCACTTAAGCAGGCTGGCTAAGATGATTCTGCGACGGCTTTCCGGTTCACCGCCAAATCGCACAACGATTTCCGTCCAATCGGCGGTATGATGCCCACCCGGAAGCCAGCCATCCTCACGAAATATAGGCAGAGGCATTTTTATCTCCTACCGTATTATACCAGTCTGATGCGGCTTCTGATTGACCTTATCGCTGTCCGGGTAAACCAAGCCTGCCAGCTTCACTGCACTACCCAAAATCCTGCACCAAAAACTTTCCCTAGAAAGGGCAATTTCATGACACAGCATTCCGCCCGTTACGTTCTCATCGGCGGCGGCCTCGCCTCCGCGACCGCGGCGGAAAATATCCGTAAGTACGATCTCAAAGGCGGGATACTCATTATCGGCTCCGAGAAGCATCTGCCCTACCATCGGCCTCCTCTGTCCAAAGAATATCTGCGCGGCGAAGCGACCGCCGAAGAGGTCCTGCTGATTCAGCCGAAAGCCTGGTACGAAGAAAACGCTGTAACGCTCTTAACAGACACGATGGCGACCTGTGCGAATACGAAGACAAAGACAGTGATGCTGGAGAACGGCGACACGGTCAGCTACGAGAAGCTGCTGGTTGCAACGGGGTCGTCACCAAAAACGCTGGACATTCCTGGCGCGGATGGGCCGAATGTGCAAATGCTGCGGACCTGGGAAGACAGCGATGCGATCAAGGCCAAATTAGGCCAGAAGATTGTCCTGATCGGTGGCGGCTATATCGGTGTCGAAGTCGCCGCCGACTTTGTGACTAAAGGCGGGCAGGCGACGATCATTGAGCCGACTGGTCATCTTTGGAGCAAGTTTGCGTCCCCTGAATACGGCGCATTTCTGAAAAAGAAGCTGGAAGCAGCCGGTGCCGAAATTATTTTAGGTGATGAAGTCACTGAGATTACTTCTGCCGGCGTCAAGACAAAGGCCGGCAAAATAGTAGAGGGCGACATTGTGCTGGTGAGTGTCGGTGTCAAGCCCAATTTAGAGTTCGCGCTGGCATCAGGACTGGATGTCGACGAGAAGAAAAACGGCATTCTGGTCAATGAGTTTTTGCAGACCGGCGTTCCCGATGTCTACGCCGCCGGGGATGTCGCCGGGTTCCAGGACCCGGTTCTCGGCAAGCAGTGGCGTGTCGAGCACTGGAACAATGCGTTCTGGCACGGAGAGATCGCCGGCGCGAACATGGCTGGGCAGAAGATCGCCTACAACCATGTCGCGAACTTCTTTTCCGATGAGCTAGACATTCACTTCGAGCTGTTCGGCGACCCGCAGGGCGGCAAAGGCGGCTTGTTCCACGGTGATCCTGAGTCAAATCGCTTCGACGAGTTATATCTGGACGACAACAACCGGGTCGTGATGGTGATCTCGGTCAACCCGCCGAAAGACCTGTTTGACACGCTGGAAAAACTGCCGCGTGTCAAACCGGATGTCGACGATCTCAAAGAAGAGATTCGCAGTGCAGACTTCGATCTGGATTTGCTGCTGGCGCTGGATTGAAAGGTTTCGGAGCCTGCTCGGCGAGAAAGGCGCGGACGCAGCGAGGATCCCACTGGGTCCCGGCTCCCTCCTGCAGAATCTGAAATGCTTTTGACTCGATCATGCCTTTGCGGTAGGGCCGGTCCGTCGTCATTGCGGAATACGCATCTGCGACTGCCATCAGCCGGGCCAGAAGAGGCGTTTGTTCCCCTTGAAGGCCGCCCGGATACCCCTTGCCATCCCAGCGCTCATGGTGATGACTGATTGCGCCGAGCGCTTCCTCAAATCCGCTGACAGCGCCGACAATGTTCGCACCCATAACCGGGTGCTGCTGAATAGCCTCAAACTCGGCAGGCGTCAGGTAGCCCGGCTTGCGGAGAATATCGTCCGGCACTCCAATCTTGCCGACGTCATGGAGGAGCGCCGCCACAGCGACTGTCTGCTGCGTCGCTTCATCTAGTCCCAGAGCCTGTGCGATCCGCAGGCTGTGCAGCATGACATCTTCGCTGTGACGGCAGGTATAGCGATCTTTCACATCGACTGCATTGACCAGTGCGCTCAGCATGGAAAACCCGGAACGGGAGTTGGCAAATTGTGTGCGGAAGCCTTCGACCAGCATCGCCTTTGTGCCGCCGCCTGCTTTTGTATCCCGCAGGCGACGGTCAGCCAATTCAATCAATTCCAGCCGAGTCACAGCTTCTTCCATAAAGATAGCCATTCCGAATGAGGCCCCAATGGGAATAACCGTATCGTAACCAGGGGGCGTGTATCCCAGGGAGGCCAGCGCAGTTGTCAGACGCTCCGCAAGTGAGGGGGCATCTTCTGCTTCAGGGACTGATGCCAGCAGAGCGAACTCATCTCCACCAAATCGTGCCAGAGTGTCATAAGAGCGGCAGCTCGCCCGCAGCGCCTGAGCGACTTGACAAAGTACTTCATCACCGATGGGATGCCCGTAGACATCATTGAAAAACTTGAAGTTATCGACATCAATCATCGCCAGCACCAATTGGCAGCCCGTGCGCTGAGCACGATCCGCTTCGGCTTCCAGCCGCTTCTGGAAGCCTCGATGGTTCCATAGCCCGGTTAATGAGTCGACATCGGCTCGCTCCAGCGCTTCCTTCAGCATCGTCTCGCGCTGCACTTCAAGCACTTTGCGCTCGGCGATTTCCGCCTGCAGTGCGGCATTGGCCGATGCCAGGGCCGAGGTGCGCTCCTGGACGCGGCACTCCAGCTCGATATTGGTCTGATCAAGTTTCTCCCGGTCTGCCCGTCGGGCAGTGACATCGCGCTGAATCGAAATCCAGTGTGTGTACCAGCCTCTTTTGTTAGCGATCGGAGCGATGTTGAGTTCTGACCAGAACTTCGTGCCGTCCTTACGATAGTTCAGCACTTCTACCTGCATAGGCTGCCATTTTTCCAGCTTGGCCCGGATTTTTGCATTGACTTCGGGATCGGTGTCTGGCCCCTGCAGGATGCGCGGTGTTTTACCAAGCACTTCCTCAGCCGTGTAGCCCGTCATCCGGGTGAAGGCTGGGTTGACGTAGACGATGCGCGGGCCGGGTGAATCAAACGGTTCTGCTTCAGTGATCAAAATGACATCGTTGGCTTTTTCGACGGCGGCCTCCAGCAGCCGCAGCCGCTCAGTCACTTTCCGGCGATCCTGCATCAATTTATCCTGCGCGGCAGATTGGCGGGGCAGCTCGAATTGAGCCATGACATGACGGCTCAGGATGACCAGCGATTCCTGCTGATCGGGAGTAAGTGTGCGCGGCTTCACATCGATCGCGCACAATGTCCCGAGTGCGTGCCCCTCCGGCGTGAGAAGGGGGGCACCCGCGTAAAAACGGACATTCGGGCTGTCTGTCACGAGAGGGTTTTCCGCGAATCGGGTATCTAGGGCCGTGTCGGGAACGATGAACAGATCATTTTTCTCAAGGGCATACGCGCAAAAGGACATCTCCCGCGTAATCTGCGTCCGATCAAATCCTACTTTCGCCTTGAACCACTGCCGATCCGTATCGGACAGGCTGATAAGCGCAGCGGGAACGTCGCAAATTTGGGAAACGAGACGGACAATGTCGTCAAAATACTTTTCAGGAAGGGTATCGAGAATATGGTAAGAATGAAGCGCGGTAAGACGGCTTTCCTCACTCGTTTCAGCCTGCTCTACGGAGGAAGGGGTATTCATAACGGTCTTTCTAGGTAGATAATGCTCTAAATTATGGCAATTATCTAGTTACGTTTTACCCATTTTTACTATCAATATCTTACTTTAGTTTACATTGTTTTGTATCATAAGAAACCAAAGAGCGCCCCATAATTGAGACGCTCTGTAATCGGTCAATAGTCGGTCGCGGCAGCTAACGTGTTTTGCTCAGGAACCGATCAGCAACTCGCAGGCTCAGCGCCATGATAGTCAGCGCCGGGTTGACACTGAGGGCACTTGAGAAGACCGAGTTATCGGCGATGAAGAGTCCGGGGACGTCATGTGCCTGGCCGTCTGCGTTCACAACCGAAGTGGCCGGGTCGGCTCCCATCCGGCAGGTGCCGATTATATGAGCGTAGCGCTCCAAAGCCCAGACTTCTGAAGCTCCGGCTTCTGCCCAGAGCGCCCGCATGATCTTCTCGCCGTGGGCCGTCATGCGTTTTTCGTTTTCACCTGCTGTGAAATGGATACGGGGCTTCGGCAATCCGCGAACATCGGTTTCGTCAGAAAGCTCCAGAAAGTTGTTCTCATACGGCAGGCAATCCCCGCAGATATTGAGGCCGGCGACATGGTTGTAGCCGCGCATGTGACGCCGCAGCTTATCGCCCCACAGCCGCTCGGCACGAGCTAATTGAGTCGCATAAGTGACTGGCATGACTCCGATGCTTTGCAGTAGGTAGCCGCCGGCAAAGTCGGCGTCTTTAGGACGGTGCGTGTCTTCCGAGATGAGGCCGCCGGGGATGCCTTTGTACGGGCGGATGTCTTCGGCAAACTGACCCCAAAGCTGGATCGCCGTGTGGGCCATGAAGTTGCGCCCGACCTGACCGCTGTAGTTTGCAAGATCGTTCAAGAGCAGCAGGCGCGGCGTTTCTATCGCGCCCGCGCACAGAAAGACGTTCCGGCAAAGCTGCCGCTGTTCCCGGCCATCCTGGGTATAGACAACGCCCGTGACCTGGCCTGTCTTGTCGGTCTCGATCTGGGTGACAAAGCATTCCGAGCGCAGCTCCGCGCCGTTTTGCAGGGCGATGGGAATAAAAGTGACATCCATGCTGGCCTTCGCCCCGATACTGCACCCGGCCTGGCAAAAACCTCGGTTCGTGCAGGCTTTGCGCCAGCCGACTCCCGGCTGGTAATACGGGGCCGACAGGGCGGCATTCGGACCTGGTGAAGTCGCAATTCCCATTGTTTCGCAAGCCCGCTGCATAAGCTGCGCTGCCCCGTTCAGTGGCAGCGGAGCTAGGGGATACGGCTGACCGTGAGCATCCCATAGATAGGGCGATGGGCCGGACACACCCAAAAACTGCTCTAATTCATCGTAATACGGCTCCAAGTCGGCATAATCCAGCGGCCAATCTGCGCCGACTCCAAACTCCGTGAACAGCTTGAAGTCATCGGCGTGAGCACGCGGCGTGTAGGCCGTATAATGCAGAGTCGATCCGCCGACCCCGATGCCCGAGTTGTTCGAGCCGAACGGCAGCGGGTTGCCACCGGCGCTGAGACGCTCGTCGTTCCAGAACAGCTTTTCCTGCGCCCGCTCATCCGTCGCAAAGTCATGGGCAGGGTTCCAGAACTTTCCTGCTTCCAGCGCGACCACTTTGAGACCCGCCGCCGCCAATCGGGCCATCAATGGCGCACCACCCGCTCCGGTGCCGATCACGACCGCATCGACACTGTCGGTCAATTCGTAAGCTGTCCCGGAGACCGAAGGTGCAGATGCGGCGGCGGCGGTGACTGAAGGTGCCATTTCAAGCTTGACTGGGCCTTGGCTGAGCGACGTCAGATGGTCTGCTTCCGGCTCCCAGGGTTCACGCTCGTTCATGCTGACCTTTGTCCAGCCGTAGCCATCCGCCATGCCGACATAGCCGATCTCTTCCTGAGCAATCGGGTGGCTGTAATAACAGGCCGTCGCCTCTGCCAGCAAATCTTCGAAGTAGCGCGAGCCAGGCAGGGTCTGCCAGATTTCCCCCGGCGCATTGCCTGCCTGCACTGCCGAGAGTACTGCATCCTGCATGTCAGAGGACAGGCCGACAAATGCAGTCTGTTCGAGGGCCTGCGCGGATTGATCCAGCCCGCGCAGACCAAGCGACGCCGCTTCCGTATCAGGCGGCATCTCGTTGTAGCGCCAGCCGTCCCCTTTGCCGCCGGCAAGGCGCGTATCTATCGCGAGAGCCATCTCACGGGCTGTCGGGTGTTCCGGGTCAGCGAAAAGCCGAGTCAGTGCGGCGGTCAGGGTGAAAAAGTCATGGTCAGCGAAAAAACGCGGCCCGTCTTCTGGGGGGGACGGTTCTAAACGTGCCATCAATGCGGCTCGGGTGGGAGGGGTGACGAGTTCGGTATCCAGCAGAGCGCG
>JBPBQB010000058.1:0-36080 GCA_050954545.1 Janthinobacterium lividum | reverse complement strand
AACAGCATTAATTGCAGACATGATATCCCGAGTGAATAAATGAGAATGACCACCGCCTTCTGTCTCTCGGGTTTTCACCGGAACCAATATATCGCGCGTCGAATGGTCTTTTTCGCTAGTCAGCCGAGCGCTAACATCGTATGTCTCTTTCCCAATTTTAATCTGCCCTGTCGGAATTTCTACTTTGATATACACACCGTAGTCCGAGTGTTCGCTGAAGTATTGCTGGACTGCGGTCAGCAAAGCAGTTCTGACAACTGTTTCTCTCTCATGTCCAGAAATGCTTCTGCGTGAGCCTTCAAGCCGGTCTATAATAACTTCTCGAACTGCATCCCACGAGAAGATAAGCAAATTTTTCTTGTATTTGTAAATAAGAGCTGCTAGGGCTTGTGCTTCTACATCTATCCTACGCCGTTTTGATTGCCTCACTATCTTTTGGAGCAAGGGCTCCAAGCGTTGCTTGGGTGCATCGCGAACAACCCACGAAAAAAAGTAGTAACAGGCTTTTTGATGTGGGTAGCTACGACCAATCCCGTCAAACAAAATTGGCAGCCCTTGTTGCTCACTCGCATGGTAACATTGTTGAATGCATAGTTCAATCTGCTCTTTAGAAGCAGTGTTAAGAATTTCATCAAAAGTAGCTGTCGTTTCCAGAACTTGCTGGAAAATTTCTTCTGCCCAGGCATAAAATGGCTTAGCTTGATCGGCGAGATGGCTAAGTTCTACTAAACGAATATGGCTAATATCTACGTCCGCAATGATAATCTCGTTCTTTGGCATTTCGTCAGGCATAGATAAATTACTCCCCCATTGTTAGTCACTCCCAAGCTTCAGAACGCTCATGAATGCCTCTTGAGGGATCTCGACGCTGCCGATGCTCTTCATGCGCTTCTTGCCCTCTTTCTGCTTCTCCAAAAGCTTGCGCTTGCGGCTGATGTCGCCGCCGTAGCATTTGGCGATGACGTTCTTTCGGAGGGCGGAAATGCGCTCGGCGGCGACGACTTTGGCTCCGATAGCGGCCTGAATCTTGATCTCGAACTGCTGGCGGGGGATGACTTCTTTGAGTTTCTCTACTAACTGCCTGCCGCGCTCCTGGGACTTGTCCCGGTGGGTGATGAACGAGAGCGCGTCGACAGGCTCGTCGTTGATCTTGATGTCGAGCTTGACCAGATTTGACTCCTCGTAACCGCTGATCTCGTAGTCAAACGATGCGTAGCCTTTAGTGCGGGATTTAAGCTGGTCGAAAAAGTCCATCAAGATTTCGTTCATCGGCAGCTTATAGAAGATCATTACCCGGTCTTTAGCAGGATACTCAGTCCGCAGATAGACGCCCCGGCGATCACGGGCCATGTCCATGACCTGACCGACATACAGAGCCGGAATGATAATGCTGGCCGTGACATAGGGCTCATCCATGGTGGAAATCTCAGACGGCGGCGGCAGGTTTGCCGGGTTATCCACTTCCACCATCTCGCCGTTGGTTTGATGCACTTTGTAGATGACGCTTGGGGCAGTCGCGATCAGGGTCAAGTTGAACTCACGCTCTAAGCGCTCCTGAACAATGTCCAGATGCAGCAGGCCCAAAAAGCCGCAGCGGTAGCCGAAGCCGAGGGCCGCCGACGATTCCGGCTCGAAGGTCAGGGCGGCATCGTTGAGCTGAAGCTTGCCAAGCGCTTCTTTGAGCTCGGGATACTGACTGCTGTCGACTGGGTAGAGGCCGCAGAAGACCACCGGCAGAGCTTCGCGGTAGCCGACCAGCGGCTCGGTCGCGCCGTGGGATGCGAGGGTGAGCGTGTCGCCGACGCGGCAGTCACCGACAGTCTTGACACTGGCCGTGATATAACCGACTTCCCCGGTCATCAGCTTGTCGACCGGCTTCATCCGCGGCGAGAAGATGCCGACCCCGGTGACATCGAATGTCTTTCCCGATGCCATGGCACGGATCTGAGTCCCTGCGGCAATCTCGCCGTCGCGCACACGGACATAAGCGACGACGCCTAAATACGCATCGAAGTGGCTATCGAAGATAAGCGCCCGGAGCGGCTTATCGGGGTCGCCCTGCGGGGGCGGGACGCGCCGGACAATGGATTCTAATATCTCTTCCGTGCCGATGCCTTCTTTGGCGGAAGCCCGGATGGCTTCCGTGGCATCGATTGCCAGCACTTCTTCGATCTCTTCAGCGACCCGGTCCGGGTCGGCGGCGGGCAGGTCGATCTTGTTGATGACCGGCACGATCTCTAATTGGCTGTTTAACGCGAGATTGACATTGGCGAGTGTCTGGGCTTCGACACCCTGGGCAGCATCCACGACAAGAACAGCTCCTTCGCAGGCGGCGAGTGAGCGGGACACTTCATAGGTGAAGTCAACATGGCCGGGCGTATCGATCAAATTGAGCTCATAGGTTTCCCCATCGTGCGCCTTGTAGTTCAGCCGCACTGCCGCCATCTTAATCGTGATGCCGCGCTCTCGCTCGATGTCGAGAGAGTCCAGAAGCTGCTCCTGCATGTGTCGACGCTGGACCGTGCCTGTGAATTCCAGCAGCCGGTCGGCGAGTGTGGACTTGCCGTGGTCGATATGGGCGATGATGCAAAAATTGCGGATATATTTCTGACGGTCTGATGAATTCTCTGACATACCATTATTATACCTGAGACGTATGTCATACCCAAGACTTCTGCTTCAGGCGGTCTGGCAGGCAGCCTTCATGCCGTTTTCATATCTTTGCTGTACTCTCTTGTCAGCTTGCGTCCCTTGAAAGGAACAAAATCAATGTGCTTTGATAGAAAATACTCGCGCCTGACTGCTGCCGCCGCTTTCGCCGCACTGATGCTGGCCCCGATTGTCACCCATGCCGACGACCATCAATCACGGAAAGCTCACGCCGCCGTTCAGAAGAACAAAAACAACATGCGGAACCTTGCAATCGGCGGCGCTGCCGTTGCTGGCTACGGACTTCTAAACCACAACAGCACTGCGACCGTGCTGGGAGTCGCCGGGGCGGCTCTTGCTGGCAGTCAGTACGAGAACGCCCGCAAAGAACAGAGCAAAGCCTCCGCCGCACGAAATCGGCGTCATCGTTACCATCGCAGTCACCATTAAAGCACCGCTTCAGCACAGTTTTTGCGTCGTTCTCAAAGCTTAACACTCACTTAATATAGTTTTATATAAAATTATGGCTGAGCATGGTATAATCACCGTGAAGAGCAGAAGTGCGAAGAGAATTACAGAGAAACTGTGCGAGGAGGAACGCGATGACATTGGAACTGCTGGAGCGGCCCGCCGGCCGCACGGATGCCGAAGCCTTACACGAGTGTGCAAGCTGCCGCCACAAAAGCCGGGTTTACCTGACTTCTCCGAACGGAGAACAGACCGCTGCTGTCTGGCGCTGCGGCCTGCTGTCCCAGAAAACGCAGCGGGAAGTAATCGTGCAGCCGCACGAGAACTGCTTCGAGCATCGAAGTTTGAGTGATTATTGGGAACAGACCAACCTTACACTCGTTCGCTGAGATCAAATTAGATAGCCCCGATTGCTTCCGATTAGCATTCGGGGCTATTTTTATGTTGAGAGTGCGTGATAGATCTCAATCAAGTTGCCATCAGGATCGCGGAAATGTGCAGTACGGCATCCCCATTCCTCCCGGTCAGTCGGCTCTGCGACAATTGCGATGCCTTTCTCACGGAGAGTTTTAACAGCGTCGTCCACGTTATCCGCCGCAAAGACAACGACAGCTTTCCCAAGCCGCTTCTCAGCGACCGGTTCTTCGGGCACTCCAATCGCCTCGGCCATAAGTTCGCGCCGAAATAAAGCCACGGAGTGGTCGCCGACTTTGAACTCCGTGTAGACATCGTCTTCCGAGCCGAAGCGGGGCGTCAGGCCGAGCACATCACGGTAAAAGCGGAAACACACAGGGAAATCGGAAACGAGCAAGCGAGCATGGGGCGTTTGGAACATGACTGTTTCTCCTGGAAATGGCAGCGAACTAATGTTTGCTGTGACCATTTTATCATAAGTCAGTCAGGCTGTCAAGCGTTTTTATTCATACTCGGAAGCTCCGTTCCGCAGGTAACGCAGTGCCGGTCGCTGCGCTTTGCCAGCGTTCCGCAATGGGGGCACACGCGGATATGTGACGGCAGCACGGATGCCCCACAGTTCGGGCAAAACTGAGCCGCACGGGACAGCAGCCAGCGTGTCTGGCAGACCCGGCACCGGGCACGCGCCGTGCGTCTGTAGACCCAGACCGCGATAGGATCACCCGGCAGCCCGACTAAGCTTCCCAGCAGCAATACATACGCCCCGTTCGTTGTCCAGCCTAGCCCGACTCCCAGCAGTTCAGGGTTAGGCGTGTTCAAGTTCGCCACTTCAATATCAGGGATATGAAATTGATCCAGCAAACGGTTGATCGACGCCGACAGCTCAAGCTGCGACCCGGCAAGCTGGAACTTTACCCGCTCCGGCACTCGCTTCTGCCCCTCGGTGTCCCAATGAAGCACTAGAAGCGCCCCAATCAAGCACAAAATTGGAGAGCGCCGCATCCCTAAGAAAACCAGCACGGCGACTGCCAGGCACAAACTGCCCCATAAGAATACGATCCCTGGCAGATTGATCTCAATATTATGAAAGACCCGGAAAGTCGCCCAAGGTCCTAAAGTACCCGCCACGACACCTGCCGCGCCGCCAAGAATCAGCAGCAAAGCCAGTGCATTTCGGAAGCGTGAGAGAATAGGGGATAAGGTAGAAATCATTCTTTTGACTTATTGACTGACGTCACGCACGAAGCAGGTTATCATCCCCTGCAATAAGAAAAAGAGTATCATGCTTAAAGCCGGTAACATAGTTACTGCAAGAATTTCAAATGTCTCCTCACACTGACTGATGTTACGCAGGCTTCAGAGCCGTGTGACTGAAGTCCACGGCTGTGGGGCGCAGACGCCTAGTCTCGACCTGCGTCGAGAAGGAACATTGTGTTATCGCTGCCCTGTTCCTGATCCGTATCCTATTCCTTGTCCGTATCCTATTCCTTGTCCATGAAGATGGACATTAGGCGTCTGCGCCCCATAGCGTCGAACTTTAGTTCCACGCGCCGGGCACTGCGTAGTATCAGTCACTCATTCACAGCACTATCATACCTTACTCTTCAGCCAGCGCCCGGCGGAGGAAGCCGCCGGCGTGGGTGAGGCGGGTGCGGGCTTCTTCGGGGGTGACGCCGAGTTGGAGCATGAGAATGGCGAGCTTGGCGGAGCCGCCGGACTGGGTGAGGGCAGCTTCGGCTTTCTCGGGAGTGGCGCGGGTGACCTGACGGATGATCTGAATAGCACGGGCGGTCAGCTTACGGTTGCTGGCCTGGACATCGACCATGAGATTGCCGTAGGTCTTGCCAATCTCGATCATGGCTCCGGTGGAGATCATGTTCAGCACCAATTTCTGCGCGGTGCCGCTTTTGAGGCGGGTCGAGCCAGCAAGGATCTCAGGGCCGACGATGGGGGCAATCGTGATGGCGGCGATGGCTTCGACTTCGGAGGGGCGATTGTTGGTCAGGGCGATGACGGTCGCTCGGCGCTTGATGGCCTGACGCAGAGCGCCAAGCACGAAGGGGGCCTGACCGGAGGCGCTGATGCCGACAATGGTATCGCGCTCGTTGACGTCTGCCTCGATAACGGCGGCGGCTCCGAGATCGGGGTCGTCTTCCGCGCCTTCGACGGCCTGGAACATAGCGCTGGGACCACCGGCGATCAGGCCGACGACCATGCCGGGGGGGACACCGAAAGTGGGCGGGCATTCGGAGGCGTCGAGCACACCAAGTCGTCCGCTCGTGCCTGCGCCCAGATAGATCAAGCGTCCTCCGGCCCGCAGGGATGCGGCAGCCCGCTGGACAGCACGGGTGATATGGGGAATTTCGAGGGCCACGGCGGCGGCGACTTTGGCATCTTCGGCGTTGATCAGCCGCAGGCGGGTTTCGGTATCAAGGGAGTCGATGTCGGCGAGCGCTGGGTTAATCGCTTCGGTTGTCAGGGTCTGGGACTCGGACTTTGTCATGGGGAACCGGCCTTTCGGGGAAACGTGTTATAATAAGAGATAATAAAAGTGTAACTTTTGAAGAATGTCTGTCTTGAATGGGGTGTGATTGTCTTATGCCGACTTATGGCTACGAGTGCCTTTCCTGTGATAACCAGTTTGAAATCAATCAGAGCATCAAAGATGATGCGCTGACGACCTGCGACACGTGCGGCGGCAAGCTCCGCAAGCGGATTTACCCGGTGGGGATTTCGTTCAAAGGCTCCGGCTTCTATGTAAATGATTACGCTGCGAAGCCTTCCGGCAGTTCCACCAGCTCTAACCCAGAAGCTAAACCGACAGAAGCCGCTCCGGCAGCTTCCGGGGAGTCTAAATCCGAGCCTGTGAAGACCGAAGCGAAAACAGAAACCAAGACTGAATCAAAGCCGGAAGTCAAGGCTCCCGCGGCGACTACGGCTTCCTGACAACCTCAATTTAGGACGAGGGGACATAAGACAGGACGAACACAAGGTTCGCGCCCTACAATTCCCGTAGGGGCGAACCTTGTGTTCGTCTTTTCTTCCCCGTGTTCGTCCACCTGTCATTCCAGCATTCTTATCCCTCTTTTGAGGCATAGTGTCGGTCCCGGATGCCGAGCCACAAGACGCTTGCAAGCATCACCAGCATGGTGAGCAGCCAGAGCGCACTTAGTAACACCCGGCCCCTGTCTTCCGGCGAGGCGAGTGCCATGAGTAAACCCACCAGACAGCCGGATCCCGCGAGGATCTGAACCAGCAGAAACGTTCCTTTTTTGGACTTGTTTCGGCTCTTGGGTGTGATGGCAAACCGTACCCGCTGTCCGAGGATCACGAGCAGCAGGCTTGCAAGCAGGACGGGGAAACTGCCGAAGCTCAGGGCAATGCCTCGCAGGGTAGTCTTGCCCCTAGCTGCTCGCCAGAACGCGATTTGGGACAGGAAGTAATAGGGCAGAAAACGGCTGAGAAATGTCGGCAGGTCGGTGCCTGAGATGGCTGAAATCCCCATCAGCAGAAAGACAAACGGAACTCCGAGATAAATCAGATCCCGCAGACCTGACAGATAATGCGTACAAGCCAGCCCATATTGTACCCGCTGCGCGGGGCTGAGGCCGCCTGATTTCGGCAGGAAGATCATCCGCCAGTGTCGCCGCAGGGTGCTCAATGTCCCGGTGGCCCAGCGGCCCTGCTGAGCGAAATACGAGGGCAGATCCATCGGCCCCAGCCCGGTCGCGAGGACTTCCGTGAGAAAGAGACTGCGCCAGTGCGGGTGCAATAGTAGGGATGCGGCGAAGTCTTCGGTCACGGAATCCTGCGGCAGACCACCGATCTCGTCCAGCGCCGATGCCCGGATCACGACATTGGTGCCGCAGATGAACGCGGAGTTCAGCGCGGCTTTTCCCGGACACAGGACACTGTAAAAGAGGCCCTGCTGATCGTTGGACCAGCGGGCGACGGGATTTTCTAGGTTGCGATAATACTGCCCGGTCTGCACCCAGCCGATTGACGGGTCTGCGAACGGCGGGACGGTCCGCAGCAAGAATGCAGTTTCGGCGATCTGGTCGGCGTCGAACAGCACCAGAAGCGCATCCCCGACAGCGCCCACGGACTGCCGGGCGAACTCGATATTTCCTGCCTTCGCACCTCCCCCTGTCGGACGAGTCACGCAGGTGACGCCCAGTGTCTCTGCCAGTCGCTCGATCTCCTGCCACTCGGGATAACCGGCGACAAAGCCATCGTTGCAGACGATAATCGTCACTTCGGTCTCGGGGAACTCGCTTTGGTAGCACGCCCGAGCGGCCAGGGCACCTGTGATTGTCGGCTTCAGCACTCCGACACCCTCGTTGACCGTTGGGATAAAGATGAAGATAGGCCGGTGTCTTTGTTCGCTTCCCGTGTTGATTTCCAGCGGCGGTCGGGGCCAGAGCGTATACTGCAAGCCGACCGCGTGAAATAAGCCATGCGCTTCGGCCAGCAGCAAGGGCAGGGCGATCCACCAAGCCGCCCAGTGAATGACCTGGACTCGGAAGAATAAGTAGCTGAATGCGCTCACACCGACACCAGCCGCCAGGGCTGCCGTCCAGGCACTGTCAGCACCCACACGCCGCTGCATTCCTGCCCAGACAAGCAAGATCACTGCCAGGTCAACGACAAAGCCAGACGCGTAATTTTTGCTCTGGGTCGCTAATGCAGAGGGTGTGGGAGGCGAGACGGGCTCGGGCATGACAAACGCAGACTGATTTCCAGAGATTGGGATAGGTGGGGGCGGGGCAAAGCGCGGCACAGGCCCGAAGATTGGGGCTGGACCGCCCTGATGCTGGTAGACGCGGATGTAGCTGATTTGAAAAGTCTGCGGCCACGAGCCAGGATGCGGTTCTCGGGCGAAGTTGCCGCCGACAGACGAGTTGACCCGGATGTACATGGGCTTGTCGGAAACGGGACCAATGGCAGTGCCACGCAGGACACCATCGATGTACCAATGGACTGTGTTCGGCTTCCACTCGACAGTGTAGGTGTGCCAGCCGCCCCAGTCGGCCTTGGGGTCCGTCCAATTTTCGTTGACCTGCTGATGCTGCCCGGCGGCATCCATCCAGTGATTGGTCAGATAGACTGTCTGCGGGTCACATCCGATATACTCAGCGGCATCAATTTCCGGGGGCCAGCTATCGTCGGCGGGCAGCAGGTAGACCGCCGACCAGGTGCCGTAAGCTTTTGGAAAGCAGCAGCGAGTTTCCAGACGTCCATATTTCTGGCTGAATTTGTCGAGGGTCCGGATCTCTCCCGATGTGTACTTATAGCCGTAGACAGTCTGGTGCTTGCTTTGGATACGGAGTATGCCGTGCCCCACAACGACAGCGCTCGGCAGGAAATACTGCAGCGGTGCAGAGCGATTAGGCATTGAGCCTGTGTCAATCGTCCACTTGCGCGGATTAAGCCTGCGGCCATTGAACTCTTCGTCGAAGGTAAGATGCCAGCCTGCCTTGTCTAGCGGCAGGGGCGCAGCAGTCTGCTGCGCTTCAGACGGCATGGGGAATAGAAGCAGAAGCATGAGAACGGCGATGATGACAGGAGCGGGGCACCACAAGCGGTAACTGTCACGGTAGGTCAATCTTGGTGTTCCTGTCGCCGGACAACAGGCCATTAAGACAAAAACCCTGCACGAACAGCACAGGGTTTTTGTCATTTGGGTCTGGAAGCAATCGGGCTATTTGCGGCTCGTTACCAGCAGATGTCCTGTCGCGGGATCAAACTGGACATTGGCATCCAGCGCGACACCGATGAATGACACGGGAACCATCGTGCGTCCGAGCAGCAGGTACGGCCTGCCGTCGAGAGTGACTTGCTTGGCATTGACCCGCGCATGGTTGTCGCCCAGGGTCAGCATAATGTCTTTGGTCGCGCTTTTGGCATGGACAGTGCCATTATACGACTGCCAGGTCAGCGTTCCGCCGCCCTGCTCGAAGATCTGGCGCAGGGGGCCGAAGAGAACACGGTTCTGGGCGGTCAGCGGGCGGTCCATGGCGACAGTCGTGCTGTCAAACAGCAGGGTCTTCTGACCGGCAGCTCGCAGAAGTGCGTTCATGCTGGCCGGCAGATGGACATGCATGGTGTGTATCTTCAGCGGCGTCTTCTGGACAGGCCGAACTGCGATGTTTGCTGCAGCGCGGGACAGTGCCTTCACATGCGGCATCACGACAAAGGGTGAGGCCAGGTCACTCTCCGGCAGCCGGACCGAAGCAATCTTCTGCAGGTGAGTTATAGCATCGGAAACGCCTGCCCGAGCTGGTGTCTCGGCCATTTCAGTGAGATTATCTCCCGCCAAATCCGTGCTGAGTGGGCGGCTTGCGGCAGCGGCAATCACGGCTGGCTTGACACTGCGAACTCTGGCAGTTTTGACTGCGACTTTCTGTGGTTTTGGAGCTGCAGTCTCGGCTTTCGGGGCCGCAAACGGTGTTGACAGCTCAGTCGCGAAACCGAGGCTGCCGAAGCGCAGGGAACCAGCCCCGGACGCAAGCTGGCGGACGATCTCAGCGGTGGAATGCGGATGGGACGGCACGAGAGATGCCATTTGTGCTTCCGGCATTTGCGGCATTGCGTCGCCGACGGTCGGCATCGAGCGGCGCTGGGACAGTACACGAGCTAGCTGCTTTTTGGGCGCAGGCGCGAGACGCGCGGCCTTGACAGTCTTGACACCGTCGAGCAGGTCATGCCGAATCTGAGTCTCGCCGCCGGGGTTGTTGACATACAGGCGCAGGGTTTTAGCGTGGCCGATGCTGGTCGAGTCGTTGTATCCGTAGGCTTCAATCGTATGGTAGCCGTTGGAATAGCCGGTCGTATCCCAATCGAAATCATACGGGGCGTAGTTCCGAAGTGTCTTGAATGTCTTGTCGATAAACAGGGACACATAGGGGGCTTTGCCGCTTGGGTCAGAGGCTTCGACATGCAGGGTGATCGTGCCCTGAACTCGCCCGTCGCGGCTTGGGCTGATCAGACGCAGAGTGGGCGGCAGGCCCGAGGAAAGTGTCGGATCGGTCGGTGCCAGGAAGCTGGGGCGGGACAAAGGAACGACATTGGCGTCCATTCCGTTGAACGTGAAAACGCTCTTCGCAGACTGGACTTCCTGATCGGCAGCCGTCGCCCGGATGACGATCTGATGTGTCCCCGCCGGGATCTGCCCGGCATCGACCAGGAACGAGACGACGCCGCGTGTTTCCGGCGCATCTAAAGTCTTAGTGGCCGCTTTGGCTCCGTCGATAAACAGCTCAATCGCGATGATCTGGTTTGCCGGACTGCCCTGATAGAACGCTGAAATCTCGACAGGCTTGAGCCCTGCCAGTGGAACATGCGGGTCCGGGCTCAGGATAGTAACGCCCAGGTCATTTGCGCCGGCAGCAGCAAGCTGATGGGGGGCGGCATACGCGCGGTGCGGGCCGACCATGTTCAGGCCAAGCGAGACGGCCAGCACGGCGGCTGCGCCGGTCAGTCCTCGAAAAGACCCTTTAATCGAAGTTTTCATCAAAAACGCCTCCAGGCAGTTTGGTGTAATGCGGCGGTGTGGTGCGACGACAGCGGACAAAAAACGGTTGCAGATTACTTTAACACAGCCCGCTCAAAAAGTCAAGCATTTTTTTCAGGGAGAGGGGACCGTTTGCCCCGGCAAAATCTCGCCTGGCATCAGCCACTTGGTTTTGGCAAAGAACTCCTCAGTCAACGGCGTCGAGTCGGAGGTGTCAATTTCCTCGTCCATCAGCGTGTCAAGCTGCTCCCAATTGGTTTTTGAGGAACTGTTCATATTGCTTTCTTTCGTATTATAATTCTCTCACGCCGCGATAGAAAATACCTGGGGCAGCACATCCACTTTTTGTGGCAAAGTTTCTCCGTGTTCAATACGGTCTGCAATGATCCGCAGGGCAAGGACTTGGACACGGACGACTGCTTCCGAATGGGTACTGCCATAGGCAAGCACACCCAGCAATTTCGGAATTTCACTTAGCCAGCGACCGTCTTCTTCTTGTTCGACTTCAATAGACAACTGCCCGGTTTCACCTCACGGCAAGATAAGCGTATGATACCTGGTTTCTTCTTGGCTTGATGAGAAGCAAGCTGATTGTTAGACTGCATCGTAAGCCGTCAAGAACTCTTCACGCGAAATGCCGCTTTGGGTCAGAATCGTTCGTAGGGTAGAACTCTTGATGATCCGGTGATTGGGCAGTGTCAAAGGCGTTTTGCTCCCATCTGCGTTTTCACGCTCGAGCGCAAGATGATTTCCTTCACGCACTAATACAAAACCCAGAAGTGCGAAGGTTTTCAGGACGCGGTCGCGCGGCGCATCTACCGGGAAACGAGGCATCAGGCAGCCACCGCTAAATCAGCGACGAAGGCTTCCAGAACAGGGGCTTCGCTTTCAATGACGCCTAGCCCAAAGGTCTCAATATGGAAAGTAATGGCTGATTTGACATCGGCAAGCGCTTCCTCATAGGTATCGCCTTCACCGACAACTACCCCGGTAATACCGAGAGGATAAGCGACATATCCGTCACTGTGTCGTTCGACAACGATTTTAAATTGCCTCATAGATTGGAATCTCCTTTGAGAATAATACGGCGATAATACCATAGGCAGCAATTGAATAGGAGGACTTTCGCTAGCGTCTCCACGCCCTGCCTCACATGCGATATTCAGTATCGCTTGATATATTCTTCGGCATCTTGTTTGGCCTGCCCCGTAGCTTTGGGATGAGTAAGAACTTCTCTGAGCAGCGTCAGAATATTTACACCGCCAACATTGGATTGGCCGGCATTAAATACACGGTTGACCATCAGCACATTAAATTCCGTTGGCTGTCGCCGTAAGGAATTCACCAAAAAAGGTTCATAATCAGGCAAATGTTCTAAACCATGTACAATTGACCAAAATACTCCATAGCCGTCATGTACAGGGAAACGCTCCAAGACATCGAATAACTCGCCTATGCCTTTACTTGGTTCCCCTGTCTTCCAAAGCTGTTCTAACAGTTTATCCAGTCCCTGCCAGTTATCTTGCTCAGGTTGATACTGCTTGATAGCTTCAATGATTTCGTTAGTGTTCGCCATAATCATGCCTTGCGCTTAGCCTCCCAACCTTATATTCGGAAAACTGCGTTTGTTGCGGCGACAAAAATGAATGCGTTCCACTCATTCACGAAAAAGTAGTGCAGAAATGCCTCGGGCGGTAGATCTTGAGGCAGTCTGGAAATATAGGCTTGACCAATGCTTTGTGGTGTCGCGGGGCCTTCAGACGTAATTTCAATTCCTATGCTGTCTTCATAGGGATAATTCGCAGCCGGTGGCTCCATGACAAAGTACAAGAGCTTGGTGAAGAGCAAAGTGCCTTTCAGTTCGCCTTCGGTGAGGCCACGCCGGTTGGGAGAGTTCCACCAGCCAACAGGAATAGTGAATTCAAATTCAGCCTGTCTTTTGATATAATCCACGCTGATGCGACTGATCTGCACATCATGGAACCATATTCCAGCCAAATCGGAAAGGTTGATTTCTTTCATTTTGTTTCTGACACAGAAAACTTTGCCTTCGATGGCCTAAGCACGATGCTTCTTTCGAGATGCCACAGCGAGGCTGCCTAAGCCGAGGGCCAGCAGGAGGCCGGTGGTGATGGCGGAGGATGCTTCCGGGACGGGAGACGTTTCAAGCTGCTGGGCGATGACGGCGTAGCCGGCGGCGGTCGGGTGATCGTTGGGAACGAAGGTGCCGTCAAAGGGAATATACTCGCTGGAACGGGTCAGGGTCGATTCCTGACCGGCGAACGGCCCTGCCAGATCGACAAGCGTGTCGTGGTGCAAAGCTGCCTCCTGGGCAATGACACTGTTTAAGCCGCCAATGAGGGGGCCGGAGACCGTTCGCAGGTAATCGTTGTAGGGCTGTGTGAGAGTGGAGGCGGGGAGGGCGGCGTAAGGGTTGTAGTAATCGAGTACCTGGACGTCGGCTCCGGGTGCAAGGGTGCTGATCTGTGTCAGCAGGGTATTGTAGTTGAACGCGATAGTGGCGAGTGTCGTATTCAGCAAAGTCTGCTGGGTGGATGGATCACCTACCACAAAGGCGGGGTTGGTTGCGAGGGCCAGCATATCGTTCGCGCCGATCTGCACGGTCACATGGGTAACATCAGGGGTTAGGTTTGCGATCAGCAGCGCGAACTGTGACTCGGGGGTAGCCACGCTGTAATTGCTGTTTAAGGCCGAATTGCCGGTGGAGTTCTGAAGCAGAGACGTCGAAGTCTCACCGACGATGCCTAAGTTAAGCAGGGTGACCGGCGCTCCTGCCTGGGTGCTCAAGTAAGTGTCATAGAGCTGCGTGTACCCTGCGTAGCCGCTGCCCCCGGCGGGTGTCAGCACGCTGTTCATGTAGCCGTAAGCGGCACTATCTCCCACAGCGATGTAGGTGCCGCCGCCTCCGGCAAAGGCCGGCAGGGAAGCGGCCAGCGCTGTCAGGCCGAGAACGACTGCGCCTTTGAAGGCGGCATTGACTGAAATAGACATAAAAGTATCCTTTTCGGCAAGGAGACGTGCTTGCGCCGATATTCTCAGTATAACACGTTTTTCCTGCCTCCGCGTTCTGGTTTTGCATCGCGCCTGCCCGCGTGGTATAATAGGCAATCTTCAGGCTGATTTCCACAGGAGAACGCTTTTGACTGCTCGCATTCCGCTTTTCCGTGTTCCGCTCGTCCGCGCTTCGTTCTCAGTGCTGGCATTTGGCCTGGCGGCTTCTCTGGTCATGACCGGCTGCGGCCATAAGTCAAGCACAGTGTCTCAGACCCGTGCCAGCAATATCTTCCGCTACCCGATCAAGACTTCGCCGACTACGTTTGACCCGGCGATGGTGCAGGACGGGGATACTATTGACGTCCTGCAGCAGGTCTTTGAAGGACTGGTCCAGTGGTCGCCGCAGAACAAGATCGTGCCGTGTCTGGCCGAAAAGTGGGACGTCAGCCCGAATGGTCTGACCTACACGTTCCATCTGCGGCCCAATGTCAAGTTCCAGGACGGTTCTTCTGTCACGGCGTCCGACGTGCTGTATTCCATGCGCCGCTGCCTCGATCCCAAGCTTGGCTCCCCTGTCGCGCTGAACTATCTCGGCGATATTCAGGGCGCGAAAGAGCTGAACAGCGGCAAGGCGACGGAGCTAACGGGTGTCAAAGTGGTGAACCCGACCACGGTTGCCATCACGATCACCCGCCCAAAAGCGTACTGGATCGATACGATGACCTACCCGACTGCGTATGTGGTTTCTCAGGCGGAAGCCAAGATCGGTGTCCAAATGACGGCGGACGATGTCATCAAAGGCGCGGGCACGGGAGCGTTCAAGCTGACAAGTTATGTCCCAGACTCCAAAGTCACACTGGCCGCGAACCCTGCGTACTGGGACGGTGCGCCGAAGCTCGCGGGCATCGAGCGGCCTGTGATTATCGATGCCGGTACTCGCCATGACGAATATGTCCGGGGCGACATCGACATGCTGCAATTTGTCTCGCCGGGCGACCTCGACAACGATGCTAAAGACCCCGCGTTGAGCGGTCAAGTCAAGCTGTTCCCTCGCGCGGCCACTTACTATATCGGGCTGAACCAGAAAGCGTTTCCAGCGTTTAAAGACATCCGTGTCCGGCAGGCGCTGGCGTATGCGATTGATAAGACAAAGATCGTGCAGGTAGTCTTTGCCGGCAAGCGCGATGTCGCGCAGGATATTTTGTCGGAAGGCATTCCCGGCTTCGACCCCAAGTTCCAGGGACTGCCCTACGACCCCGCGAAAGCAAAAGCGCTGCTGGCTGCTGCCGGACACGCAAACGGCGCAGGCATCGGACCGATCCCGCTGTATTATCGTCAGGGTCAGCCGGAGCTGGTAAAGACCGCCCTTTTGATCCAGCAGATGTGGAGCGATACGCTTGGCCTTCAGGTCAAGCCGCAGGTGACGGAGTGGGGGGCGCTGCTGGACCGGGAAAATAAAAACTCGCTCGAATGCTACCATATGCGCTGGGCCGCCGACTACTTAGACCCCCAGGACTTCTACAGCCTGCTGCTGCGAACGGGCGGGCCGGAAAACCATGTCGTGTATTCCAATCCGAAATTCGACGCTCTCTGCGACGCCGCAGACATCTCCCAGAACTCCACTCAGCGCACTGCCCTATACCGGCAGGCAGCCCGCATCGTCGCCGACGAAGTCCCGATAATCCCGCTGTATTACCAGCAGGATGTCGAGCTGATCAAGCCCTATGTCTCGGGCTTAGACGACGGCCTGATGGGGCATTTACCGTACAAGCATCTCACGCTCAGTCACTGATGACCTAAGCAATAAGTGCAAGATAGACCAGGGCATGGACGCCACGGAATAAATTCCGAGGCTCAGAAAAGCCCAGCGTCCAGGGGACGCAAGAGTGGATTTGTTCTTATTCTTGTGTCGCCGCGACACTGGGCACTTTCCAGCCTCGGATTTCAATCCGTGGCATCTGCAGACCACTTTTAACAATCCCACCCTCGCAACGCCGCGACTAGAAAAGGCACTTCTTGAAGTCGATTACTCGCGTTCCCGCCATTCGTATCTCGGCCTTTGCGGCTCTTACTTTTCTCACCGGCTGCGGCCACCATAATAACGCGTCCTCCAGCGGCGGAAATATCCTGCGTGTTGCCATGCAGACCGCGCCGGTGACATTCGACCCTGCCATGTGCCAGGATGTCGAGACCGGCCAGATGCTTCAGCAGAACTATGAAGGTCTGGTCCAGTACGCGCCGGACAATAAGCTCATCCCGTGTCTCGCTGAAAAATGGGACATCAGCCCCGACGGCCTGACCTATACGTTCCATCTGCGAAAAGCGACGTTCCAGAATGGAATGCCGGTCACTGCCGATGACGTGGCCTACTCTCTGCGCCGGACACTGGACCCGAAGCTCTCGTCGCCGATTGCCGCTCAGTATATGGATGACATCAAAGGGGCGCTGGATGTCTACAGCGGCAAGGCAGCGGACCTGACCGGCGTCAAAGTCGTGGACCCGTCGACGGTCGCCATCACAATCACGAAGCCTAAAGCCTACTGGATCGATACGCTGACTTACCCGACTGCGTGGGTCGAATGCAAAGCGATTGCTCAGAAAGAGGGCACGAACCCGCTGACGGAAGCTGATGCCGAGGCAGGCGCGGGAACAGGCGCTTACAAGATCGCACACTTTGTCAAAGACCAGGAAGTGGACCTGGACGCCAACCCGGCCTACTGGGACGGTGCGCCGAAGATCAGCGGACTGGTCGAAAGCGTTATTCTCAATCCCGGCACGCGCCATGAAGAGTTTGCCGCCGGGAAGATCGACATCATGCGCGGCCTGCAGGTAGGCGACCAGGAAACGGATGCCACCGATCCGGCTTTGAAGTCGCAGATTAAAGTCTGGCCGCGTGCCGGGACCTACTATTTTGCCCTGAACCAAACCGTCTATGCCCCGTTCAAAGACCCGCGTGTCCGGGCAGCGTTCGCCTATGCGACCGACAAGCAGAAGATTTCTCAGGTCGTCACTCAGGGTGTTTACCCCGTTGCCGCCGACCTGCTGCCCCCCGGCATTCCCGGCGCCGGCTCCCACTTCCAGGATATTCCGTATGACCCCGCGAAAGCCAGAGCGCTGCTGTCCGCTGCCGGGTTCCCGAATGGAAAGGGCCTGCCGCCGCTGGACATCTACACCAACGAAAAGAACCCGCTCGGCCAGAAGACCATGGATATTCTGCGCCAGATGTACTCCCAGACACTCGGAATCACCGTGAACGAGCGTCAGATGGAGTTTGGCTCGATGATCGCCGACATCAACAAGAATACAGTCGTTCCAAGCTTTGTCTTAGGCTGGTACGCCGATTACTTAGACCCGCAGGACTTTTACAGCCTGCTGCTGTCGACCCACAGCCCCGAAAACCATACTGGCTACTCCGATCCCCAGTTCGATGCTTTGTGCGCTCAGGCCGATGTCGAGCGTAATCCGACTAAACGCGCCGCGCTCTACCGGCAGGCCGCACAGATCGCCGGGTCCGCCCCGCCCCGCATTCCCTTGTATTATGCCGTAGACCCGGAACTGATCAGTTCCCGCGTTCACGGCATCGACGATTGTCTCATGGGCCATTTGCCCTATAAACGGGTAACACTGCGCTGAAGGAAGAAAACATATGAAGACATGGTTTATCACCGGGGCATCACGCGGGTTTGGCCGCGAATGGACGCAGGCTGCGCTTGAGCGCGGCGACAAAGTGGCCGCAACGGCCCGCAATACGGACAGTCTGAAGGATTTGGTCGAAAAATTTGGCGACGCTATCCTGCCGCTTCAGCTTGATGTCACCGACCACGATGCCGATTTCGTAGCGGTCAAGACCGCCTTTGACCATTTCGGCGTTCTGGATGTGGTCGTCAACAACGCCGGCTACGGTCAGTTTGGGGCAGTCGAAGAAGTCAGCGAAGCAGAAGCGCGGGCGCAGATCGAAACGAATCTGTTCGGCGCTCTCTGGGTCACTCAAGCCGCAATCCCGTATATGCGTCAGCAGGGGCACGGACATATTATGCAGGTTTCCAGCATCGGCGGTGTCTGCGCGTTTACGAATGTCGGGCTGTATCACGCTTCGAAGTGGGCACTGGAAGGCTTTAGTGATACGCTTAGCCAGGAAGTCGCGCCGTTTGGGATCAAAGTCACTTTGATCGAGCCGGGCGGGTTCAGCACGGACTGGAGCGGAAGCTCCGCAAAGCGTGCTCAGGAGATGCCGCAATACGACCCCATGCGTGAGAAGAGAGCGGCCCAGGCTGCTGCCACCAAGCGCGGCAACCCGGCGGCGACAAGCGAGGCCATCTTGAAAGTGGTCGATTCTGAGAACCCGCCTCTGCGTCTTCTGCTTGGTGAGCTTGCCACCCAGATCGTCCCAAAAGTCTATGACCAGCGGCTCAAAACATGGTCCGAATGGACCGACGTATCTCGCGCGGCTGATGGCGAATAGATATTCGAGCTTGATCAAAATCCCTGCAGTCAATACCCCGCCCTGAAGGGCAGGTCTGGAGGCGAAGCGCCAACCGCACGGTGTGCGGAAGAATAAGATAAGCCATGCGCCGATGGCATTTCCGGTCGCAGACCGGTTGGCGTCCGCGCCTCCAGACCTGCCCTTCAGGGCGGGCCATTGACCGCTCTTTATAGAGCCGCTTAGACTTATATCAACAACACTATGGCACGTTTTCTACTACAGCGCATTGGGCTGGCCCTGCTTTCGATCTGGGCCGTCTGCACGATCACGTTCTTTATCGCGTTTCTCGCGCCCGGCGACCCCGCCGAGCTTGCGGCGGGGCAGCATTCCGACCCGGTCACGCTTGCTCATATCCGGCATGAGTTCGGGCTGGATAAGCCGCCGCTGGAGCGCTACGGTCTGTATCTGTGGAATGCGGCTCACGGCGATCTCGGCAAGTCATATTACACCGGTGAGCCGGTCACGAGCTTCCTAAAGCGCGGTCTGCCGAACACGGCTCTGCTGGCGACAGCGGCCATTGTTCTTGCCTTGGTCGTCGGCATTCCCATTGGTCTGGCGGCGGCGCTGAAGCCGAATACGATCTTAGATCGACTGCTCATGGCGACCGTGCTGGTGGGGGTCACGCTGCCGAGCTTTGTGCTGGCCCCCGTTCTCATTCTGATTTTTGCCCTGCGGCTTGGCTGGCTGCCCGTGGCCGGGTGGGGCGGGTGGCAGGAGCCGGAGTATCTGGTGCTGCCTGCCGTTGTGCTTGCCGCCCGGCCTGCCGCGCTGATTGCCCGGATGACCCGGGCGTCCATGCTGGAAACGCTTCGTCAGGACTACATTCGGACGGCTCAGGCGAAAGGTCTGTCTCCGATGACGGTGCTGGTCAAACATGCGCTGAAAAATGCGTTCCTGCCGGTGCTGACCACCACCGGCGTCTCGTTCGGCTATCTGCTGTCCGGGTCGTTTGTCGTAGAAACGATCTTTACCGTGCCCGGTGTCGGTTACCAGTCTATTAACTCATTGTTCCAGCGCGATTACTCGGTCATTCAGGGGACGACGCTGCTGCTGGCAACGATCTTTGTAGTCACTAATCTGATTATCGATCTGCTGTATGCCGTGCTGGACCCACGTGTCAAAGCATTGGAAGGGGCGTAGTTTCGGCACTATGAGTGTTATTTTAGAACAGCAGCGTGAAGAATTGATGGAGCTAGGGGCTGCGGCCCCGAGCCAGGGGCGTCAGGTCTGGCACCAATTGACTCGCAATCCTTTAGCCCTATCAAGCCTGATTGTCCTGTCTATAATCGTGCTGATGGCGATCTTTTACCCATTAGTTTCGCACTATCGGTACGACCATCAGACCGATGATTACAGTGCGCCGTCATCGGCCCGGCACTGGCTGGGAACAGACGACTCGGGTTACGATACGCTGACGCGGCTTGCTGTTGGGGCGCGTATCTCACTGGTAGTCGGGGTGGGGGTCGAGGCGATAGTCCTGGTAGTCGGCTGCCTGGTCGGGCTGGTCGCGGGCTTCTACGGCAAATGGCTGGACGCTGTGCTAATGCGCCTGACCGACATGATGTTCGCGTTCCCTGATATTCTGCTCGCCATTCTTATCATGGCGATCAAAGGGCCAAGCCTCCTGAACATCTTCATTGCGCTCGGCATCACAGGCTGGCCGGGGATGGCTCGGCTGATCCGGGGGCAGGCGCTTTCCCTACGCGGACGGGAATATGTTGAAGCGGCCCGAGCACTTGGGGTGCCTAATAGCCGGATTATACTGCGCCACATATTGCCGAACCTGCTGTCACCGATTATTGTCGCGGCGACTATCGATATCGCCGGCGTGATCATCGCGGAAGCCACTCTTTCGTTCCTCGGCATCGGTGTCCAGGACCCGATGCCAAGCTGGGGCAAGATGATCTCCGTGCCCCTAGAGTCCGGCTACTACCGCTCTCATCCCGAGCTGGTCATCTATCCCGCCCTCTGCCTCTCGCTGACCGTGCTGTCTCTGAACTTCCTCGGCGATGCCCTGCGCGATGCGCTGGACCCGCGCTCCGAGAAGGGCGCGTAAGCAAATTGCGAATGCAGACACGCTCCATGCAAGTTGTTGGGCTGCTTCTGCTCGTCTACGGTTTTCCAGGCTGGGTCAGTATTGCATCCAGCGTCTGCGTGGGTGCGCCTGCCGCTTTGTCTTCTGCGGTCCGACCTGCACCGTCGTTTACACTGCCGGACCTGGCCGGTAAACCTCGAACATTGACCGCGTTTCGCGGTCGGCCTGTGGCACTGTTCTTCTTCTGCGGATGCGACGCCTGTCATCGGTGCGCCTTGACATGGGGAGACGCGCAGCGCAGCGGCTCTCTGCCGCCGATGCAGACTTTGATCGTGTTCTCAGGTGACACGGAGACCGCGCATCGCTTTTTGCTGGAAACAGGATTGGACTCGTCCCAAACCACGATGCTGATCGATCCGCAGGATAAAGTCGCCGACATGTATCACGCGCCGATCTGCCCCCGTGTTTTTGTCCTGAACGCTCAGGGGCTGCTGCGTTACACGAACAATGAAGCGGGAACTGATTCGCAGACCATGCCGGCGGCTGTGCTGGTATCCCGCATTATCAGCGCTGTCCGCGAGACGCCGCAAAAGCCGCTGAAAGAAAAGATCGTGCATCGTGCCAAACCAAAGTAAGATCATTCGGTTTCTGTTTCTGACGCTTTTGATAGCGCTGACACTGCATGGGCACCCAGGGTACTGCGTGGGAAACGCAGTGCCTACCGCACCGCTTGCTGTCGTCACAGACTCCAAAGTGACTGCTCCCTCCCCCGGCTATGCCCAGGCGAATGCCGGGCTGGTTGATCCTGCGACCACGTCTGTGGTGGAACAAGTCTTTCGGCTCAAGAATACGACCGCTCAGCCGGTCACCATCAGCCGTCTTCGGGCGTCCTGCGGCTGCGAAACCCTGCTGCTCAGTAAAGCCGGCAGATCTTCCGCGATGACGGTACTGACGCCGGGAGAGCAGGCGGATGTGAAGATGACCGTCAAAATCGCCGGGCAGCGGACAGGGGTAGTCAACAAATTTGCCTGGGTTTACGGGCCGCAGGGCGATCCTCCGCTGGCGACACTTGCAATGGTGGTCACGATCCGGGAAGCGATCTCTTTTGCGCCCAGTTTTCTCGACTTTGGCTCCGTCGCCGTGAACACGTCCCAGACCCTGCCGCTGACAGTCACGGCGGATCAGAGCGTGGTTCCCGCCTCCGGGCTGCCGCCGCTGGTCAGTGCCCGCCCTGATATTCGGATCACCCCGCAGGGCACCCCTCAGCCGGTGCTGAGGGACGGGAAACCCTCGCTGAAACAGAACTACTTGGTGACTCTGGTTTTACCGCTTCAATCAGGACGGCTCTCCGGCGACGTCCGCTTTCAGTCTCTTCCCCAAACCACAGGCCAGCTTTCCAGCGCTTTCGTGCCGCTGGGAGGCACTGTCACCGGCGAGATTGCGGCCAGCCCGAAAAGCCTGTTCTTCGGAAGTGTTTCCCGAGCTCAGCCCGTGACCCGTCAGGTTCTTATCTCCGTGGCCGCGAAAAACGCTGGCGGGCGGCTTACCGTTTCCACCGACACTCCCTGGCTGCTGGCTTCACTGGCAGCTCAGGAAATTCCCGGCACTCTGCCGGGTCAGTGCTTGCTGCAAGTCACTTTGAAGAATGGTGCTCCTGCGGGTTCCTTCGAAGCCAAAATCTTCGTCGTTTCAGAAAAAGGAGAACGGCTGACCGTACCGGTCGTCGCCGAAATCCGGGACACTAAAGCGGCTGTCATGGGTCTCGCACCGGCCTACTGAAAATGGTCAGTAAAAAGACGGCTCCTATTAATTTAGGAGCCGTCTTTTTATTTCTGTACATTGTCATCAAAAACCAGTATTTATGTCACCTTGCTTGGCATGGTTTGTGCTTTTATATAAAACCATAGAGCAGCCAAGCTCAAAGGCCTCAATTATCAAAGGGATTATAAAATGCGTATTCTGACAAAAACTTTGCCGCTGCTTTCGCTCCTGGCTTTCTCCGCGCTGGCTTGCTGCCCCGGAGCTCATGCTCAGGACGCCGGTGACTCTGCCGGCAGCAGCGTGTTTGCAGCCTCGGACATCAGCACGGTGTCTGATTTTTCCGCGGATGGCCTGTCTTCCAGTGACTTTTCTTACAGCGGATCCCAAAAATCTTCAGCGTTAGGAAGCGATAGCGGTCAGGCCCTGACCGAAGACCTGGGGGCCGGGTTTCTCGGACTTACCCTGCTGGGCTTATTTCATGGGCATGGCAGCTCCGGCTCTTACGACACCAGCAGTTTAACCGGAAGCCGGAGTACGCCGCCGAGTCCCGCTGCTGTCCCGGAAGCATCATCCGTGATTTCGCTTGGCTTGCTGCTGACTCTCGGCCTCGGCGGTGCGGCTGTCACGGCGCGTAAGAAGCAGCAGGGTGCAAGATGAGGAACCGTGTTATTCCTCAAACACAGCTTTGAGGATACGCAGGGCTTTCTCCTGGACTGCTTGCGGTTTGCCGCGCAGATAGACAATGACGTCGTGCTCTTTTTCGAGTGGCATCCGTTCTATTACGCCTGCTCGTCCGCCTGCCACGGATGAAGCGGACTCCGGCAGGGCTGTACTTGCAGAGGTTAGCCCCGCTGCTCGCAGTCCTTCCTTCAGGAGATGCTGGGCATCGAGCTGTCCCCCGCCAGGCGGCAGCAAAGCCCGGACAAGTCTTTCAACCTGGTCTCGCCGTTCCGGTTTTCGTGCGCCGGACAGATAACTGCTTACAACAGTTTGTCCCAGAGCGGACGCAGCGGCTAAGGCCGTTTGATTATCGATCCCCGCATCTTTCATCGCTGTCTTCAGCCAGTCTCTGAATTCATTGGTTTCGTTGGACATACCGCTCCTATCAGTCGCCGCATTGACAGCTCGGCTTTCTCACTTGAGGAAATAAACAACTAAGGAAATCGTGCCTGCAATTGCCAGCACGATGAGTGCTCGTGCCAGCGCTCCACTTTCTGCGGGCGCACCTCGCCGTGCCGGCGGATCAAGCCACGCGAAAGAATTACCATCCGGCCTCGAAAGGCGCTTCTCTGCTGGTCCAGGTATTGACCGAGCGTTAGGGTTGCTGGCTGCTGTGAACCCCTTCCGAGGTACTTCCGCATCCATTGGGACAGCGTCATTGAACTCCTCCCCACACTTGGGGCAAACTTTTACCCCGCCAGGAAGAGCCGACCTGCACTGATCGCAATTGTAGACCATCTTGATGCTTTCCTGAAAGAGTCTGGTGATAGCCTCAGTGGTCTTTGTGGATCCAAATGCTCCGCTCCTATCTGACTCACTCCACTTCAGATCATCTCGACTTGATTATACCTAATTTTGAGATTTTGTCTTAACTTTGAGATTTTGTCTTGTGGCTCTCAGCCTTCCGACTGCTCAGGCTCCAGGATAATGCCGACAGGGACATCAGCCGCCTCGGAATTCTTGTCGCGTTCTTCTTGTTCCTTTTTGACCTTTCGCTGAGATCAAAGCTGAGCGGATGTGGTAAAAACTAGTTCAGCATTTGCGAATTTTCGCAAATAGCGGGTATGATTTAAGTATCGTTCACGGTAATTGTCGAAAGAAGGTGAGCTTCCTCATGCCGGATGCGCTCCGCCGGTTCAAGGCTGCGATTTTTCAGGCCCTTGCCCATCCAACCCGCATCGCGATTCTGGAGCTGCTTCGAGATCAGGAGCTGCCCGTCTCGGTCATCATCGAGCGTTTGGGGCTGGAACCGGCCAACGCTTCCCAGCACTTTGCCGTTCTCCGGGCCAAGCATATCGTCAGCAGTCGCAAAGCCGGCAATCAGGTCTTTTATTCCGCACGTGATCCGCTGATTATTGAGGTGCTGGACATCATGCGCCGCTATTTCCAAGTTCATCTGGAAGAATCCGTTGCGCTGCTCAAAGAAACAAAGCGCGACGGGTCAGCAAAGCCTTTAAAGGGAGAAGCAGAATTCTGAACCTCACCTACGCGCCCAAAAGCCTTGTCTGCCTCAAAGGCTATACCCTGCCGACTTTTATTGCCGACCTTGTCGCGGGACTGACCGTAGGGCTGGTCGCGCTGCCGCTGGCAATGGCGTTCGGGATCGCGTCCGGGGTGGCACCACAAGTCGGAATCTATACGGCGGTCATTGCCGGGTTCATCATCTCGGCCTTCGGCGGGTCGCGGGTCCAGATCGGCGGGCCGACCGGGGCTTTCGTCGTGATTGTCGCCGGCATCATTGCGAAGTTCGGCATTTCCGGGCTGCTCGTAGTGACGCTGATGGCCGGGTGCCTCTTGGTGGTCATGGGTATCACGGGACTCGGCGCGGCGGTCAAGTTTATTCCGCGTCTGGTGACAATCGGCTTTACGAACGGTATTGCTCTGCTGATTGCCTCGACCCAGATCAAAGACTTTCTGGGCCTGCGAACCCCGGCAGTGCCGAGTGACTTTCTAGGACGAATGCGAGTGCTCGGCGAACATCTCGGCACGGTTGACTTACCCACAGCGGCCGTGGCGCTCGGCTCGCTTGCTATTATTTTAGTTGTCCCGCGTTTGACCAAGCGTGTTCCTGGATCGATCGTGGCGCTTGTCCTGGCGACAGCGGCGACGGCGCTTCTGCATCTGCCACTGGCGACCATTGGAACCAAGTTCGGCGGCATTCCGCTGGGTCTGCCTCACTTCGCGGTTCCACCTTTCCGGCCTGACCTGATTTTGCCTCTGCTGCCGTCGGCAGTCACGGTTGCGCTGCTGGCCGCTATTGAGAGCCTCCTCTCAGCAGTAGTCGCGGACAGCATGAGCGGGGACAAGCACAACTCGAATGTCGAGCTGATCGCTCAGGGCCTGGCAAACCTGGCCGTCCCGTTTGTCGGCGGTATTCCGGCCACCGGCGCGATTGCGCGAACGGCGACAAATGTCCGCTCGGGGGCCAAGACGCCGGTAGCAGGCATGATCCATGCTCTGACACTGCTTTTGATCCTGCTTGTCGCCGCGCCGCTGGCCCGCTTTATTCCGCTGGCGACACTGGCCGCCGTGCTGTTCGTGGTCGCCTATAAAATGGGAGAATGGCGCGAGATCGGCGTGATTATTCGGCTCTCAAAAGCCGACATCGCCGTCTGGGCCGCCACTTTTCTCCTTACCGTTGTCGCTGATTTGACAGTCGCAGTCGAAGTCGGAATGCTGCTGGCGGCGCTGCTTTATATCTCCCGCGTGTCTGAAACGACGACCGTTGCGACTGTGACTGCGGACTACATCGAAGACGGGCAGGCCCATATCCTCCAGAATAAGCTCCTGCCCTCCTATGTGACGATCCTGCGTATCCATGGCCCGTTCCTGTTCGGCGCGACAGAAAAGCTGCTGGCGGAGACGCGCACTCTCAGCAAATTCGCACCTGTCGTGATCCTGCGTCTCCGCAACATGACCGCGCTTGATGCCACCGGCCTATACGCGCTGGAGACACTCTCGGACCGGCTTCGCGCGTCCGGCAGGACCCTGCTTCTGTGCGGCGCACGGAACCAGCCGGCGAAGCTGCTGGAACGGGGAGAGTTCCGCCGTCATGTCGGCGAATCGAACATTCTGCCGCATGTCGAGGCGGCGCTTGCCCGTGCCAAAGAAATCACGGAGAGCTTCGACGGTCTCGGCGAAGATGTCGCCCGCAGTCACACGCAAATGTCCGTATAGATCGGCAAAGTCAACCCGCTATGGAAAATAGACATACTGACCAAAAATCCTGGGTACTGTCTTCTGCGGACCTGGAAACACTGCTGGAAAGCTCCGACGACGCGATTTTCAGCAAAGACTTAGCAAACATTGTGGTTCAGTGGAGTCGGGGCGCGGAAAAGGTCTACGGCTACACCCGCGCCGAGATGGTAGGCCAGTCTGTGACACTGCTAGTTCCCACGGATCGCCCCGGCGAAGCCACGCAGATTTTAGAACGGATCAAGCGCGGGGAACGGCTGGAACGCTGGGAAACGACGCGCCTCACCAAAGATGGCAGTCTGTTGTCGGTCCTGCTGACAGTCTCGCCGCTGCGGGATGTTTCCGGGACCATCACCGGAGCGCTAACCGTGGCCCGAGATATCACAGGCCATCGGCAAACCGAAGAAACTGTGCGGCACCTGGAAGCGCAGGTCCAGAACCGCGTTCTGGTCATGGAAACCGCCAACCGGATCGCACTGAATATTTTAGCACACCGCACCGGCGTCGAGGCACTGCGCCACATCGCCGATGCTGCCCGGACTCTGGCGTGTGCGAAGTACGCGGCACTTGGAGTGGCCCGTCCCGGCGGCGTGGGACTGGTCGAGTTTGTCACGGTCGGTTTGACTGAGACAGAAGAAGCGGTCATCGGTTCCCGGCCCAAAGGAACAGGAATTTTGGAGCTTCTGCTGGAGCGCACCGAGCCGCTGCGAATCAATGTGCTCGGCGAACATCCGTCTTCGGTCGGTTTCCCGCCTAATCATCCGCCGATGGGCAGCTTTCTCGGAGTGCCGATCCGGCGCGGCGACACCGTGCTGGGCAGCCTGTACCTAACTGACAAGGAGGGGGGCTTGCCGTTCACCGAAGACGATGAAGTTGCGGTGGAAGCATTAGGCGCGTATGCGGCTGTTGCGATCCACATTATGGAGATGCTGGTTCGGCAGCGCACGCTGGTCAGCGGGCTGATCCATGCCCAGGAAGAAGAGCGCCGGGCAGTCGCCTATGACCTGCATGACGGCCTGACTCAGTTTGTCATGGCCGCGCACGCGCACCTGGAATCGTTTCGCCGCGCCCACGCGTCCGGCAAAGAAGAAAAAGCGGGCCGCGATCTGGATCAAGGCCTGCGCTACTTGAAAGAAGCCGTGACAGAGTCGCGCCGGCTGGTCAACGGCCTGCGAACGCTTGCTCTCGATGACTTGGGTCTGGCAGGGGCGCTGGAAGAAGCAGTCGCCGAAGAAAAAGGACGAGCAGGATGGGCGGACGCTGACTTTGTGCATAATATCGCGGGGCGCAGGTTTGATAAGTCACTGGAAACCGCCGTGTACAGGGTCGCGCAGGAAGCCCTGACCAATGCCCGGAAGCACGCGCAAACTCAGCGTGTGTATGTCATGCTGCTGGAAGAAAAAGAAGCCCAAAGCGACTATCGTCATCTGCTGCTGCAAGTGCGTGACTGGGGCATCGGCTTTGATCGGGACCAAGTGCTGGATGCTGCAGAGCATGTCGGGATGCAGAGCATGATCGAGCGTGTCCGGCTGATGGATGGCCGATTCGAGATCAAGGGGAGTCTTGGAGAAGGCGCGGCGGTGCAGGCCACGTTTCCCATCACGGATGCGGACCAAAAGGAGCAGGCAGCATGAACAGCACAGTCCCAATCGTCCTTGTCGACGACCATGCGATCTGGCGCGGCGGTGTCCGAAGCCTGCTGGAAGACACGGAATTCGTAGTGGTAGGAGAAGCGTCTTCAGGCCGAGAAGCCCTGGAAGTCGTGGCCCGCACCCTCCCCCGGATCGTTCTGCTGGACATCCGCATGGCAGGCGGGGACGGTCTGGACACGCTGCAAGCTCTAAAAGCGCAGAACTCCGCAACCATGGTCGTGATGCTGACCACCTACGACAACCCGACTTACATGGCACGCGCCGTTGCGGGCGGGGCTGCCGGTTACCTGCTGAAAGGCATGGATCAAGACGTCCTGCTGGACGCGCTTCGGGCCGTGGAGCGCGGCGAGATGCTGCTGACTGCGGGCGATCTGACACGCTCGCTTCGGGGCATCACGCCGGAAATGCCCGGCACGGAGGACCTGATCGAGCCGCTGACCGACCGGGAACAGGAAGTCCTGCGCCTGCTTGCGACGGGGCTGCCCAATCGGGAAATGGCCGCGATTTTGTTTATCGCCGAAAGCACGGTCAAATCTCACGTCGAGCACATCATCGGAAAGCTCGGCGTCTCCGACCGTGTTCAGGCCGCAGTCTGGGCCGCCCGTCACGGCCTTCTGCCCCCAGACGGATGATTTTAAGTGCTTAAATCTCGATTTCGAAAACCTTATGCTATCTGCCAAAGGAAGGTAGAGACGACGCAAGTAGAAAGATGGTGTTGACATGAATGTTATGCAGTTTGCCATGGTGTTAATTCGCCTGACTGGTTTAGGCTGGTTTGTTGATAGCGCATTCCAAGTAACCTATATTCCCACTGATCTGTTGGGATTTGGACATTTCCAATCGGGCTATTTTGCACAGCAGCATATGCTGGAAATTGTGCTGAAGCTATTTAGAATTTTTCTCGATTTTGGGATTGGCTTGTATTTTCTTTTACATGCCGAGTTTTTAGCACACTGGGCAACAAAAGGATTAGAGAAGTTTGCACCTCAGCAGCTAGCAGGGGTATGGCCGCCGTCTCCTCTTAGGGATGGAGACAAGACTTCGATATCACCTCATGAGCCAACGAACTGATCTCTCGAACCGTTTTCGCTAAGCCATGCCGGATGTTCATCAGTCGCGCGGCAGTTATTTTGTTTTGCCTGTTTACGATTGGCCTTGCGACGTTCTCTTTATGGGAACGAAAAATGAAGGCTGACGTTTCCCACCCCTCGCTGCAGCTCCTATTGGATTCACATGCCATCGCAATCCTCAACGGAGCGACTCGCGTAGACACGCTGCGGGTCGCGACTGAAACAATGCGCGGCAGGGAACTGACGCCGCACGAATCTCAATCAGCCGGTTTTTTTGTCCCCGGACACGGGTGCCAGGTGTTGCAGTCCCAAGCAAGCCAAATGACCCGCGACAGGACAAGCAAAACTATCCGCAGTACAATACAGCCTGTATTGCCGAGCCTGGGATTGCCTTCCGCTTCTGGCGAGGCAATGAGTCCGTGTTGGTTCCAGTATGCTTAAAGTGCGGCATCGTTGAGGCTGTAACTTTGGATGCGCGGGGACATGTCGCGCGGCTCGGCGGATATGGTTTCTTCACAGGCATCTCACGACCTG
Source organism: Janthinobacterium lividum (assembly GCA_050954545.1). GTDB lineage: Bacteria > Armatimonadota > Armatimonadia > Armatimonadales > Capsulimonadaceae > JANXMY01. Next base: position 6,571 of record JBPBQB010000058.1, on the reverse strand, counting down.
CGGCCAAAGAGGGCTTTCCTAATAATTCCCCAATAATGTCTTTCCCGTAGACCGTTCGCCTTCTGACCCTCTGCGGCGAAGAACCTGCTAAAGAAGAACAAGAAAAGTGAGACGTTGACCCAGCCAAAAGGCGTGGGTATTTTTGTTGAAAATAATTTAGCGTCAGCCAGCCAAAACGACAGCGTAGGCAGCGGGAAACGCGATCTTCATCGGTCACCTGGGAGCTTCTGGCACACGGATTTTATTTTCAGACATCACGGCCCCAATCCGCCATTTCGCGGATGTGCGGCCTCGGTTGACTCGCTATAATCAGTTTAAAAGCAGGCTGCTTCTGCGGTCTATCTTCTGCGGTCTATTGGGAGAGAAAAATGTTCACCAAAATCTTACTGGCTTCTGATGGCTCCGAATGTGCGCTCAAGGCCGCTGCCGTGGCTGCGACTGTTGCGAGTAAGTTTGCAGCACGTCTGACAATCATCAATGTCTTTGAGCCGTATGCCAGTGTCGGGCCTTACGGAGAGATTGTCTATACGGGCCTCGATGATACGTATACGGCGGAGATGAAGGATTACGCGATCTCTCATGCAGGCCGCATCGTAGACGAGATGAATGTCCCTTACCAGTGCCGTCAGGAAACAGGTCAGCCGGCTGCCGAGATCGTCCGCGTCGCCGCCGAAGAGCATTTCGATCTGATCGTGCTGGGCAGCCGTGGGCTGAGTGGCTTCAAGTCGCTTGTGCTCGGAAGCGTGTCCGACACGGTGACACACCATGCCCACTGCCCTGTTTTGATCGTAAAGTAGGCGAATAGACAATGGAACCCATTTTTAGTTTCTCGAATCCGCTCCTGCCGATGCAGCCTGTCTGCTGGCTGGAAGGGGACACTGCATTCAGCCGCAATGGACTGCCCGCAGCCTTTGTCAATAAAGGCGCGGTGTACGCATCCAAAACCTGCCGTTACCTCGGTCAATTTGATCACGGTGTCTTCCGCGATCATCTCGGCTGCATCGTGGCCTTCCCCCGGAATGTCTGGTGGTCTCGCATCCCCCGGCCGTGCCAGGGGGAGTGGACCCCGCACATCCACCTCGTGGCCCCGCCTTGCCGCGTTTCGAGAGAGTCGCTGCCCGCCCGGATTGAAGAACATCTGCTAAGACGCTCCACCTTAAACTGGGACAGCTACATTCTCGGCTGCGAAGCAAAACAAGAGTGGGCGACTCGCCGCTGAGTATGTCCGGCAATTTTTCCTTGCTGACTTAATTTTATGAGGCTTCCCATGAACATTGATCTCACAACTACTTATTTAGGCTTACTGTTCAAGAATCCCTTGATCGCGTCTGCTTCGCCGCTGCCGCGCACTGCCGGTTCCCGGATGGGGGCATTGCTGTAAAATGAGCCTGTCTGCCGATGGGCGGCAAATTATCTGCGACGGTGCAGAATGCTTCGCGCGGGCGGCTGTCCCCGTTGCCCTGCGGCCTCTACTTGGCCCGGACAGAACGGCGGCCCAGAGTAACGGCTGGCTTTTCGCGGCACGCCGGGGCGAATGGCGTCACTACTGCCCAAACTGCCTGTCACTGCATCTGGAGCACCTTCCCGAAACGCCTGCGCCTACTTCTTGAACTTTACTGAGGAAACCCACTATGTCTGATGCTGTCCTTGCCGGACGTGCCCAGTTCGCATTCACGATCATGTTCCACTATCTTTTTCCGATCCTCACCATGGGTCTGGGTACCCTGATCGCCGTGCTGAAAACGCTTCAGCTTGTCCGAAAAGACGAGCGGTACGGGGTCGCCGCCCGCTTCTGGGCCAAAATCTTCGCCATCAACTTCGCCATGGGCGTTGTCACCGGCATTCCTATGGAGTTCCAATTCGGCACCAACTGGGCGCATTTCTCCCGGCGTACCGGCAGCGTGGTCGGCCAGACACTGGCGATGGAAGGTGTGTATGCGTTCTTTTTGGAGTCTATGTTCTTAGGTATCTTTCTGCTGGCGGAAAAGCGCGTTTCGCCGTTTGTCCACTGGCTCTCTGCGGTCATCGTGGCGTTCGGGACACTGCTGTCGGGCTACTTTATCGTGGCGACCGATGCCTGGATGCAGCATCCGGTCGGCTACAAAATAGGCGCGGGCGGCAACGTCGAGCTAGTCAGTCTGTGGGCGGTACTGACTAACCCCTACGCCGGCTGGCAGTATTTCCACACGATCAATGGAGCTTTAGTGACCGGCGCGATGGTCATGGCCGGAACAGGGGCCTATTACCTGCTGGTCCGAAAAGATGAAGACTTCGGGCGGATGTTTGTCAAGCTTGGCGTTCTTGCCGGCATCGTGTTCTCCCTGACCCAGCTTTTCCCGACTGGAGCCAAGCTCGGCGAGAACATCAGCCGGTTCCAGCCGGTCAAAATGGCCGCGATGGAAGGGCAGTTCACGACTCAGAACGGCGCTCCGCTGGCGATCATCGGGATGCCGGACCGGCAGACCGGGAAGCTGCTGGACCCGGTCTATGTCCCCGATGCCCTCAGTTACCTGGCCTACGGCAGCGCCCGCGCTCAGGTCAAGGGGCTAAACTCCTACCCAGCGGCCCTGCGCCCGCCGATGGAAGTGGTCTACTACGCGTATCATATCATGGTCGGTCTCGGGACGGTCTTTATCGGCCTGCTCGGTGTCGGCGCTCTGCTGCTGTGGCGCAAAAAGCTATGGACTCAGCGCTGGTATCTGTGGGCGCTGATGCTTGCGATGCCGTTCCCCTATATCGCTAACGAAGCGGGCTGGACGGTCGGGGAAGTGGGGCGGCAGCCGTGGATCGTCTACGGCGTGATGACGACGGCGCAGGGCGTTTCCACCAATGTCAGCGCGGGTGAGACGATCTTCACGATGCTCGGCTTTATGGGCATTTATGCCCTGCTCGGCCTGGTCTTTCTGTCTCTGGTCCTGAAGATTGTCGCAGAAGGTCCTGGTGCAAATACGCAGCCGGTGCCGATTAAGGAGCTTCTGGCAAAGATTGAAGTCGTCGAGAAGGACGAAACGGATACGAAAAAAGAGGCACTCTTATGAGCACAGTCTGGTTTCTGCTGCTGGCGGCGATGCTGACCGCGTATGCGGTTTTAGACGGGTTTGATCTGGGTGTCGGCGCTCTCCTGCCCTGGATCTGCAAGAACGAAGATGAGCGGGTCGAAGCGCGGGAAAGTATCGGGCCGGTCTGGAACGGCAACGAAGTCTGGTTGCTGGCCGCAGGCGGCGCGATGTTTGTGGCGTTTCCGCGCCTGTACGCCGCAAGCTTCAGTGGATTTTACCTTGCGCTCATGCTGGTGCTGTGGCTCCTGATGGGGCGGGGGATCGGCTTCGAGTTCCGCCATGCCCAGCGTCATCCGCTCTGGACGGGGTTCTGGGACACGGTTTTCTCCGGCAGCAGCCTCCTGCTTGTCCTGCTGTTCGGGGTTGCTATCGGTAATGTCCTGCGGGGTGTGCCGTTTGACGCCCAGGGCGAGTTTCAGGGGTCGTTCACGCTGATGCTGAACCCGTTTGCGCTGGTGGGCGGCCTGCTGAGTGTGGCGATGCTCTGCCTGCACGGGGCGGCGTTCCTGGCGATGAAGACGGAGGGTGCTTTGCAGCAGCGAGCGAGACGTTTAACCGGCGGCTTGTGGCTGGTCGTGCTGCTGCTCGCGTTCGGCTTTGTCACGGCAAGCGTTGTGGTCCGTCCCGGCTTCGTCGACAACTTTGGTCATATGCCGCTGCTGCTTTTGCTGCCGCTGGTAGTTGTTGGGATGCTTGCAGTGATCCCGCTGCTTATTCGACGCGCTCAGGACACGCGGCTGTTTGCCGCGACTTCGCTCTTGATCGTGTCGCTTCTGGGTTCCGCCGCCGCAGGCCTTTTCCCGCGTCTGCTGCCTGCGCTGGGCGTTCACGCTGCCTCCGATCTGACGATCTACAACGCGGCGTCGGACAGTCACAGCCTGGTTGCCGCGCTGGTGATGAACCTGGTCGGTATGAGCGTCGTGCTGACGTACACGCTCTATATCTATAAAGTCTGGGGTGGCAAGGTTCAAGTCAGCCATTGAGACATAAAATCGGCCATTTGTTCACAATCGGCCATATCGCGGATGTGTCTTGGGACGCCGCACTTCATACTAAGAAGCATAAACAAGTCATTTACAGCAAGCAAGCAATGCAGTCAATGTTTGCAGTCAGTATGGAAGGGATAGTACAATGAGCATCTACTTTTTTGAGACCACCCATTTCGAGCAGCAGTATCTTAGGAAACATCTGCACAATGAAACGCTGCACTTCTCTGGAGAACCGCTGACAAGCGCCGATCAAGCGGGAAAAATCGGCACTGATGCTGAGATCGTCTCCATATTCGTGCATTCCAAGCTCGGCGCAGATGTCCTGGACACCCTGCCTGCGCTCAAGATGATCGCCACGCGCTCGACCGGCTTTGACCATATCAACCTCCCCTGCGCCGAGTCCCGAGAAATCCCGGTCTGCAACGTACCGGTCTACGGCGAGAACACAGTCGCGGAGCACACGTTCGCGCTGATTCTGGCACTCTCGCGCAACCTGCACAAAGCGTATGTCCGCACAGTCGCCGGAAATTTCTCCCTGGACGGCTTGCAGGGCTTCGATCTCAAAGGCAAAACGCTTGGCGTAGTCGGTGTCGGCCACATCGGCGAGTACGTCATGAAGATCGCCAAAGGCTTCGGAATGCATCTGCTGGCGTATGACCCGGTGATGGACATGACCAAAGCCGATCATTTCGATTTCACTTATACCAGCTTAAACGATCTGCTGTCACGGTCGGACATCGTGACCCTCCACGCGCCTGCAAGCGCGGGGACACGGCACTTGATCGGCGCACACAATATCGGTCAGTTCAAGCGTGGGGCGCTTTTGATCAACACGGCCCGAGGCGAACTGGTAGACACGGAAGCGATGATCTGTGCGCTGGATGACGGCATCCTATCAGGCGCGGGTCTCGACGTGCTGGAAGGCGAGGAAGTGTTTTCCGAAGAAAAACAGCTTCTGCTGAACCCAAAGGCCAGTGAGGAAAGCCTGAAACAAGCTCTGCGGAACCGATCTCTTTTGCAGCGGCCCGACATGGTGATTACGCCGCATATCGCCTTTGACAGCGTCGAAGCCGTGGAGCACATTCTGGACACGACAATCGCGAACATCAATGCGTACCGTGAAGGTCAGCCGCAGAATCAGGTTCATACCTAAAACCCACCGAAAAATTGCGGCAGAACGTTTGCAGCAGAAAGCGAAATCTAAGCCATGTGTATTTCCCTGCAAGCGTCTCCTGCATCAGCAGTTCCTACTTCCGCAAACCGCATCGGCCATGCCCTCAGAGTGTCGGAGCTTCATTACCGCCGCTTGTTCGAGATGGCCTGCGACGGCATCTTGATCCTGGACAGCGACTACGGCAAAATCACCGATGCCAATCCCTGCATCGCGGAGCTGCTGGGCTATTCCCAAAGCGAGCTGCTGGGCAGGCAGCTTTGGGAGATCGGGCTGCTTGGAAAAGAAGCCGCCCAAAAAGCATTGTCACAACTGAGGGAACAGGGGCAGCTTCGCTGCGAACTGACGCTGAAAACTCACCGGGGTGACACGCGTGAGGTCGAGTTCGCTGCCAGCGTGTACCGCGAAAACGGCCACAGCGTCATTCAGTGCACTGTTCGCGACGTTACCGAGCGCAAGCGGACGGAAGCCCGGCGGACAATCGCGGTTCGGAACGAGCGCATCGCGGAAACAGTGCAGTGCTGCCTGCTGCAATCCCCCAGGGTAGGCAAGTTCCGGGGGCTTGCGGTCGAAACTCTTTACAAGGCCGCGCTCAGTGAAGCGCCTGTCGGCGGAGACTTCTTCGACGCGTTTGCTCTGAACGGCCCAGAAGTGGCGTTGGTCGTCGGGGATGTGACCGGCAAAGGGCTGATCGCCGCTGGACGCACCGCTGAGGTCAAGTATGCCCTGCGTGCCTTCCTCCATGAGCATCGCACTCTCGCGATTGCCCTTACCCACTTGAACAACTTCATCTGCGAGACACACGGCTGCGACCCAGGCGATGCCGAAGTGTTTATCACGCTGGCCGTGGTGGTCGTCAACACTTCCACGGGGGAAGCCACGTTTACCTCGGCGGGGGCGGAGCCGACTTTGATCCTCCGGGCAGGCGGCAGCGTGGAGGCTGTCGAAATTCCTGGTCTGCCTCTCGGCATCAGGCCGGACGTAGCCTATACCGTAAAGACTCTGACGCTTGGGATGGGAGAGGCGCTCCTGATGGCGACGGATGGGATCACCGAGGCCCGGCGCGGTTCTGCGTTCTTAGGGATCGAGGGCATGGCGGCGCTGGCAGAGCAGGTGGGGCCGGCGGCTCTGCTGCAAGACTTGAGCCAGGCGATTTATGGCGGCGCGTGTGCTTTCGCCGGCGGTAAGCTTCACGATGACGCCTGCCTGCTGCTTGCCCGGCGTCAGTGAAGAGGACGAAATATTAGGAAATCAGAAACCCAGTATGAGTTCTTCCAGGAGCTTCGGCGAGGCTGCGTCAGGCTGCGGAAATCAATCGAGGGACAGCAGAAAAAGAGCGCGGGGAAAGACAA
>JBPBQB010000049.1:0-36344 GCA_050954545.1 Janthinobacterium lividum | reverse complement strand
TCGGGGACTTCCGCGATCCGCGCTACAACGGGGTCAACGCCATGGGACTGGAAACATTCGGCGGCTTCCGCAAAGACGTTTATTACTTATTTCAATCATTCCTGAAGCCAAAAACGCCGATGGTGCATCTTTGCGGCAAGCCCTGGTTCCTGCGCCGCCGAACCCTGCCGTCAGATACGTTTACGATCAAAGCCTATTCAAATGCCGCTGCACTGACCCTATCCGTCAACGGCGCGGCGGTAGGGACGCAGACCAACGGCTTCTATTTGCTGGCTAATAATACAACGGCCGATAATGTCTTCTCATGGGACAATGCTCTCAAACCTGGCCGGAATGACGTCAAAGTAGATGACGGTCACGGTCATTCTGATGAGGCGATTATCTACACGGAAACCGGAGCAGCGAATGGCGTTGTCGAAAGTCTTGTCTCCAGTAAGCCCGAGAACCCGGCCTATTTTATCGACGAGCCGATTCAGGCTGAATGGCCGTTTTACGACAATTTCGACGGCACCGGCGACAACACGTTCCACGACATCCCGGCCATTCTTAGCGGCGTAAGCTGGATCACATTCAGCCGCCCTGCCAAGCTGTCAGCCCAGCCTTCGCTTTCTTTCACCCTCGCCGCTACCGCTGCGCCCACAGACGTTTTTCTCATGCTGACGTCAGCGCCCAACCTGCGCCTTCCGATTCCGGCAGGATGGACAGACACGGGCGTCACCGGAACATGGCGCGACAATAAGCTCAATCTCGTGCCCTACGCCCTCTACCGACGAACCTTCACCAGCGGCCAGACAGTTCAGATCCCCGCGCTTGGGCAGGATTATGTGGTACTGCTGAAGCCGCATCCAGATGGTAATTAAAGATTGTCGCGGCTTTGTCACACTAGATTGCTATCAGCAGAAAGATACATATGTACCTTTGCCCATTCCAGAGGTATAGTGTTCCACTTGACAACATTGGTCGCTCGCAGAATTGGGGAGGGATGAGCAGAAAAAAGCAAGGGAAGGCCAGCCCCTTCTAAAAGTGATTTAGCTTTAGCATCTCTGCTTCCTACCATAACAATCACACGTAGCTGGGGCAACAGCGCTAATAGCTCATGAACATGGTTAATCCCTTGTTGATGCTCCGTTGAAGTGATTTTCAGGGTACCGTTCCACGCAGGAATAATATTCCAGAGTACGGTTTGTTCTCTAGGTATCTCCGCTTGCCGCATAAAATGACATATGTTTTCTGCGGTTGGATCATCATTGTTGCGGCTTATGAAACCAGACCCAGCTTTCTTACCAGCAGAGCCAGTCGCTGTCATAGGACCAGGCTTTTCCATGAGAAACAAGGCTCTTGCATTTATGCCACCATCTAGTGGATCGAAATAAGGGACTTGAACTTCGCCATATCCCTCTTCGAGCAATTTTTCTGCATAAGACGTAAGTGGCTTTACGTGGGGCAAGCCAATTAAAGATCTACGAGGCTCAAGTACGCTTAAAAAATGAAGTGACCTCGGCGCGTCATCACTCTCTGCACTTAGTTCTTCCAATATTTTCTCCAAAGACAACGGAAGCACTTAACAGTGGCTCACGCAGTCGTTTCTGGCGTGGAGCCATAAAGGAAGCGGGCGGCGACGAAGGCGCAAACAGCTAAAGCTATCGCAAGAATGCCGTGCTTCGTGTGCGGTGTCATGACACCTGCTTCATGGCCCGGCAGGAAGCCCGGCAGGGACCCCGCAGGCGTGATGAAGTAGAGCACGGCAGCGACTAGAAAAAGAACTCCGATGAGGATAGCCACGCCCGCCGTCAGTTGTTTGGTCTGCAAATTAAATATTCTCCAGTGCGATTTGTCGATTGTGTCAGGTTCGGCAATAGTTTACCCTCAGAGCCGGCATTTCCTTCCAGCGTTCGCAGTATTCAGGCATACGCGCAGCAGAAATTGCATATGCCGGGCATACAAAAGCGCACCGGGCGGCAGGCAGCAGTAATACGGCGCATCGGTAAAATCGTGGTGGTAGTGAGAATGCAGCCAGGCACGGGACGGAAAAAGGAGTCGATGGAATGCACCGAAGCGGGAATGAGCGCTGTCAAGCAGCAGCCAGACCAGCAGAAAGCGGCAGGAATTGCTCTGCACTTCACCACTGCGTGGTGTCACTAAGTTTTCCAGAGTACGTCGATGGGAGCGCGGAGCAAGAGATTCCAGCACGAACGGCGGCACGGATGCGCCGCCTCTGGTCAAAGCCGCGAAGAGGCCGCAGTAGCCGATTGTGACAGCGTTGGCTTTCCGGCAGAGGGTGAGAAATAGAGGCCAGTCAACTGACTGAACGATGCAAATTTGCACAATGTCTTCGAGGGAATTTGGAGCCGCGAAATAGTGACAAGCAAGATGCAGGCAGAGATGCAAAAGCTGGTCTTCCGGTCCGAGAACCCATCCACCTGTGCCTGCCAGACAGGCCGGTCGGGAACGCTGCCAAAGGCCAGCGTGGTCAAGAGATACCAGGCCCTGAAACAGCGCATTGTTCAGCAGGTCTGTATGCACTTCAATCACGACTACCCCACGCTCTGTGCTCCGGAAAAAGTTCGCTTCACAGCCTCGACCACTGACTAAGTCTTTCCAGGCTGCTGCCTCGACTACGTACCCGAGCTTAGAGAGCAGGGCAAACACGCGGGACGCATCTTCAAGGCGTATCAAGACATCGATGTCGCCGAACGGGCGCAGACTGGGACGTGGATAGACCGTTTCTGCCAGCGCGGCCCCCTTCAGGACAATCAAGTCCAGCGCTGCCGCTCCGCAGGCATCAAGCAGCTCCGCCAGAGGCCGTCGCAGGAATGCAGCTTGGACAATCCCGCGAAGTTCCGTGTCACTTGATGTCACGGGGCAATACATCTGCCGCGCAGCGCCACCAGCCCAGGGCAGCAGGGGCGCGTCGCGCTGTAAACCTAGCCGAGCTTGGCGCAGCCGATGGACATCGCCATCGCCGGCGTCGGCGCGACCATGCTCTGGATTATGGGAATGAAAAGAGTCAGACCGCCGACGAGAGCCGCTTTCCGCAGCACCTCGCGCCGGGTAATCCACACCGCGTTTTCCAGGCGCACCAGCTTTTCTTGCAGCAGATGTTCGCGTTCCAGACGATCCAGTGCCAGCCAGATCATGTCTTCCGTCACGGGCGCAGCGGTCTTGTTTCGCACGATAAGAGTCAGATCGGCGATTGTTCGCTGACCGTCACAGTGGCTCCAGATCAGTCCGGCGGTCAGGTTCAAGCAGTGTGCATGGTGACGACGCTCGTCATAAATGATCGTTTCCTCGCCGATTTCCTGGACAACCAAGTCTTCGTATCTTGCCAGTGGCTTCATGCTTTTTTCCTTGCTGCTCCCACGATGACAAGTCCCAAGCTAAGAAGCAGGCTGAACGACACCAGCGTCGAGGCTTCAGGGACGGCGGCACTGTAAATCGAGAGCGGACCGACATAAAAGTCGTTCGTGCCGCTGCTGATGTCGATGCGGGTGATAAGATTTCCGCCCGTCGCCTGCGCTCCCAGGAAAACAGATTTTGAGTTTCCCTGGGTCTGGTCAACGGTTGGAAGTGTATACAGTCCGAGCAGAGTGGTGCCATTATAGACAGCGAACGAAAATACCGTCAGAACAGATGCCTCGCTTTCGGCGTTGATGCCGAAGGCGCTGACACCCAAGCCAAAACGGATTTCCAGCGGGCCAGTAGGTTCGGTGCCATCAAACGTCGCGACAAGCTGTGTCGGCACCGGAAAATCCAGGCTGCCGTCATAGTCATTGAAACTCTCGAACGAGGGCGAACCGACAGCCACTTTCGAGGCCATGTAAGTGACAGTATTGCTTCCCGCGTCGACTGTAAACGGCCCAGAAATGAAATTCAGAGCATTGCCGGTTGGGTAGGCATCTGTTATCGCGGCAGTCTGCCCCGGCGGGGCCGACGTCAGCCGTATGCTTTGCGCCTGCACTGCTGCCCCGCCTAAAGCCGTCGTGAAGACGACGCCAAAGACTGAGCACGAGAGAAAATTGAAGATAGACCGCGTTCCGTGCTTGTTCATGTTACTCCTTTAACGGCTTGCTGTGACCCAAGCACCCAGGCTGCGGCTTCATCCGCTTCGCCACGCTTGCTTTTTACTCCCACCGCACCCGAGACGGCTTGCTGCAAAATCTCCAATGCCCATTGAGGCTGATGCCGAACTTGAACCGTGCTGCCCAGCAGCGTCAGCAGCGAAGCGCCCGGTGTCATCGGATGGGGCTGCCAGCACGCGCCTGACTCGTACTTCGTGTCCAGAATCAGGCCGATGGGAAGGGGCTTGGTGCCGGTCTGACCGCCAAGCGACTCGGCGGAGCACTTTTCCAGCGGCTGACCAGCAGCATCGCGAAAAGACAAAAGTTTGGGATATGGATGGACACGACCTAGGGTATCAAAGATCGCGTATTCGTCCGACAAATATTCGGCCCCGGCACGGATCAGAGCCGCCGTCAGGCTGGTCTTCCCGCTGAAGCTGCGGCCGGGGATGACAATGGCCGCGCCCTGCCAGCCGACAACGCCGGCGTGGACAAACAGACTGCCCTGCGCCCGCTCCGCGATCTGACCGTGCAGGTCTGATTCCAGTGCCGTCAGCACGTCTTCCAGGTGATGCGCTCGGGCGATTTGTTCGATACCTCGGTACAGCCGGTGGCAGTTGTGAGCGATGCTTAGAGAGTAGAGAACGGCAAGAGGTGAAGAGGAAAGCACGGCATTCGGAGGCAGCAGACCGGCGATTCGTATCCCGAGTGCCGGGTCATTGGTGCGGATGCCGAACCCGGTGCCGTAGCTCTCAAAAGCCAGGCTGGTTTTCCAGCCGACCCGTTCCAGACGTTCCCAGCAGGGCAGGCAGCCGGAGAGATTTTTGTGCGCGAGAACCATAGCCGTCATTACTTCCATGTTTGACAGAAACCATTTGACAGAAAACTGTTCTTGTCTCTCCTGCAATATTAATGCCAAGTCGCTATAAAAAATAAATTTCAACAAAAAAGAATAAAATGGCCGCTTGGCATGATCTATGCACTGAAGAGAGGCAGCAAAGAATTCGTCTTCCCGGCAGAGCCGGGAAATACACAAACAGGGAAGTTAATCATGGCCTCACGGATGAAAGTGGCTGTCGTACACGACTATCTGGCACAAGCCGGAGGGGCCGAGCGCGTGGCCGCGACACTGCACAGCTTGTTTCCAGCAGCCTCGCTGTTCACCTCTGTCTATGATGCGAAGGCGACACTCGCCTATTTTCAGGACATTCCCATCACGACCTCGTTTTTGCAGCGCTGGCCGCTGTCTTCTCAGTGCATGCATAAGCTCGCCCTGCCGCTGTATCCCACGGCCTTCGAGCATTTTGACTTTCGCGGCTGCGACCTTGTCCTGAGCAGCTCCAGCAGCTTTGCCAAAGGAGTCATTACCCCGCCGGAAACCTGCCATGTCTGCTACTGTCACACGCCTGCCCGATTTGCCTGGCGGCAGCGGGAGTATCTCTCGCAAAGCCGGCGCGGACGTCTCATGTCTTTGCTGCTGGGCGGAGTGCTTGGCCGGCTTCGCTCCTGGGACATCGAGAGTGCTCAGCGCCCGGATTATTATGTCGCAAACTCTTACAACGTCGCCCAGCGAATTCGGAAATACTACCGGCGCGATGTCGCCGCTGTGATTCCCCCGCCTATCGAAACAGAGCATTACTCCCCAATCAGTCCGCGCGAAGTCGGCAATCATTTTTTAGTCGTCTCACGGCTGGTCGGCTACAAGCGCATTGACTTGGCCGTGGAAGCCTGCAACCGGCTTCAAGTCCCGCTGCGGGTTGTCGGCACAGGACCGGACATGGCCGGTCTCAAACGTCTCGCCGGACCGACCATTACATTTTCAGGACGCCTCACCGATCAGGAAGTCGCCGATGAGTATGCGCGTTGCCGGGCATTGATCGTGCCCGGCGAAGAAGATTTCGGCATGACCCCGCTGGAATGCATGGCAAGCGGTCGCCCGGTGGTTGCCTTTGCTGCAGGCGGTGCGCTCGAAACAGTGATAGACGGCCAAACCGGCCTCTTATTTCAATCCCAGACAGCGGATTCGCTGGCCGCCGCGCTGATGACCGTCTCGAACACGGAGTTCGCCCCGGAAGTCCTGCAAAGATACGCCGCCCGGTTCGGCGTAAGCGTCTTCAAAGACCGAATGACTCGTTTCCTCGAAGGCGCATGGGACCAGCATCAGGCGCGGCTGCGGAACAGCTTCGGGATCGGCCCTTTTTCCAGCTCAGGTGCGCCCGCCTTCTGTGCCGACGGTGAGGATCTCTTCAACCCGTTTCTGCGCGGCAGCAAATAGGAGAAAGACAGTGCGGAACAACTTACTGCCCGCCGCGTTTTTGTCTTTGTTTTGCCGGGGAACAAGAATGCCATGGAAGCGAAAACAAAGACACGGCGGGTTCTTGTAACGGGAGCGGCGGGTGGAATCGGGTCGTATTTTGCGGAGCAGGCACACGCAAGATATGATCTTCGTCTGATGGTGCGCGGCGACGAAGAGAAGATCTCGGATATTGATCCATGGGGTGAAGTCGTTCAGGCAAATTTGGCGGACTTAGATCGGCTGAAAGAAGTCTGCGTGGGCGTCGATACCGTAGTTCACCTGGCGGGGAACCCCAGCGGCGGGGCACTATGGCAAGATCTGCTGGAAACAAATATTATCGGCACGTACAATGTTTTCGCAGCCGCGAAAGCGGCAGGAGTGCGCCGGGTGATCTATGCATCGTCCATTCATGCGGTAAGCGGCTATCCGGCTGATGTTCAGGTCAAGGCGGACGATCCCGTGAACCCCGGCGATCTATACGGGGTGTCCAAATGCTTCGGCGAGGCGCTGGCACGGTACATGGCGGAAAAAGAAGGAGTTAGTGCAATCGCGGTCCGCATTGGGGCATTCCAGTCGCCGGAAGCGGTCCAGGACCAGAATGGTCTTGACTGGCTGGATGATTTCGTCTCGAAGCGTGATCTGGTCCATCTTATCGAGCAGTGCATCGACACTGATAACTTGCCATTTGCCATTCTCCATGGTTTGAGCGACAACCGTTTCAAGCGTTTGGACATCTCACAGGCCCGCAAGCTTGTGGGCTACGCCCCCCAGGACGATGCGATGGCGGAAATGCCAGGCCTGCGTGAGATGCATCTGCGGGACCATAACGACGGCGGGGCCGGCCCAATCGAGCCGAATATCTCCGGCCTGCGGGCGGAAGTCCGCTGAAAGATGCCGATATATTCCAGGATTATCTTACGCGCTGGCAGCTAATACCTGATGGCGAACCGATTACGACACCTACAAGTGACCTTTTGCCGGTGCGCCGTGCGGGGGTGCCGGCCATGCTCAAGATCGCCGTGGAAGCCGAAGAAAAGTTCGGCGGCGGGCTGATGCCCTGGTGGGACGGCATCGGCGCAGCCCAAGTGCTGGCACATGAGGGTGACGCGCTGCTGATGGAGCGGGCTGAAGGGACAGCGTCACTAGCCACGATGGCCCACAGCGGCAGGGATGACGACGCCTGCCGGATCATTTGCGGGGTGGTCGCCCAGATTCATCGCCCTCGCAGCCGCCCAGCACCGTCTGTTATTCCGCTCAGTCAGTGGTTCCGAGAGCTTGCTCCTGCTGCCGCACAATATGGCGGCGTTCTTTCCCTCTGTGCGTCAGCAGCCGATGCGCTTCTGGCAGCGCCGCAGGACGTCGTCGTGCTGCACGGCGACATTCATCACGGCAATATTCTGGATTTCGGTGAGCGCGGCTGGCTGGCAATTGACCCTAAACGTCTTGGCGGGGAGCGCGGGTTTGACTACGCCAACTTGTTTTCCAATCCAGACCGCGAAACGGCGGCAGCGCCGAGCAGACTGGCACGGCGTCTGGCCGTGGTTTCAGAAACAGCAGGCCTGGAGCCGAAACGGCTGCTGCAATGGGTGCTGGCTCAGTCAGGTTTGTCCGCGGCCTGGATACTGAGCGATGGCGGAACGCCCGAGCTTCAATTGGAGATCGCTTCTGAGGCAGCAGCACTGCAAAAGCGATAAGTTGTCTGTTTGACAACACTCTGCCGATGACGTAAAATAGGGTATGGCGTATTCCACGTTTCTCTGTCCGATTGATGAATTCCACATTGCCTACACGGTGATCTGCGGCCAGACCTTTCGATGGCGTCTGGATAAAGAAGGCTGGTGGTCGTGCCTGCTCTCGACGACCGATTCCCAGACCGGCAGGGCAGAGCATCAGCTTGTTCGGCTCTGGCAGGATGATGAAGCGGTCTTTTACGAGACCAGCCCGAAGCCCCGCGATTTGACACTGGTGCGGGATTATTTTCGGCTGGATGTCGATCTGCCGTCTCTGTCGCGTGAGTTTATCGAAGCGGATTCTCATATAAGGCCCGCACTGGCTGAGTTCGCCGGTCTGCGCGTCATCCGTCAAGACCCGGTCGAGTGTCTTTTTTCCTTTATCTGTACGTCAGCAGCCCCGCTGTACCGCATTCGCCGGACAATCGCCGCCCTCTGCCGGGAATACGGCGATGCGTATCCCGTTGAAGTGGCCGGTCTGACACACTCCGCGTTCCCTCCCGTCCACCGTCTGGCGGAAGCCTCTCTTCCCCATCTCACCTGGCTTGGCCTCGGCTACCGCGCTGCGTATGTCAAAGAGACTGCTCAAGCAGTCATGGCGCACGGCGGCGCGGGCTGGCTGTTGGGCCTGCGTGACCGTCCTTATGCCGAGGCGAAAGCGGCACTGATGACCCTCCCCGGTGTCGGCGAAAAAATCGCTGACTGCGTTTGTTTATTCTCCCTGGACAAAGACGAAGCCATTCCCGTCGACACCCACATCCGCAAGATTTCCCAGCGCACCTATCTCGCCGACACGCTGCCGACCAAATCCCTCACCAAAGCCACCTACGCCCGCATCGGCGACGATCTCCGCGCCCGCTTCGGTCCTATGGCCGGCTGGGCCCAGCAGTATTTGTTCTTCCATGATCTCTACCAAAAAGGCGCATGGGAAAGCTACACCGCCCTGTACCAGCCGCTGGGCGAACCAATCCGACCATTGAAGAAGTAAAGCCCAACCCGAAAGCGGAAGGGACGCCAAACAGCGAAGATCAGCTATCGACTCATTTCTGAATAAGCCGGAAGTTGTAATTTCTGCTGTTGGAATTCTTTTGAGGAAATGGATATGCGGTAGAGGCCAAATCGCTTCTGAGTTCGAAGGATTTTTCGAAGGATTTGTAGTAAGTCATGGGCGTCGAGTCCGCTGGCTGGACAAATTGCGTGTTCGTAGTTTTCCTAGATATGATGCTAAGGCGTGCATATTACGTTTTCTCAGGGCAACAACAATGGTTTTTACAGGCAAACTCCACTTGAGACAGGACGGCAAGCCGCTTTCCGGCGTTGGACGCGGGATCGGGTTGCGTTTTGTGGAGGCTTATTTCCCCGAAGCGAAACACACGATTCGAATTGCGAGCGGCTATTTCCGCATCAATGGATACGAGCTGAGCCGCGCCTCGATTGGCACAGAGGTACGGCTTCACATCCTGGTCAGCCGAGGCGAGGGGCAAAACGTGACCGCGACCCTGGTACGCCTTGTCCAGGAAGTTCTTGAGGAGCTGGGCCGAACATCTGTCCCCCTTTGCGATGCAGTGGAAGACCTCATTTATCGAATCGATCGTGGGCAGTTTGTCATCCGTGGGGCGTGGGAGACTCAAAACAGCCACAGGTTCCACTGCAAATTTTATGTCATGGATGATAAGTGCGTGTGGAGCGGGTCTGCAAACTACACTAGGCCAGGGCTAGACGCGACTGGAAACGAGGAACAGGCTTGCCTCTCGCGGGATGCAGACGAAATCAAAATGTATACGGAGTTTTACGAGGAGACCCTCGCCAAGTCCGTTGATCTTTTGCAGACGCTGTATGACTGTCTGAAGACTTGGCAGGGAATGGCCGACCCGTTTGATGCTTACCTTAAAACCCTTTACTACTGGTACGGGCGTGAGAGTTTCCAGGTCGGGCCGAAGGGGAAAACCCCGACGTATTATCAAGCGGCGATTGTCGCCCGCGCCGTTCGGCAAATACGTGACTACCACGGAGCACTGCTCTTGATCGCAACAGGGCTGGGGAAAACGGTGATTGGAGCGGAGACGGTACGCCGATTCACCGAGCCTTATCTTGACAAGCGAATCATCGTCCTCGCGCCCAAGAGTATTAAAGACAAGTGGGACGACGAACTTAGCAGTAGATACTTGAAATACAACTATTTTGACAATGGCCTCCTATTCAAACAAGAATCCAATGGCCGGAACCACCAAATTACTCATCTTCTCAAGCAACTCGAAGACTGCGATGCAACGACAATTCTCGTGATTGACGAGGCCCATCGCTACCGGAAGATATTGCAAAAGGACGTTTCGTTACGCAGGCGCAATCGATCCAGGGGCGAAACAAAACGCAACCTTGTCAAAGAGCGCATTGAGCAGGCGGTCAAAAACGGGACAAAACTGTTACTGCTAACGGCAACACCTTATGGCACGGATCGGCAGGACATCAATAGCCTTCTTCACCTTTTACCTGGCCCTACTCACAGTATTTTTCATAGCACATCCACGGATTCCCCGGCAACACCAGCCACTGGGAAATTGAACGCCTGGGTCAATTGGCAGAACAGCCGGTCGTAACCATCCTAGGAATGTTGCATTTATTAACAATAGCCTCACAGCGTGGGGATGTGGAGGAGGATGGGCGCATTTTCATTGCGATGGAAGGAACACCTTCCAGACAGTACCTTCCAAGCAAAATAATCCTGTACCGTGAAGAGTTTCCATTGTTTCTTCAGAAGGAAATCCAAGCTGCCTTTGCCGAACATGTGTTTGAGGCAAAACCAATGCCTGTGGATTTCTACAACGAAGAGACAAAGCGGGATGAATCTAGCGTGGCTGATGCGGTGCAAAATACCGCCATTCAAGCCTGGCTCAGTTCACCGGCCGCCTTTAAGTATGCCGCACGGTCGTGCAGCGAAAGACCGGACAAAAAGCGAACACCAGCATCAAAGGCTCAACTGGAAATGACGGAGCTTTTTCCCATTTCAGACGAAGCCAGCCTTGAAAACGATCCTGATGAAGACACGGAGGGATTTTTACTTAATCATAAAGCAGACTTCAAGATAAGTCAGGAGAAGAGGAAGAAAGTCTTGATCCCCCTTCTCCGTGAATTGGAGAAGATGCGCCCAGAGGAAGACGATAAGTTTATGCGATTGAAGCATGTCCTGACGTTGCATGCCCGGCAGAAACACAAAGTCGTCATCTTTGTGAAGAGATACACCACAGCGGTTTATTTGCTTGAAACGCTGACACAAACAAATGTAGACATCCATGTCGGCTGCACCGTTCAAAGAGAAGAAAACGGTTGTCATCTAAAATCGCTGGACCACCGCAAAGATGTTATCGAACATTTTTGCCCACGATCCAGCGATGCCAAAGGCATTACAGAGACCCAGGAGACCGACGTGCTGATTTGTACAGACATCGATGGAGTTGGCATCAATATGCAGGACGCCTGTGTTGTCATTAACTATGATCTGCCTCTGGGGGCGGATGAACTGTTTCAACGGGCCGGGCGTGTTCTACGCATGACGGTAGAACGTGATCGCATTGTCCACCTTTATACTTTTGAGCCTGCATTACATGACCAGAAAACTCAAGTCGCAACAAACATCGCCCGAAGGATCAAGAAACTGCATGAAAGACACGATAACTCTCAGGGAATAGTTGGAGGCAATATCCTCCCCAATGTCGCCGACTGGGCTATCCCCGTTGAAATCCTGTTAGCCCGTCCAGAGGACATAATTTCAATGCCCGCCGATCTGACATTGCCGGAAGAGGGGCTTCAGGAGGAACCTAATTCTGATTTGACGCACCGTTCTGTATTGGAACGTAATGCTCAAAAGGCGACAGATTTACCAATCACCATTCTTAGCGCAAAGAATACAACACATCACGAGCCACTCGTCTTTGTCTTGTTGAGGCATGATGGTAAGCCTTATCTCTTGCTATACGCCGTAGACAGTCAAAAATTCATGCCATTCACCGATGACGAAACTCTCAAATTTCTTCAATGTGATGCCACTGAACAGAAAGCCATAGTAAGGCCGCAAATCGTCGAAAAGAAAGCACTAGAAGCAGTAGAAATGTGGTGCCAGACACATCAACTTGATCCGGCGGACTGTGACCATCTCTGCGTAATTTATTTGAAACCCAGCAATAACCAAGAACAGGATTTAACTGATATGCTCGTTGGCAAATCACGGAATTAAGATATGAGGCATGGGGCGCGAAAATTAACAGCCGCGCGGCCACACTATACGGATTATGAACCTACCTTGCCGTCAGCAGAGACACCGGTGCAGCGCAGGTAGAGCCTTGCGGAATGAGGAAGAGTAAGCGGACATTTTATTCGAACAGATATGGAATCGAAACGAACCAAGAATACATCAGGCACGAATGATCGTGTTCACTAGTGCGGGAAGATGCAAAATTGTGACGGCACAGACATCTATTTTTGGATACGCAATGATTTATATCAAAAAGGGGCATGGGAGAGCTATACTGCGCTCTATCAGCCACTGGGGGAGCCGATCCGTCCGCTGAAGAAGTAAGGATAAGAATCGGCGCAAAGGTGTCATTTAGGAGAAACAGCATGAGCAAGGAAGAACTCGACCCAGGATCAGACGTAGCACCAAAGGGCTTTGAGGGATACGCCGACTTCTTAGCTGATATTAAAGGGCGTATCAAGACCGCGCAGGTGAAGGCCGCTCTTAGTGTCAGCCGCGAAGTGGTCTGGCTATACTGGCAAATTGGTCATGGCGTTTTGGTACGTCAGGCCCAGAACGGCTGGGGTGCAAAAGTAGTGGACCGTCTGGCCGCAGACCTGAAAGCGGCGTTTCCAGGAGTAGACGGATTTTCGCCGCGCAATATCAAGTATATGCGTGCCTTTGCGGAAGCCTATTCCGATCCTGAAATTGTGCAACAGTTGTTGCACAATTCACCGCTGC
Organism: Janthinobacterium lividum; assembly: GCA_050954545.1. Taxonomy (GTDB): domain Bacteria; phylum Armatimonadota; class Armatimonadia; order Armatimonadales; family Capsulimonadaceae; genus JANXMY01. Next base: position 23,291 of record JBPBQB010000049.1, on the reverse strand, counting down.
CGTGGGGCCACCATCTGCGGCTGATGGACCGGGTGAAAGACGCAGACCAGCGGCTTTGGTATATGCAGGCTGCACACGCGCATGGCTGGAGTCGCTCCATTCTGGAACACCAGATTGAAACCAATCTGTATGAGCGTCAGGGCCAGGCACAGACCAATTTCGACCGCACACTGCCCCCGCTGCAATCCGATTTAGCCAGGCAAATCTTGAAAGATCCTTACAACTTCGATTTTCTGACATTGAGTAGTGACGCGCACGAGCGCGACGTAGAGCGCGGGCTGCTGGAACATATCCGCCGTTTTCTCCTGGAACTTGGGGCCGGCTTTGCGTTTGTCGGCAGTCAGTATCCTTTGGAGGTAGACGGCCAGGATTACTACCTGAACCTGCTCTTTTACCATCTCAAGCTGCGCTGTTATGTTGTGATCGATCTCAAAGCAGTCGCCTTTCAGCCGGAGTTCGTCGGCAAAATGAACTTCTACCTGGCCGCCGTAGACGATACGCTGCGGCACGAAAACGATGCGATCAGCATTGGATTACTGCTCTGCCGCAAGAAGCAAGCCCTTACTGTAGAGTATGCCCTGAGAAATGTTTCCACTCCGATTGGAGTGGCCGAATTCATCACCGACCTTGCACGCCAGATCGAAGGCGAACTGAATGCAGCCGGCAGAGGCGAAGAAACTTGAGTAGAAACGCAAATTCGATTACATGACTGCATTGAACTCACATTTTTATAATACCAGTCGGTGGGTATAATGCCGTATTGTTAATGCAAGACGAGACTTGATTTCATGGCGTCCGACCTTTCTACCAATTTGACTGACCCTGATTCGCTCCAAAGTGCGGCAGTGCAGATGCATCTGCGGGCGGCAGACATCCTGGAAAACATTACAGATGCGTTTGTCGCCTTAGACCGGGACTGGCGCATCGTTTACGCGAACCCTGAAGCCTGCCGCATCAACCAGAAGCCGCTGGAAGAGTTTGTCGGGAAGATCCATTGGGACGAGTGGCCCGGGGCCGTCGGCACCGAGTTGGAGCGTCATTACCGCTATGTCATGGAAACGCGAGAAGCCGCGCATTTCGAACATCGTTACGTCTCAGGTCCGTATGATGTCTGGCTGGAAAACGACGCATACCCTTCTGAAGACGGCATCAATATCTTCTACCGGGACATCAGCAAGCGCAAAGCTGCCGAACAGGTGCTGCATCAGTTCCAGTTTCTCAGCGACCATGCCAATGATGCTTTCTTTTTGATGGATGTCGAAGGACACTTTGTCTATGTCAACGAAACCGCCTGCCAGAGCCTCGGCTATTCGGCAGAGCAGTTTCAGCATATGCGGCCCCTGGACATCGATCCCAATTACGACGATACGCAGTTTCGCGCCCTGTTCCTGCGAGCCGATGGGGAAAGGCTGCCGCCGTTCGAGTCGCTTCAGCGCCGGGCTGACGGATCAAGCCTGCCCATTGAAGCCAGTGTCAGCCGCCTGAATGTCAGCGGGAAGGCGCTGCTGTTTTCAAGCTGCCGCGATATTACAGAGCGAAAAAAGGCTGAGGAAGCGCACAATATTGCAGCATCCCAGCAGCGGCTATTTTTACGGGATGTACTCGCCAGTGTCACGGAGAACAGACTCCATTTATGCTTCGAGCACACTGATCTTCCCGATCGCCTCTGGCCCCGAAGTGAATGGATCCCACTTTCTCAGACATCAGGCCTGTGGGAGCTTCGGCACAAAGCGCAGGATACAGCCATTGCTCAGGGCTTTACCAATGAACGCTGGCAGGACCTGGTCACGGCAGCGTCTGAGGCAGCCATGAACGCCGTAGTCCATGCAGGGGAAGGACGGGCGCAGGTCTGCGGCAACGGTGACAATGTGGTTCAGGTATGGGTGGAGGATCGAGGGCAAGGGATCGACGTGACCCATCTGCCGCGTGCCACGCTGGAAAAGGGATTTACGACAGCAGGAACGCTGGGACATGGCATGAAGATGATGCTTCAGACTGCTGACCGCGTTTACCTGCTGACCGGCTCATTCGGCACCACAGTCGTAGCCGAACAGGATCGCATCGCGTCACCTTCTATCTGGTAACTGCCGGAACTGAGCTTAAATTGCCGCGCCTAAATCATCGAGGGTATGAGAAAAATATTTGGAAGATGCAGTCAACATTTTTGATGCCCTGATGGGGAATGAGGATCAGGACTCTACCAGCCGCATCGCCGTCCGCATCCTGGAGAGCATTACTGATGCTTTCTTTGCTCTGGACAGTGAGTGGCGCTTCACTTATGTCAATTCCGAGGCGGAGCGGGTCCTTTTTCGCACTCGGGCCAGCCTGCTGGGCAAAAACATTTGGGAGCAGTTCCCGGAAGCCATCGGCTCCACGTTTGAGCGGGAATATCGCCGCGTTGCGGTCGAGCAGGTCACAGTCGCGTTTGAGGAGTTCTTCCCGCCCCTTTCCGCCTGGTTCGAGGTGCGTGGTTTTCCATCGCAAAATGGCATATCGGTCTTCTTCCACGACATCACAGAACAAATCCAGCGCAGGCAGCGTGAACGGTTCCTTGCCGAACTCGCAGAGCGGGCGCGGCGTCTGACAGATCCAGAGGAAGTGATTGCAGACGCCGTGAATTCGCTGGGGGTGTTCCTGGGTGTTTCACGCTGCGTTTTCGTCGACATCGATGTCGAGGCGGATAGGGGCACATCTCAGCCGGACTACCGGGCCGACGATTCAGTCGTGAGTATGGCAGGCGTCTTTCCGATCTCTGCGTTCGGCGCAACCGTCGTCGCCGCTTATGCGGCAGGGCGCACCGTTGTCGTGGACGATGTCCGTGCTGACAGGGATCAGGTACCCGCGGAAAGCATTGCTGCTTACGAAGCGGTTGGTATCCGTGCTCATGCGTCGGTACCGGTGGTGCATTCTGACCGCTTGGTATCCTGCATCGGGGCGCATAGCAGTGTGCCCCGGCACTGGAAGCCGGAAGAAATAGAGCTGCTTCAAACGGTCGTAGAGCGGACATGGCTGATGGTCGAAGTGATTCGCCAGGAACATGCCCTGATGCGCGAGGCTGAGGAACGACGTGAAGCTCACGAGCGCATGGCCAGTACGCTCGAACGAATTGCCGACGCCTTCTTCGCTCTGGATAGGCAATTTCGTTTTACTTACGTTAATGCTCAAGCGGAACGGGTACTTTTCAGGACGCGTGAGGAGCTGCTGGGGCAGAATATTTGGGATGCTTTTCCCGATGGCAGCGGTTCCACGTTCGACCAAGAGTATCGACGTGCCCTGTCCAACGGGGTACCGGTCACCTTTGAGGAGTTCTATCCGCCGCTTTCTACCTGGTTTGAGGTGCGTGCTTATCCTTCTACAGACGGTCTCTCCGTATTTTTTCAGAATGTCACCGAGCGGAGGCGAGGCGAAGAGGCACTGCGTCAGTCGGAGGAGCGCTACCGCCTGCTGCTGGAATCCACGGGCGACGGTATTTATGGCATTGACCTGCAAGGCCGCTTCACGTTTGTCAACCATGCCGCCGCCCGTATGCTTGGCTTCGCGCAGGCCCAGCTCATCGGGCGCAGCGGGCACGTATTGATCCATCACACGCACTCCGATGGAACGCACTATCCCGAAAATGAATGCCCGATCTACCATGCCCTTCGCAGCGGGGAAAGCGCCCACGTAGAGGACGATGTCTTCTGGCGTACCGACGGCACCTCGTTCCCAGTCGCTTACAGCGCCGCGCCGATCCTCGAAGATGGGACAGTACGCGGCGGTGTCGTGACATTTTCCGACATCAGCGAACGCAAAGCGCTGGACAAGGAGCGTGAACGCCTGGCCGAGCGGGAACGCAACATTGCGGCCCAGCTCCAGGCCGCACTGACACCCGCCGTTCCTGAGCACATCCCTGGAATGTCACTGACCAAGTATTACGAAGCAGCTCTGGATGAGGCAGGAGTCGGCGGGGACTTCTACGATGTCTTTCCCATCGACAAAGGATGCACGGCGCTCATTGTCGGGGACCTCTCCGGCAAGGGCCTGGCGGCGGCGACGCAAGTCGCGACCGTGCGAAATATGCTGCGTGCCTTCCTCTACCGTGCCCAAACGCTGTCAGGCGCACTGGACGGGCTGAACAGGCTTTTGGCCGAGCAGGGACTGTTGACGGGTTTCGCCACGCTGTTTGTCGGGTGCTATGACAGTGGTGCGGGTACCTTGTCTTATGTCAACTGCGGACAGGAGCCCGCGCTGGTGCGGCAGTCAGCGGGCGGTATAGAATTTCTTGCTCCGACAGGTCCGGTTCTGGGCTCGTTCGAAGGCGCGGCTTTCGACGAGCAGACCATCTCACTTAACCCTGGAGACATACTAGCCGTCTTTACGGATGGTCTGACGGAAGTGGGTAAGACGCGCCGGGAGATGCTGGGCGTCGAAGGTGTCGCGGCATTGCTGCAAGAGTTTGTCGTTCCCGCAGAAGCCGACAGCGCAGCATCCATAGCCGAGCATTTGACGAGTGCTCTGATCGCGGGAGTCGATGCGGTAGCTGCAAGCGGTGTCACTCGTGACGATGTTTGCCTCCTTGTCGGCGTCGTGGAGTGAGACCCTAAAACCCCGTGGGTATGAAACCCACGGCAATGAAAAGCTGACGCCCTCCGGGCTGAAGAGTCTAGTCCGTAGCCCGGAGGGCGTCAGCACTTAACTGCCGTGGGTTTCATACCCACGGTACTGTTGACAGAATAAAAATATTAGGCTATAATGCTTCTATATTATTAGAATTATAATTTTTTAGAAATAAGAAAGCCCGATTATGAATATGGAAACTCCCAAAACTGAGCAGGCTGATTTTGCGGCGATGTTCAAAGCACTCGGCGACCCGACACGCCTGCATATCTTCGAGTTCCTGCGCGACTGCTGCTGTCCGGTTGCCCTGGAAGAGAACGGAGATGTCAGGCCGGTCGAGGGCCTGACTGTCGGTGAAATCTGCTGCCATGTCACCGGAGCCGAGCGCATCACTTCCACGATCTCATTCCATCTCAAAGAGCTGCGACTGGCCGGGCTGATTGCTGTCGAGCGTCGCGGCAAAAACATGATCTGTTCGGTGAATACAGGGGCAGTCACAAGCCTAGTTGCTTATTTAGGAATGACAAGCATGGAAAACAGGCGCGGCGAGTGCTGCGGCGATTAAGAAAGAGAAAATCATGAAGCTCAACGAATTGAAATACCTATTGATGGCCCATCGAGACAAGCAGTTCCATCTGGTGCTCCCCAACGGCAGCGCGGTTCCGGTCTCGTTCCATGTCACGGAAGTGGCTCATGTTCAGAAACGGTTTATCGACTGCGGTGGCAAGCGGCATACAATCGATACCTGTCAGCTTCAGGCATGGCTCGGACCGGACACAGACCATCGTTTGGAAGCAGGCAAGATGGCGAACGTGCTGGCACTTGCCAAAGACGTTCTGCCGGAGAACGAAGATTTGGACATCGAGATCGAGTACGAAGACTCGGTGATCTCGCAGTATCCCGTCGCAGGCTGTACTGTCACCGACAGCGCTGTTGTCCTGAACCTGACGACGAAGCATACCGACTGCCTTGCCAAAGAAACCTGCCTGCCACGGCTGCCGATGGTGGTCGGAACCGCCTGCTGCGGATCATCCTGTGACTGCTGACCCGCGTAAGCCACACCCGATGCTGCGCCGGTATCTGGCAGAGTTTACCGGGACATTCGGCATCGTGTTCGCGCCGGTCGCCCTGTCTGCGACCGGTCATTTCCACGGCGGCGAGGCCGGGCTGATGGCATCGGCCTGGGTCTCCGGCCTCTCCGTGCTGGCGATGATCTACGCCCTCGGTCCGATCAGCGCCGCCCATTTCAACCCCGCCGTCACGCTCGGCTTTGCATCAGCCGGACGTTTCCCCTGGCACTTCGTGCTTCCTTACTGGGCGTCACAGCTTGCCGGAGCCGTCTGCGCCGCCGGGCTGGTCACGCTGCTCTTTGGAGGAGGACACGGAACCCATGTTCCGGCAGTGTCCTGGCCCCGTGCCGTCACTCTCGAAGTGACTTTGACTTTTCTGCTTATGCTCGTCATCATCGCCGTTGCCACAGACAGTCGTGTCGGCAGCACCGTTCCCGGCCTCGCCATCGGCCTGACTGTCGTGTTCGACGTTCTCATCGGCGGCCCAATCACCGGCGGCTCCATGAACCCCGCCCGCTCTCTCGGCCCCGCCTTGTTTGCAGGAGGCCCAGCACTCACCCATTATTGGATCTATGTTACAGGCCCGATGCTCGGCGCAGTGATCGCCGCCCGGCTGTACGAGACTCTGCGTGACGGTGAGCAGCACGCGCAAGGTGCACCCAATGAACTTTCTGAAGCACTGGCGGAGATTGAAGCGGAAAGTCAAGAGATAAAATAAGAGTTTATGCTATGCAAAGGAGCCACGGAATAAATTCCGAGGCTTAGAAGAGCACACCGTCCAGGGGACGGAAGAAAAGGACGCTTCGGCTGCTGGTCGGAAATCTTGTGTCGCCTCGACACTGGGCACTTCCGAGCCTCGGAATTTATTCCGTGGTATCTCGTCTGGGGGTTTCTTAACCACAATCACAAGCGGCGGATGAGGAGGAGGCAGGCGTCGTCGTGGAGCTTGCCACCGGCGAACTCCTGGGCTCCGTCGAGGATGGTCTGAGCGATCTCCTGAACGGGCACGGGGCCGTCAGACGACGAGTGGCGGCTGACGGCCAAGGCGGCCATGCCTTCGTAGCCGAGGAAGTCTTGGCCCTGACGGGCTTCGGTGATGCCGTCGGTGGCAAGCAAAAGAGTCTCGCCGGGGTCAAAGAAGTATTCCATTTCGGGGTACTGCTGAGGCGCGAGGAAGCCGAGCGGGACGCCACGGGTGAGTACTTCGTCTATGCTGCCGTCGGCACGCAAAATCAGCGGCGGCTCAGCGCCTGCGGTCGCGAACAGAGCGCTGCCGGTAGCGATGTCGACGACGGCTAGGGTCATGACAATGAACGTGTCATCGTCGCGGGCTTCCAGACGCTGGGAAGCGCAGAGCAGGTTGTTGAGACGAGTCAGGGCCATGCCGGGCGCGGGGTCTTCCCGCAGGAATGCCCGCAGGGCAAACTTAGCTTCGGCAGTCCGAACGGCGGCGGCAAGACCTTTGCCGGATGCGTCGCCGACGGCAAAGGCGATCCGGCCTTCGTCGACCGCGAACGCATCGAAAAAGTCACCCCCGACACGCGCCTCCTGACGGGCTGCCTGGTAGCGGGTCGCGACCGCCAGACCGGCAAACGCATATTCAGGCACTTCCGGCAGGATCGCTCTTTGCAGGGCTTCCGCCACGTGCCGGTCCCGTTCCCACGCTGCCAGAACCCGTGCCTCGGTTTCTCTGCGCGTCGTAATGTCCGAGAAGGCAATGACGGCCCCGACGGACACGCCGTTTTCGAGCAGCGGGGAGGCATAAAAACTGACGGGAAAGCTACTGCCGTCGCTGCGCCAGAAGACGTCTCCTTCGATACGCTGGCCGATGCCGGGCGAGACTGCGAGGGAAATCGCGCACTCTTCAAGCGGGTACTCCCGACCGTCCGGGTAATGGTGATGGATAAGCTGGTGGACATTCCGGCCGAGAACCTCGTCTGCCGTGTAGCCGAGCATCCGGGCCGCCGACGAGTTCAAAAACGTGCAGATGCCGTTCCGGTCGATGCCGTAGATCCCTTCCGCCGTCGACTCCAGCAGGGCAGCCGTCTCACGCCGCGCCTGCTCCGCCTTCTGTGCCTGCTGCTGCGCCCGGATCAAAGCTGTCCGCAGCTCGATCTCGGTCTGCACGGCTTCCGCAAGGGTGCGGAGCACAGTCAGCTCGGCCTCTGTCCACTGGTGCGGCTGTACGTCAATCGCGCAGAACGAGCCGAGAATGTGACCATCAGCGGTTACCAGCGGGATACCGGCGTAGGCACGGACGCCGAGTTCGGTGACTACCGGAGTGTCTCTCAGGTCAGGATCATCGAGCGTATCGAAGATGATAAACGGCTTGGCGGTTTCGACGACATACCGGCAGAGCGAATGGGAAAGCGGCGTTTCCCGACTTTCCGGCAAAACCTCCGACGGACCGACACTGCTTTTGAAGAACTGCCTTTCTTCTGTCACCAGCGAAACTAGGACAATCGGAGTTTGAAGCAGTTGACCGGCAAGCTGAGTAAAGCGATCAAAGACATATTCAGCCGGGCTGTCCAGCAGCTCCGTTTCTTCCAGCGCCGCCAGTCGCTCCGGGTCTGTCAGCAGAGACTCTTTCACCACGTACTCTTCCACAAAAATTCCTATCGACAGTTTGAAAGCCAGATGCAGCAAGCATTTGTCCGATTAGTATACCATTTGACTGAGTTTTGATGTGCTATAATAACCCCATGACACCCCTGGTTTTACATAATACGCTGACACGCCGCAAAGAAGTTTTTACGCCTGCCGATGGAACGACGGCGCGAATGTACTGCTGCGGCCCCACAGTTTACAACTACGCGCATATCGGCAACCTGCGTACCTATATCTTCGAAGACCTGCTGCACCGGGCCATCCAAATGCACGGCTGGAAGATCGATCATGTGATGAACATCACCGATGTCGGGCATATGACTTCGGACTCGGACGCCGGGGAAGACAAAATGGCAAAAGCGGCCGAGCGGGAGCAGAAATCACCCTGGGAGATCGCGAAGTTCTACGAAGCCGCGTTCTTCGAGGATTCGGCCCGGCTCAATATCATCCGGCCTACAGTCACGCCGCGTGCCACAGATCATATCCCGGAGATGATCGCTTTGATCGAACGTCTTCAAGGACAGGGCTATACCTATGAGACGAATGAAGGCGTCTACTTCGATACGGCCAAAAATGCCGACTACGGCAAGCTGGCCGGACTGAACCTGGGCGGACAGATGACCGGAGCACGCGAAGATGTCAACATCGATGTCGGCAAACGTCACCCCGCTGACTTCATTTTGTGGTTCACCAACAAACCGGCTCACATCATGAAGTGGCCTTCCCCCTGGGGCGGGGGCTACCCCGGATGGCATATCGAGTGCTCGGCGATGAGCATGAAATATCTCGGCCAGACACTGGATATCCACTGCGGGGGAATCGACCATGTGCCTGTTCATCACACCAACGAAATCGCACAGAGCGAGTGCGCCACCGGGCATACGTTCTCCCGGTTCTGGGTGCATGGCGCGTTTCTGACGGAGCAGGGCGGCAAGATGTCCAAATCCAAAGGAGACTTCTTGACCGTACAAAGGCTGATTAACGAAGGCTTCGACCCGCTGGCTTACCGGTACCTGTGCCTCACGGCTCATTATCGGTCAGAACTGGCCTTCAATGTCAAGACCTGGGAATCGCTTCACGCGGCGACAAAAGCACTCGGCAAGATCTACGAGATGAAAGCCCGCATCGGCGAGGACGACGGGCTTTCGGACCAAGAATATTTGCAGGCAAAGCAGACGATCTTTGATGCGATCTCAGACGACTTGAACCTGCCCCGTGCAGTCGCGGCTTTACATGAAGCGAAATCCTACCGACTGTGGCGCGAGTTTGATTCGGTGCTTGGCCTGGACATCGAGACTCGCTCCCGCGACACTGTCCCGACTGAGGCGGAAGCCGATGGAGAGCTGCCGTCCGAAGTCATGGCCCTCAAACAGCAGCGCGACGACGCCCGCAAGGCAAAAGACTTCGCCCGCTCCGATGCTCTCCGGGCCGAGATCGAAGCATTCGGCTATACAGTCGGCGACTCCCCGATTGGCACTGTGGTCAAGAAGAATTTATTGTGATAGCTAAGGGCTGTAAAAAGGGCGTGTCGGGCGACTGAAGTCGCGGCAACAAAAGCACAAAGTCCACCTGCGTGGACTCATACAGAGAGTTCCATATTAAGCTTCTCTGTCAGCGCATCGTGGTCCAGACGCACGTAAGCATCGGGCGTCATCACAAACAGCGTATTGAGCAGTTTTCGTGTCATCTCAGCCCCATTCTACAAACCAGCATTTTACGAACCAGCATTTTACGAACCAACATTCACTCCATAGTCGGCAGCATATAGAGCTGCTGGGACAAGCGGGCATGACGCGCCGCCACCGTCGCCGGGACACAGGCGTCCAGCAGAGAGCATTGCGGGCAGCGCTTGTCGTTCAGTGCCGGGGGCAGCGGCCCTCGGTTTTGCTGGACGGCGCGGACCTGATCAATAATATCCCGGGTTTCGTCACGCAGATCGTCACTGAAGACAACCTCCCGCCGCCGATGCGTTTGAAGCGAGAAAACCGCGCCTTGCTCCACTGTCACGTTCAGCATTTCTTCGAGGCAGAACGCTTGGGCGCAGAGCTGGACATCATCATGCCGCCGTTCCCGGCGCGGTCCGTTTTTGTATTCGACGGGAACCACCCGCCCATCGGGATGAAACTCGATGACATCTCCCTTGCCTTGCAGTCCCAGCCGGTCTGACCAGAGCGGCAGCGCCCGTTCCATCCGCACTCCGTTTTCGACGGTGGAATGCGCCTGATCTGCGCGTTCATGGGCATAGCGTCCCCGCAGCGTGAAAACATTCTCATCAAAATCGGCGTCGAAGTAGATACGCCGCATCCGTGCATGGCTGGCCTGCTTGAGACGCCCGATGGCGCATCGAATATCAGCAGCCGAGTATCAGCAGCCGAGTTGTTTGCATGGAAGCGGATCTCGATTGCCAGCTTATCTCTTCCGGCCCCAAATACACCGTCATCAAGTGGCCGCAGCTTTCCACGCAGGCGGGGAATAAGCCGCCTGGTTAGACAGCAGAAACACTCGCTTTGCCTGTGGTGCATGTCACGGGGGAAACGTCATAAGTAAGTCCGCGAACACCTCAAAACAGACGAAGAATTGGGAGGATTGAACACATTACAAAAAGTGAAAACCGGGGGAAATGGAGGCAGACCCGACAACAGGGCAGAATATGATCCAAAAGTCGCAGGTCTTAACGACTAAGTTGCAGAATTATATCCAAAGTCTAGTCCCAAAACCATTGCCATATATACCGATGCTATCGATCCCGATCACTTTGTGGCCTTTCTTTGAGAATGCCCACGACTCTTAAGGAAACATTGAGGGAACATCATGAGCTTGCCGCCGATAGAAGACATGCTTGCCAAAGTACAAAAGTTTGAACGTAATGCGGTCTTAGTGACCTCCGCCGACGAGGTTCAGGATGAAATGCATGTGCCGGAAGCATGGATCGAGATGCTGCGCCGACAGAGCGCGGGAACTAAAAGCTGGGTTGAGCCGTGGAAGCCGTTCCAAGACCTGTTGCCGGAGGTGTACGACTTCTTGCAGCACAAGGTGCGGGGCGTCTGCCTGCTGCTGAAAGATCAGCAGCCGCCTTGCCTGCTTTATGTCTACAGTCGGGGAGAAAAAAACTACTTCTTCCGTGGCTGGCCCCCGCTTGGCGATCAGATGCCGCAAGGCAAAGAAAAGATCTGGGCCTGCCTGCTGCCGGGCTTGCAGCAGTTCTACCGCGAACTGCATAATGGCTGGACACATCTTTCTTCTAACTCAATGGGACCGCTGCCGGTCAATGACATCGGGTACTTGTCGGATCAGGACTGGGAGCTAGAGCCGGACGAGGAGGCCCGGCTGCCGTTCCGCCTCAGCGATGTCCTTACGGTGTTCGCCAACGGCGGCGGAGACCTCCTTGGCTTGGACCTCACGCACGGGGTGAGCGCCTCCGAGAGCCATGCGCTTGCCTGGTGGCATGAGGAGCCGCTTGCGCCGGACCTGAACATGAACTTTTGGGGGCTGATGGGCGGTTGGATTGGCGGCCAGTTGGAACATGTAGACATCGCCCAATAATAGACCTTGCCTTGAACAAGGAAGCTTTTATATCTACTCGTTACACCGCCAAACAAGTTGCTGAGGCCGTCAGCCAGCACCCGGAGCGCTGGCAGAAAATCCGGAATGACCTGCAACAGAATTAGCGCGATATATTGCAGAATAACATAATATTGGACGTAGAATGGTCATTAAAACATCTGCCTCTTCTGAAAATTGCAACAAAAAGTAGGAGAAATGTTCACCGCCCCAACGTGGCATACTCAAAGCCTGACCGCCACGGAGTATCTGTCGCCACAAAGCCACCATGAACAGAAACAGATTTTCCCTCAACACTGACAGCTACCCCGAGCGCAATGAACGAGAAGGCTGCTGATCTCTTCATGGAAGCTGCTAAGGAAGGCAAGCGGGACCGGCAGGACTTGAATACGGCGACACCCCGGCAGAGTTCCGGGCTCTCAAGCGGTAATAGTAGCTCTGCCCAGCCACCGCAGTCATGTCCGCAAACTCCGGTTCGGGATATTCGCGCTCATCAGAAATATTAACAGCCAGGGTTTCCCAGGGACCGCGCACCGTATTTGTACGCTGAATATCGTAACTGTTTGCGCCGGTCACGCCCTGCCAGTAGATAGTCTTAGGGCTCGAAATAGGAAGCAGCGCCGGGGCAGAAGGTTTAAGCAGCCGGGGCAGCGGCAATCTACGTATCTCATAGGCTTTGACTTGTGTTTGCCTAAGCAGATTAGCATCCCCGGGCTTGTCCGTGGCTGCAAATCCCGGCCAGTGATAACTGGAATATCCTGCCTCTTCGGCGTGAAATCGGAACCCACCGCTGCGGTTGTGGCCTAATGCCTTCCACAAGATGCAGCCGCTTGTGCCGTCCTGGATAACCTCATCGTACAGAGCAACAATGTTTGCCGTGTCGCCCATCCCGCATTCCCCGACAATGAGCACTTTTTTATCACCGATCTTCTGCCTGAAATCGTGGCAGATGCCGGCCAGATTCGGGTTCTTGGACCAATACTGATACAAATGGGCATCCAAAATATCGACGTTTGGATCACCCAGCATTTTGACGCTGTTGTGTTCGCCGGCTGCCACAAGATGGTGCCGATCAATGCTTTTGATATAGGCGGCTGTGGAGGCTTCCCATTGCACTGTGGACCAGAGTTCATTTCCAAGCTGCCAGGCAAGGATCGCTTTATCGTCTTTGTACAGAACGCCAGTGTAAGTATTTCTGCGATTCAGCACATAGTGGATCAAGCGCTTGAAGTTTTCAAGACACTGCGGGCTGGAATAGAATTCTTTGTCTGAGACGCCCGACCAGGCGGAAAATTGCGGAACGCCTCCCCAGTATTTGTATTGATCGATGAATGGAATAATGACGCGCACATGGTCATTATTCGCGACCTGCAGAACTTTATCCAAGGTGCGAAAAGCGGTTTCGTTGTACTTATCGAGCCCCAGCACATGATTGCTGCGAGGATCTGCACCAAACGAGAGCGGATAAAGACGCGTTGCTGTTCCACCGGCCTGAACAACACTCTGAAACTGATCCGAAATCTCGTAGGCATTCGGCCACCGATCGCTTTCGTCCGGCAGCACATCCGACTCATTTCGATGCACCGCACCGAGTTCAAGCGCGATAAAACGAAAGTCCTGACTGCCGTCCTTGAGATGTGATCCGCTCCGCGTGATGAAGCTCGAAAATGAGCTGTGATAAGTCCCGTGCGGAGCTTGCATGCCGCCTGCCGCCTCCCTGACCGGCGCAGCATGGCCGCAGGCAGCAAGGGTTAAAGAGGATGTCAGCGCAAGAGCAATGCGGAAAATGAAACGTCGGCACTCCATAAAACGTTACCTTTAGATGTCGAAAATTGAGGCTCCGCAGGCAATATGGAGAATATCAGCCTGCGGAGCCTGTCATTCACGCGGCGCTTTATTTGACACTGAACGTCGCGGCGAACTTGCCGTTATCGGCTCCCGCTGCCTGACAGGAGGCCGTGCCCCATGTTCCTTCATTGCAGCCGGTTCCCTGGTCTGCCGTATTGCTGGACGCGTTCAAACCGGAGGAAACCGCTGAGCCGCGCAGCCATTTGGCATGACCGTCCGCAAGAACGAAATTGGAGCCTTCCGCGTGGACACCGACCAGGATTTTGTAGCAGTTCTCGTCGTAGCCCGTCCCGCAGTAATGCTCATAGCCTACGTTGTTGACGTCGCGCCCTCCCATAAGCCCGGTTTCATAGTACTGACCGGTCGCGCCATGCGTGACACCATTGCCGGCGGTCGACTTGAATTCGCCTGGAACGGAAAGATCTGCCGGATAGGGATAACCAAAATTTTCGCAGAGCAGCACGGTACTTGCCGGGCTGACGAAATCTGCCGCCGTGAGGGCGCTGATGCTATGATTTTGATAAGTTGCATCAGGAGTACCCTCGCCAATGTTGAGGTTGTACATGTACGAAGTGGGCGGAGCACCTGACAAGGAGACGGTTGAGTCGTCAGGACATTTGTAGACACCGCTGCTTTTGACCATCGGGTAGATTTGACCGGCCCACCCCGAGCCGTAATGCCCCCCGACGTAGAAGCCGCAGGGGTATTTTTCGTCGGAGTCCTGGGTGTACTGGATAAAAGCAAGACCAAGCTGCTTTTCGTTGGAAAGGCAGGCGGTACGGCGGGCGTTCTCGCGCACCTTTTGGAATACAGGAAATAAAATCGCGGCAAGTATCGCAATGATAGCGATGACGACAAGCAGTTCGATGAGTGTGAAAGCTGTTTGCTTTTTCATGTTCTTTCTCCTTTGGTTTTTCTAATCTTCACGGTGCTGCCACTAAAAATCGCGGCAGCCGGCACCGTCACGCCGTTCCACCCGGTAGGAATTCAACAGGAATAGTGATCTGCCGAGGCGCTTCCCCTCGATGCCCGGCAATCCGTTGTGTCAGTATGCCCAAAGCCTCCTGGCACAGGGCTTTTGGTGAAGTCAAGACTGTTGTCAGCGGGATGTCCTCACATTGTCCCTCCATGATACCGTCGAAACCGATTACCGCGACGTCATCGGGAACGCGCAGTCCAGCCCGCCGAAGTCCATGAGACACACCGAGCGCGAGGACATCATTGACGCAGATGACCGCCTCAGGCCGCCGGGCCGCCGGCAAAGCAGCAAGCCGGAGTCCACCGGCGAGCCCAGCCTCACACGTTTCCGCCTGGTCTTCCAACTCAAAGGTCTCGACCCCTAGATCCTTTTCCTGGCATACGTCCGCGTAGGCCTGGTAGCGCGGCCCCTGGAACGATCCAGACCCGAAAGCTCCTAAGTAGGCGATCCGGCGGTAGCCTCGTCTCACCAGATACTCCGCTGCAAGCCGCCCGCCACCGTAATGATCGAAGGCGACCCAGTCGGAGCCATCGTCCCGCGGGCTCCCAAGATACACAACCGGTATTTCCCGTGCCTGCACCCCCAGGTACATTTCCAGAGACTGCTCGGCGAAAGCCCACATCAGCACACCGTCCACCGGCCAGCCATTGAGCCGACTGTGCTGCGCGTAAGACCCGGCGATGGATGGGGCCGCGTCCAGCAGGATCTGGTTTCCAGAGTCAAGCAGCAGGGCTTCGGCAGTTTCCAGCAGGGAAACAAAGAATGGGTTCTGCAAACCGGAAATCATCAGCCCAATCGTGCCTGTCCTGCGACGAGCAATACTTTGTGCAAGTCGGTTGGGGTGATACCCCATCTCGCTTGCAATCCGCCGCACACGCTCCTGCGTTTGGGGCCGGATCGTTTCCCGGCTTCCATTCAGAACTTTTGACACTGTACTAGTTGAGACACCGGCCTGAGAGGCGATATCACGAATGGAAATAGCCATAATTTTATCGGAGCCGCTTCATTTACGAAAACGCTTTCGTGAATTATATTCGTTCGGGAGCAGGTTTGTCAAGCCTAATTTTCACAGATGTAATCTTCTTTGCCATGTTGCCGGATCTAGGTAGTGCAGTCCGGACTTCCCAAATCAACGGTGAGTAAAAAGCATGGTGAGGAAAACATCACGCCCCAAAGAGCATTTTAATGGTTACATGCGGCTGAGGCGTGGAGAAGGCGACAAAGATGAGAGAAACAAAATAGACGATTTCAAGTCAAAGCCGGCATTCGCCTTAAAGTCACCTGTGGTAGTTGAACGCTTGCTTTTCGAGATCTCTCAAACATTTTCCAGAATAACAGATATGCCACGATCTTGGCATCATGGCTAATCAACGAAAAGCCTTTATTAAGCACCTCACGCCTAAAGGCTGTGGGATTTAGTACTAACTGCTAGGCAGTTGCGCTCAAAGGCCCGCTTAAAGTGGCCCGTGCTTCCAGGCCTTTGCGGCGTATGTTCTGGGAACCTACAAAATCCGCATTGGCCTGGAAGCCACATTTTTCGCAAAGGAACTCGCTTTGGCGACGACGGTTTTCTTTGGCACAATGACCACAGGCAAGACACGTTCGGGACGTGTTGCGAGGGTCAATGATATGCAGGGGGACGCCTGCCACTTCCGCCTTGTATGCGATGAAACTTCGCAATTGGTGGAAGTCCCAAGAAAGCCGTTCGTAGCGATGGGTCTTTCGTACCGTTACTCTCTCGCGAATACCGTGAAGGTCTTCCAGAGAGAGTGCCTTTTGCCCTACGAGAGCCTTCTGAACAAGATGACGACTGATGTTATGGTTCACCCACCTCTGGTAGCGGGATTCTTTCTGCCGAATACGCTTCAAGTGTCGCTTGGCCGACTTGGAGCCGCAGGATTGAAGGCCCTGACGGAGCCTTTGGAAACGGCGGCGACACTGCTTCACTCCGGCTCCCGTGTGCGCCTCCCCATCACTATCCACGGCGAGTTGCACGATGCCCAGGTCAACACCGAGAACGTCCTGAACGTCAACGGGCGGGGCCGAAGGCAGATCAGCCGTAACGTAAAGGTAGAACATGCCGTCTCTGAGCATAAGGTCAGCCTGTCCTTTGGCATAGTCAAGACGTGCCGATTGGTACGCGCCATAACGCATCGGGATGAGCTCGCGCCCCGAAAGGCACAGGAGCGAAACTTGGGTCAAGCCCTTGAAGGACATGATGCGCGGGTCATAAACCATCCCCCCATGAACGTCAAACTTGACGTGGATGCGCTTGTCTCGCTTGTAGGCTTCCACGGCCTTCGCAATAGCGCGTATCGCCATCTGGGACGAAAGTCCGAACTCGGAGCGCAGGGTTCCATAGATGAACGGTTGCAGGGCAATCTTGTTGGCAAGCCGCTTCTCGTAGGCGACATCGGCGGCATACTGACAGCCGCGATTGAAAGCCTCTACCGTTTTGAGTAGGGCTTGGTATTGCTTCTGAGACGGCTCCAACTTGATGACGATGACTTGTTTCATTCCAGGGTTACTATCGAGAGTCTTTGTGAAACACGAAACCTTCAATACGAAGGAAATATCTTGCCTTCAAAAAGGCAAGGCGGCTGTCCTCCCACCCATAAATGGTGTGGGCTTCTCGCCGCGATTGCTGTGAAGCTTCTCGTTGTTCATGGCGCGAACGTCAATGTCATCGATTCAGGCGGCGGCTCGGCCCTCTGGTATGCGGTGGATGATCACTAGGTGGCGATGGCAAAGACGCTTTTGGATCACGGGGCGAACTCGAACTCCGCCTACAAAGAAGGCTGGACAGTCTTGATGCAGGCCGCGACTGATGGTTCGGAGCCACTCGTCAAGCTGCTTGTCGCCCACGGTGCGGCAATAACGGCCAGGGATAAGGACGGCGCGATGGCTGTTGTGGAAGCGCGTGAGCAGGGACACCGAGAAGTTGCCGATTATCTTCAGTCGGTGCATGGCTAGGGCAGCGCGGAGGCTCCATTTTACTTTCCAAACCGCGATCTTCCATCGACCTACCCAGTTACAACAACGACAGCTCCCGCTCGATGTTTTCCTGTGCCGCTTCTTCCAGCCTGTCACGCAGCGCGGGCATCTGATAAATCGGTTCCTGCTCCAGAAATCCCGCTAGCACACGCCCTCGCCCTTCAGTCCAGTCCGCTTCCGTCACCCAGCTATACTCACGCCTAATCGCATGACGATACACATCATACTCGTTCCAGGGCGAAGCCAGGATCGCCATATCTGCGTCCAGCACCAGAGCAGCATCGATCCAGGTCGTTGGGCTATGGTCGCGCGTTGCCAGGATGATCTCGGCGGTACGCTGGCAAGTAACAGGGGCGACCCCAAGAAGCTGCCCCCAGTGCATGACGAACTCCGCACTGTGGGCTTCATTTTCTTTACTTCTGGTGTCGTAGATAACATCGTGCAGCAGGGCGGCAAGCTGAACGGCTCCGTAGTCTTCAACACCCCAAGCGTGGCTAAACATCTTGACGTCCCGCAAAACGCGCAGGGCATGTCCCAGATTATGATAAGCCCGTTCTGGCTGGCGGTAGTTCGCCAGCACCTCCGACCGCATCTGCCGCGCGTTTTCTTCAGGAACGTCCAGCCAGTGTAATAATCCGCTCCAGGCGATCTCGAACACCGTTGGCTCCATGACTATGCCTTTCCAGAGATGATGGGATTATACCTGGGGCATCGCATAGAGCCTGCGCGTGAATGCCGCCGAAGATCGATATTATCCAGTTCCCACCATGATTGTTGCCAGGTATACTCTCTCATGCTTCCAACACTTGATTTCCTGAAAAAAGCTTTAAGACGCGATTGCCGATACTTGCGGAGTTTTTGACGTGGGCCCTCTGCTCGTCTCGGCCAGCAATCCTAAGTTCGGCGATTTCCAATCTAACGTTTGCCTCCCTCTTGCCAAAACGCTTCAACTTTCTCCACACACTGGGATTGGGTGCGGTGAAGTACGCCGACCTAAGCCATAACCGCCTCAGCAACTACCGTTTCAATCTGGACAGCATGCTGACGCTTTATAGAAACACAGCAGCAGTCCCGTTTCTTCTGCCAACGGGATGAATTTGCCTGGTTCGATCAAGCCCCGCTCGGGGCGCTCCCAGCGCACCAGCGCCTCAACCTCGCTCACATCGCCGGAGTCATCAAGATGCCCCAAGCGCAGCGTCTCCTGAACCGCCAGTCGTGCCCCTGCGGACGCAGAGGCACGACTGGCCCCGGCAAACCGTCTAAACAGAGCATAGATCGCCAGCACGGCAGCTACCAGGATTCCGGCTGTGCCCACATCAGCAATGAAACTCGTGAGCTGCGCGAAGGCCGGGTCAACCTTGCTGTTTGCGATTACCTCGCCGCCATGACTATTGCCGCGCGGGACAAGAAGCAGTTCTTGGTTTTCGGCACTTCGGTAACGGGCTAAAGCATCCGCAAGACGCTGCTGACCTGTGGAGACAGTGTCTTTAACTCAGCAAGCTCCTGACGCATGTGAATGCTGATTTTTGAGTGTTCTCCTGTTCAGGAACAGTATATTGGCTTTCCCCAGCCGCAGTTTCCTCAAGAGCATTGAGTTCATAGGTCATTCCTTCGATATGACGCAGTGAAACTTCCGCCAGCCGGGCACGATCCGATACGTTTTGGACAGCGTCAATTCCCGCCCAAGCCAGCGCTCCAAGAAGCATAAGAGCAGGAAAGCCGAACCGCTCCGGGGAAAGAAGTTTTTTGTTCTCTCGAAGGTAACAGCAAAACGTGCCGGTGGACCAAAAAGTGTGACCAAATTCTGCTTCTTTATGCTGCTCTGATAAGCGTCAAGTGACGCTTGCCGAGCAGGTCAGATGTATCAGAACAAACGTTCCCATCGCTGATCGTAAAGCGGGCGACGGTCTGATCCAGTGCATAAGCCACACCTGACAATTCTTCCGTGCTCACGACCATTTTTTCAATACTCACGCTTTGCTGCGAAGTCGTCCTGGCGACCATCTGGATCGACGCGGATACTTGCTCTGCGGACGCCGACATTTCTTCCGCAGCGGCACTGCTTTCCTCGACTACTGCGGCGATCTCTGTGATAGATCGAGAGACACCGTCGGCATTGGTACTCATTGCGGCCGCCGCCGCTCCGATGTGCTGCACCTGCTGGCTCAGCTCGGCGACAACCCCCTGTATTTCAGCAAGTGCGGCACCCGCCTGCCCGGCAAGAGAGGTGCCTTCGGCAACATCCCGTGTCCCGATCTCCATCGCGGCGATGGCTTCAGCCGTCCGGCCCTGAATATCGAGGATCAGCCCCCCAATTTCCTTGGTCGCAGAAGAGGAACGCTCTGCAAGCTTACGAACTTCGTCTGCCACGACCGCGAAGCCCCGTCCGGCTTCCCCGGCCCGCGCCGCTTCAATGGCAGCATTGAGGGCCAGCAAGTTGGTCTGGCCTGCGATCTCGTTGATCGTCTCCACAATCGTGCCGATTCGCGAGGATGCTTCACCCAGTGCCTGAATAACTTCGGCGGACTCGCTGACCGCAGTATGAATGCGGGCCATGCCTACGACTGTTTCCGACACAACCTTGTTGCCCCGGTTCGCCGCAGCATCTGCCTTCTCAGCAGCTCGCCCTGCACCCTCGGCCTCCTGGGCAATGCCGGTAACGGCTTCCGCAAGCTGCTTGACAAGATCTGTGCTTTCTGAAAGCGAGCGGGCCTGGCTGCCCGAGCCCTGCGCTATCTCTGATGCGCCTCGGGCTGACTGCTCGGAGGCCAGAGAAACCTCGTCCATCGTCACGCTGATCTGCTCTGTCGTCGCTTCCACTTGACTGCTGACCACTGCCAGAGTTTCTGCTGCTGCCGCGACTTGAGTTGAGGACTGCTGAAGGCCTCGCACCAGTGCCGACAAAGAGATTTGAGAGGTGTGGAACGAGGCGACCGTACTCTTAACCTGATCAAGCATCACGTTGAACGTCTGTGCCATTGCCCCGAATTCATCACGGCTGTCAAGCGCCAGGGGTTTCGTACCAGTAGCAATGGTGCAGGTCAGATCGCCGCCTTCCAGGGCAAGAATGGCAGTCGCGAGGTTAGTGATACACCGAGACCGAAGCTCTTCCAGCCGCCCGGAAATTTCCGAGACACTTCCCGTGATATAATTCGTGATCAGGACACCTGATGCCGCGCCGAGCAGAATAGAGCCCAGCAGCAGCCCAACAACCAGCAGCCGGCCTGTCAAATAAGACTGGAGTGATGCGGCGGCGCGAGCCTTTGCCTGTTCGTGATTGAAATCTACCAGAGCGTCAAGACTATCCTGAATTGTGGAGAATTCCTGCGTCATCCGGCCTGTAAGTAGAGTTCGCGCTTGGTCTTCATGGTGGGCTTGACTGAGCGCGATCAGCGTCTGATTTGATGCTAGATAAGTCTGCCAGGCTGAAGTGAGAGTGTCCAGTTTTGCGTGATCCGCCGGGGTATCGGCAATTGCGGCATAATCAGCCAGAGCCTGGTTTGATGACGTGATCTCATCCGCCATCTCGTCTTCAACGGTCTTTTTTTCCGCAGATGTTTTGACACTGATGTGCTGGAACTCATCGAGGCGTGCCTGCCGGACAGTATCGTTGAGGCCGCTGACACTTTCCATGCCGGCAAATGTATGCTTAGTGAGAGACTGGTTGATCCCATTTAATGCCGCCATACGCGTGACGGCGATGACGCCGACTGCCGATGCCAGCAGCAGGCAAATACCAAATCCAAGGCCTAACTTACGTGCCGTTTTGAGGTTGCGAAACCAGTTCATATTCATCGTATATTCCTGACATGAGCTTACGATAGGATAGGAAATCTCTATCTAGTATTAGTTATGCCATTTTGCCGTGTCTTCGTTAGGTGTACAACCCCATAAATTTCCTGTTGGAATAGGAATCGGTCAAGAAACCTGTAAATCCAGGAAAACAAGTGTAATTACCGATGCCTCAGCCGTTCGCGATGCCCGAAGATTTACGTGGTAAATAAAGACACCTGTCTCTATTTCCCCAGGCTGAATGGTGAAATCCCAGCCTGAGTTATGGATAACGCTGAGGATTTAGAATGATCTATTTAGATAATATCAAGTGGAAAACAATCGGTGCGCTGGGGCTGCTATGCAGTTTGACAGTGCCGGCACTGGCTGGTACGCCGTTTAATGTCGATGACCCTGGAACTGCGGAGCCGCACCATGTCCAGCTTGACCTTGCTGCCATTACTGGTCAGGTACGCGGCAGTGAAAGCGATGTCCTGCCAAGCGTGAGCTTCGGCTACGGTGCGACGGATACTGTCGAGCTGGATCTGGGATTATCAGCGGGGTCCATACGAAACAGCGGCAGTGACCGTGTTTCCGGTCTGGGGGATACGACTGCGGGCGTCAAATGGCGATTTCAGGAAGAAACTGCATCTCGTCCGCAGCTTGCCGTTTCCGGCCAGATCAAGTTTCCGACAGCCAGCCGCAGTCGGGGACTCGGGTCGGGTCGTTACGACTATACACCAGGGCTCTCACTTGGGAAATCGTTCGGGAAATACGCGTTTTGCGCGGGGGCGGGTTACAATTTTGTCGGCGACCCGGATGCGAAAAACAACACCTATTATGGGGTGTGTCTGACCTATCAAACGACGGAAAAAACAACTGTTGGCGCACAGATTTACGGCAACACTGCTGCTGCGTCAGGACAGCGGGATGAACTGGCTTATGGGATTGGTGCGACCTGCAATTACCAGCCGAACCAGAGTTTGCAGGTTATGGTAGGACGCAGTATGCATGGCTTTTCCGACCTGAATGTTTATGCAGGCTTGGAGTTTGACTTTGGCCCCAAGGCCGCGCCCGCCACCCCCGCGCCGGCGGAGGCAGCTTCCGAGAAGAAAGGCTAGGCCAAAGGAGCCAGTCAGCGGCAGCATCAGCGGAGCAGGAGGGCACACTGAGTGGTAACCTGGTCCGCGGCTGCCTGAGTGCGGTTTGGGTCATGGGCCAAACGGGCGGACCGAAGGTCCAATACAGCGCGGCGCAGGGCTTCGGCAGGAGCCGGGACAGGATCGTTTGCCAGCGTTTCTTCCAAGGAATGTTCTGCGGCGACGATCCGGTCTACTTCAAGATTAACCCGGCGCCACTGGTAATTTGCAGCGTTGGCGTGTGCGGCTTCCGCATTGGTTTGGATCGTGCGGATTGTCCCTACCGGCAGCTTTGTCTGGGCATTCAATCCCGCATGGGCGGGGCCGAATGAAAAGCAGATCAGCAGAACTGCAATCGCGGATAATTGAGATGTATTTTTCATTTTCACTCCGATTTCTATCGATATTATGGCTACGTCTTGATCTTACCTGATTTTATTCCCTCATGTCCCCAGCGGCACTCATCCGAAATACCTGTTTTCTGCGAAGCGATCTATTCCCCGTATATTCACCCCTAATGACCTAATCTTTCAGCGCAGTGCTAAACAAACAAAACCCCACTTGGCGTATACGCCAAGTGGGGTTTCAATTTATGTGAGGCTAAAGGGGTTTTCGGTAGAAGAAAGGGCGCAGCAGATCGAACCCGATCCCCCGATGATCAGACAAACGCTCCGTGCCTCCCACAAACAGCACCCCCCCCGGACGCAAAGCCTGGTAGAACCCACG
>JBPBQB010000053.1:0-37340 GCA_050954545.1 Janthinobacterium lividum | reverse complement strand
GGGAGAAGCCGCTATGCAGGAAGCCATTCACGCCCAGACTGTGCCTTTGCCCGAGTGGGAAGCCGTCGAGCCTCTCCTGAACACCGCTCTGTCTGCCTTGAAGCCCACTGACCGCGACGCCGTCTTGCTGCGTTTTCTCGAAGGCCACACGCTGGCCGAAACCGGCGCACTGCTCGGCGTCTCCGAGGACGCTGCCCGGATGCGCGTTACCCGTGCACTTGAAAAACTGCGCCATTACCTGATTGCTCACGGAGCCGCCGTCACCGGCGTTGTTCTGGTCACCTTGCTGACGACGGAAGCCGTCCGCCCTTTACCTGCCGATGCCGCGTCTGCCGTCACGCAGGAGACCCTTCAAGCCCTCGCCAGCGGCCCTGCACACAACGTCCTGCTACTCTCGAAAGGAGTTTCGCATACCATGAAGATCATCAAAATCAAGTACGCCACCCTCGCCGCTGGTCTGCTTTTGGCCGGTGCCTCGGTGCCGCCGCTTGTTCACGCGCTTAGTCCACATAAGGCAAGCGTTGAGACTAATAAGGCAAGCATTGAGACTATGGCTGCCGCCACCCCGCTGACGCAGAATGTCACTCAAACATTTATTCTCAATCAAGATCAGCATGCCTTTTTCAGCGCGACATTGCCACAAGGAGCCTCAACGGTCGTCCTGGATATGCGCCGGAAAAACGGTTGGCTCGGCTGCGACGGGATGGATGTCAGGGATCAGGGAAGATCGGTTCATGGGTGCTCCGTGGCGTGTAGGCTTTGAGTATGCCACGTGGGGCGGTGAACATTTGTGTATCATGCTTAGTGTTCTATTTTTTCAGAAATCCGAAGTGACAAAGCAAATATTACACTGATCTGAGCAGATCTGCCGCACTTTTATCGAGACACAAAAGTGCGTTGGTGTGACGGCGTATCCACGAAGCCGGCAGATCCGCGCTGATTGGGTCTGTCCAGGCAGCGCGTGCAACTTCCGCCTTGCCGATGCCGCTTGCCATCATAATGATTAACCGAGCATCTAAGATTGTCCCAATGCCCATCGAGACGGCCTGAGTGGGAACATTCCCCAAGCCGCCGAACGAAGCCGCTGCATCTTCGCGCGTTTCCACTGCCAGTGTCACCAGACGTGTCCGGGACTCCGGGGCACTCTGAGGCTCGTTGAAGCCGATGTGACCCGTGCGCCCAATTCCCAAAAGCTGTAAATCAATTCCCCCAACAGCGTCAATGTGCGCCTCATAGTTCCGACAATCCTCAGTGATCTGCTCTTCGCTACGCGGACGGCCATCCGGCATGAACCAGTTTCGGCAGTTGATGTGCCTGAACAAGTTGTGCTGCATGAAAGAGTGGTAAGAGTGCAGCGACTCAGGAAGCATCGGGTAATACTCATCGAGGTTAAAGCAAGTGACATCCGAGAAGTCCAGCCCGTCGTTTCGATGCAGATGCACCAGATGCTCATAGACACCGAGCGGTGTCGAGCCGGTGGCAAGTCCGAGCACGGCATCGGGTTTTTCCTGGATAAGCGCGGCGATTTTGCCTGCGACAAGGGCGCAGAGATCGGGGTAGTCGGGGGTGACGCAGAGAATGTCTGCCGCCGCCGGGTCAAGAATCAAGGAAGTCATCAACTATTTACTTTCTCTTGTGGGAGGGATTCAGGCACGGAGGTAGGGACGACGCGGCCATCATCACTGGGATTGCGGACAGCGGTCTGAAGCGCCCGGATGAGTGCTCGTATATCGAGTGCCCCGCCGATCGAGAACCAGATAATGATCGGGACACACGCCCCAAGCTGGGCTAAAATATAGCCGTGCCAGAACCGCTCCCAGAACAGGTTCGTGATCAAGCCGAAGCCGAAGTGCAGAACAGAGATCGTGAGGAAGACGCCCCACCAGCCGAACGTGTACAGCGCGAACACGATCGCCAGCACACGGTCGCTGGGTGAGAACTCTTTGCCTAACCCAAGCATCTCCTGCCAGCGCCGGGTGGGGGCTGTCGATAGATCATGGTCATGAGAACCGCCCGCGTAAATGCCCCGATGCAGCATCTTCTCTAAATTGAACGGCTGACGCAGGCCCCCGGTAAGGAGCGAGACCACCACGTAGAGGCTCAGCGAGACGAGGCTTCCAAAGAGGGCCAGCCACTGCCCGTTGATCGGGAACTTGTCTGCATGAGTGCCTTCCCAGATCTTCGGCACGACAATGTCGGCTATTCCCAGCAGCCCGCCGGAGATGACTGCCGCATAAGCACCCGCCGTGGTGCCGAAGCGGCTGTACAGGCCGCCGATCATGATTGCACCGGCCCCGCCCAGCCAGATTGTTCCAGTGATCGCTTGAAAATAAAGCAGTTTGTCTGTCTCGGTGTAGAACAAACTGAAGCAGAATGCAAACAAGGCGACGAAGAAGATCGACCAGCGCAGCCATTTGATCTGCTCGTGGGTCTCTAAAGGCCGGTTGCGGATCGGCAGCACGACATCCTGGATAAAGATACTGCCCCACGCGTGCATATACGTATCATGGCAGGTGAACGACAAAAAGATCACGACCGTCGCCAGCAGGCCCTTGATCCCTACCGGCAGGAGCAGAGCCAGTGTGATCGGGACGGTCATTTCGCTCTGGATCGCTTTGTTGCCGATGAGGCCGACCGTGTGATTGATGTTTGCGGCCTGAATCGCGTAATGATGATCGTGCAGCAATGTGAACGCAGCCAGCGGCAGGACCAGGCTCATCAATCCCAGCGGCATGCTGCGCCAGCCCTGGATAATGGTCCCCATCCGCTGCTCGTGTGGGGTCCGGGCCGCTGTCATGTATCCTTGCCCGCCCAGCCAGGTCTGGTACCCATAGGTAGTCAAAAAGATACCGATCAGGTAAAACGCCGCATTGAAATCTTTTGTCTGCCCCGTATGGAATGGGTTCAAAAGGGAAGCGTTGGCAGGCGCGGTCTGAAGCGCCGCCACTTCCCTGTGCCAGGGCACCAGAATGACAACGGCAATCGTGATGGCGAGGTAGGCAAAACACGCGACCATGCCCTGAGCGCACTCGGTGATCATGACCGAGATCTGTCCACCTGAGTTTACAAAGAACAAAGCCAGCCCCAGGTCGAGCGCCATAATGACCGGAAATGTCGAGATGTGGAGTCCTGTGCCGGGCAGGCTCAGCACTTGCGGCAGCCCGCAGAAGTAGATGAGGAACCGGGCAGCGATGGCGGGAAAGATGCCGAAGTTCAGAATGCCTGATGTAAAGCAAAGCAGCCCGGCGAAGATGCGGAAGCGGCGCGAGTAGCGTATCTCGAAGAACTGCGCGACGGTCAGCGCCCGGGTTTCGCGTAATCGGTAGTAGACCCAGCCGGTCAGCGCATAGACCAGCGAAAGCGGAGCCGCGAGAAAAGCCCACCACACTGTCGGAAAGCCTGCTGCTGTGAAGGCCTGCCAGCCGGCGACCAGAGAAATGACCCCAAAGTTGCCCATTTCGCCGCCGATGGTCAGCAGGTAGCGCCCCGCCAGCCGGTTCGCGGACAGGAAATCGGCGACACCGCGCATCAGTGAGCGTGTCTTCCAGCTCACCAAGCGAATCAAAACAACAAAGAGCGCGACAATCGACCAGTCGATCCAGCTAAGGTTCAAGGATAGGTTCGCCTTCCGAGGGAGACACTGCTATGCTGCCGGCGCAATGGCCTGGGAGTTCATAGTTTGGGAATTTAGGGGTCGGTAATTGACGTTCAGAGCGTCCAGCCGGGTCAAATGATGGTGAAGGCGAACACAGAAACTGTCGAAGTTCTTGTTTTCCAGCCTTGTCCAGGTCAGCTCCGAGAATGCGGCGAGGCGCGGGAAGGCCATATATTCAACTTGCTGGGCGTCCGGCATATACTCAGACCAGAGCTGGCATTGCGCCCCCAGCACATGGTGCTCGTGCTCGGGAAGCAGCGTGGCAGGGACCGGCTCGTAATGGTAAACTGTCGGCAGAGTCAGA
Organism: Janthinobacterium lividum; assembly: GCA_050954545.1. Classification (GTDB taxonomy): domain Bacteria; phylum Armatimonadota; class Armatimonadia; order Armatimonadales; family Capsulimonadaceae; genus JANXMY01. The sequence goes on along the minus strand of JBPBQB010000053.1, from coordinate 33,381 downwards.
GTCTCAGGAAAAGCCGGCGGCTCGGCATCGTACTCCTCGGATTGGTAATAATCAAAATAGGTAAACTGATACGGGGCCATGATGACGTCATGCCCCTGCTCAGCCGCCGTCACTCCCCCCTGCTCACCGCGCCAGGACATCACTACAGCGCCGGCAGACAAGCCCCCTTCCAGTATCTCATCCCAGCCCACAAGCACCCGCCCCAGCCCGATCAAAAAATCATTGACGCGGCCGATAAAATACGACTGGAGCGCATTTTCGTCCGGCAGGCCAAGCGTGTGCTTCAATTGCTGGCATTCCGGACTGCTCCGCCACTGAGTTTTGAGCGCCTCGTCGCCGCCGACATGGATGTAGGGCGAGGGGAAAATGTCGGCAATTTCCGTTAAGACGTCCTGGAGAAAGCTGAACGCCGGCTCAAATGGCCTGAACAAAACATCATGGATGCCCCAGCGTGGGCTGACTTCGATTTGTTTTTCTGTACAGCCAAGTTCCGGGTAGGCCGCGACGGCGGCCTGAGCGTGCCCAGGCATCTCGATCTCCGGGACAATCGTGATATGGCGCTGGCGGGCATAGTCCACAAGATCCCGCATTTCACTTTGCGTATACCAGCCGCCGTGGGGCGTGTGATCGAACTTCTCCTGAGACGGATCGAAATTGGCATGGGTAGGACTGTACTGGGCATAACCGACCAGCGTTTCGCTCCGATAACCGCCGATTTGTGTCAGCTTTGGATACTTTTTGATCTCGATGCGCCAGCCTTGATCGTCTGTGAGGTGCAGTTGCAGAACATTCATTTTATGCAGCGCAATGGTATCAAGGAGCTTGTACAAGAATTCTATCGGCAGGAAATGACGCGCAACATCAAGCATTACGCCGCGCCAATCAAAGCGCGGGGCGTCTTCGATGTCGACACAGGGAACGACCCAGTCCCGCATCTTGCCATTTTGAGTAGCATCAATCGAAGCGCGGAATATTTCGCTCGGCAGAAGCTGCAGCAAAGTTTGAACGCCGTAGAAAAGGCCGGCGCGGCACGGCGCAGCGATCGTCACAACGTGCGGAGTGACTTGAAGGCGGTAACCTTCACTCCCGAGGCCGATCAGGGAAGCATTCAGAACAATCTCGATCCGGCCTGCCGTCAGATCCCGGAGTTCGGTTATCGGGCAGGAAAAACCTGTCGCCTGGGCGATGCGGTCGGCAAGGAGCCGGGCTTCGCCGTGTGCCGCCTCTGTGGCGGCGATCTTGGTTTCTGGGGTAAGACGAAAAAAGCCGGCTTTCTGAACCAGCGTGTTAGGCTTGGGAATGACGTTTGCTTGAAGTGAAAACGAGTTGTCCAGCAGAGAGTCGGTGAATGACATACATGGTTCCTACCGCATCATTATGATGAAAAAGCGGCACGACTGGGGTTTTCAGCAGTCGAATGACGGATGATAAGCTCCGCAGTAAGCATAACACTCGGAATCGCAGTGCCGGAAGCCAGCTCAATCAAAGATTCGGCGGCGGTACGTCCAAGAGCGATGCGGCTTTGCCGAACTGTCGTTAGTCCCGGCAGCATATAATCCGCGACTGAAAAGTTTCCGAAGCCGATCACGGACAGGCCCTTGGGAACAGACAGCCCTAAGTCATGGGCGGCTTTGATCGCGCCCAGCGCGGAGAGGTCACTGGCGCAGATAATCGCAGTCGGGCGGTGCGGCAGTGCCAGCAGATGGCGGGTCGCGGCGTAGCCGGCCGCTTCGTTGAAGCCGCTTCCAGCCTCGGGCGCGACCCGGATCCCATGAGTCTTGACGGCGTCTCGGAACCCGCGCAGACGGTCGGCAGCATCAAAGTTAGTGTTCGGCCCGCAGATAAAGCCGATTCGCTCATGGCTCAGAGAAACAAGATGTGCCACCGCGTTTGCAACTCCCTGAGCATCGTCGATCCGCACTTCAGGAATCGAGCGGCGGCCTGTGTACCGGTTGATTGCCAGGACATGAAAGCCGCTGTCCCGAAGCTGCTCAAGACGCCGGACTTGGTTCTCCTCGAACACCAGGCAGGCAACGGCGCTGCCTGGCTCCAGCGACAGCTTCGAGGTATCGTCGGACTGGATTGATGCCCGGTACCCCCGTTCTTCCAGGACGGCTTGAAAACCTTCCAGGACTTCCGGGAAGTAGTACGGGTCAAGCCGCTGTGCATCTGCCGGGAAGAGTAGGACCATTGGGCTGTGGGTACGCGGCGCGGCAGATTCCTGATCTTTCGGAACAAGATACGTGCCCTTGCCCCGGACCCGAACCAGCACGCCTTCGTCCACAAGATTGGCGACTGCATGGCGCATGGTCATATGGGCGACTTGAAAGCGGCGGGCCAGATCCTGTTCCCCCGGAAGGCGTTCCCCTACCAGCCACGTTCCAGCGTCGATCTCGCACCTGAGCGCACTTGCGACTTCGCGATGCTTTACGACAGTTGTCTTGACAGCATTGGCCTTAATCGGCTGAGTCTTTGTCATCTTGCTAATTTCCCGCTGCGCCGCTCTGAGGCTGGACAGGAGCTGGAGCACCCGGTCCTGTCATATCCCGGCGCATTGCCTGCCTTGCTTCGGGGGTCAACACTGGTGTCTGAGCCGTGTGAGCCGGGGTGCTTGGAGAACAGCCAGCCGCAATGGCGGCAAGCGCGGCAAGACAAAAAATAAACGGTGTTCGGCGGCGGTTAGACATTTTTGCTCCTTAATGGCAAAAGCTCATTGATACCCAAAGCTTGCTACGGCTTGAGTAAGACATAGGAAGCGTAGTGATGGATTGCATACCCTTTGAACGACGACTGAGACTGGAACTTAGGCATATCCACTTTTAGCTCATTCTCCATCGCTGCGTTTCCAAGCGCATTAAACGTTGATTTCGGCGCGTCGGCCACAGGACCGGTTTCAACGCCGATCCAGACCGCTTTGTGTTTTTGACTGGCATAAGTCAGCACATCGCTGGGGTCGTTGATTAGCTGCTCCGGGGTCGTGACATAGTCCATGACAACGATCTCATCAGCCCGGTCAATGATCTTGCGGTCAAGGTAGCCAAACTGGGGCTGACCGAACCAGCGCGGGATCGCAAGGCCGAGTGTCAGTGGATGACCCGAGGCATGAATAGCAGCGTTCGAGCGATCCAGCAGTGACAGCATCCCATTTTCCAGGGCCGGTGACGGCCAGCCCGGCAGCGTGTACGGCTCGACATCGTATTGGAAGCCGTCGTACCGCGCACCGATTGGGGAAGAATGGTTGAAGGCAAGAACCGCGCTCAGATACCCAAGCGCCTCCGGCTGGCCCGCGGGCGTCGCCCAGTTGGATTGACCGCAAAGGAATTCGACACGGACATGGCGCTCGTGGGCACTGGTCAGGAACTTGCGAAGATGAGAGACCGTCTGAGGGTTTTTGAAATCAGCGGTCTCCATGCCATCGAAGTAAATGGTGGTAATCGCATGCGCCGCATCGCCCTGCGGGGCGGCGAGAAAGTGGAAGAAGTCTGCCTGAGCTTCCGGCTGCTCACGAATATTTTTGGTGAACCAGACCCACAGGGCACGCGGCGGATCTGCGTGGACGGAAGCGGCAAACGTGAAGACCAAGACAGCGCACAAGCATGAGCGAAGAAAGCGATAAACATTCATAAAACTGGTAGATCCTTGCAGTGTATTTTGCGGCAGCAGGCTGACAAGAGGCGTGCTCCTGTCAGCCGGGGCGCGTTTAGCGGATAAGGCGGTACTGTGCAGGGTTTCCGGTCAGCGTGTCCGACACATCGCCGCCGATCTGCCAGTTGTAGGGCGTGATCGTGCCTCGCCGCACAGACTTGACATGCCCGTCGCAGAAGACCATGTCGGTCATCTGTGTATGGCGATAGCGCACCTGACCGGGGGAAGCCCCATCGGGATTGGTGTCATTATCAATGGAATCCCAGTCTTTGTCGTTGGCAGGAGCATCATATTCATTCCACTGACCACCGTTCACAGAACCAGGATTGACGCGGAAGACGGTCAGCGGGTTGTTCAGGTAGGCTCCCGGAATCTGATCGGACTCGCCGTAGGCAATCGTCTCCGACGGATGCGTTAGCATCGCCAGAGTTGCCGGTGTGGTGCAGGAGAAACTTAAGAGACCTGGATCGTCGGCAGCACCTCCAACACGGACATTCATGGCAAACGACATCTTCTCTGGATGCGGGGAGGAGGGGCAGAAATTGATGGTCGCCACATTGGAGTTGGCGCCTGCAATATAAGGCATAATATTGTTATACCAGTAGTCGCTAGGTTTATAGGTAATATCATCACCACTATAACCGGACGGCTCAATCTCATCAGAGTCCTGCACGTATTCCAACCCAGCCAAACCGATCTGCTTGAGATTGGACAAGCAGACGGTGCGGCAGGCGTTCTCGCGGACCTTCTGGAACACCGGGAACAGGATCGCCGCGAGAATCGCGATAATGGCGATGACGACGAGCAATTCAATCAGGGTAAACCCTTTTTTGTAACAGCGATGCATAGTGAAAATCTCCTAATAACAGCTTCGATGAGCCACAAGAATTGTGGCAACCAACATTTGACCCGTCCACTTAAATCGCATCTTCAAGATACGGTGCTCATCGTTGAGGAGATATCCGGTGAAACGTCACTGTTACACACTGGCTTCTTTTATGTCCCTTGGCTTCTTTTATGTCCTTCGCGAAGAGGATAAAGCGATAATAAAACAGTGGCGCTTTCTGTTGACCTCTATAGAGGAGCTGTACTGCTGCTTATCCCTGTCAGACCGCAGAAGCTGTATGTTTGCGGCGGGCAAGGGTGAATCCGCCGAGGCCCAGAGCCAGCAGCAGGCCGAAGCTCACGACAGAGGACACTTCCGGGACCGCTGCGGGACTGAAAGTTGCGCCGGAGATATATCCCTGATCCGTGGATACCGTGAATGTTTCGCCTGCGGTGGCATTGGTGATGTCAAACAAATAGGCCGTGGCATAGGCGGAGCTGCTGCCGGACTCCGACACGGAAACCGGGGTGGAGCCGCTGCTGGTCAGGGTAATCAGGCTTGAATTTTCCGTAGGATCATCCGAATAATTAGACAGGACACCAAACGTGAAGCTGGCAGCAGACCCGGCAGTAAAGCTGAAGAGATTGCCGCCGCCACCGCCAGGCGTATAGCCGACAAGCCCGGACTCTTTGCCGGTTGAAATGTCCGGATGCCCATAACCGGCCGCATGACTTACGCTGAACCCGGAAAAACTCGAAATATAGCTGGGCTGACTGATAATCGTCGTGGCCCCTGGGTTGTCGCCCGTCGCAGGTGTGAAGGTGTCGGCTTTGAAAACAAAGTTACCTGCCGTTTGTCCCGACGGCGTGGTGTCGAACTCAATTGAGCCATCGCTGCCGTACTCTGCGGGAAAAGTATCGCTCGAAGCGCTGCCATAGACAACCGTGCCGTCTGGGGTGAGCAGGGTCTGAGCGGTCGCAGGCTGAGAAGCGGCAAATCCGAGTACGGTGAGTGCTGCTAATGAAAAACCGAGTTTCTTTGAAGATACCATGTGCTGTTCCTTTCGAGAACGATGTGATTTAAAGCGACATAAAGCGATCGCTGCTTTCATCAGAATTGTCCGCGACAGCGGGATAACTTGAGGCTGCAGCAAAAGTTGCTGCTTCTTGACCGCTCCCCCATGGAACGATACAACAAACGGAATAATTGCATGACTAGGTACAGGCCGAGCGTCAAAAAACAATTGGGGTGGAACATCACCGGTTGTCCAGAGAACTTCTATCTGCATTTATTAGAGTAGTATAGATTTATAATAACACATATTTACTTATTTGTCAACTACTATAAAGTTGTTATAAATCAGGGATGGAGAAATTGATTCTCGTAAACAATAATTGAAGAGGAAACTGCTTTAGAATATCGGCCAAGCATTTACTAAACAGCCACTTTTGACGATAGGTGCAACCATGTAAACCATCAAATGTAGGAGAAACAGCCCAGGATCCCTGAGTAGGATTTGTACCAGGATTTGTGTAGCGATAGAACGTGTTTTTGGTCCTGAGTGGAGACTCGGGTGTATCCGACGAGCATTCTTGGTGTTTTTCTGTCTCTTTTCTCAAGCTTGTACCATTCCGTGTAAAGCTTTTCGATCTTCCATTCCGGCTCAGAGTTCAAAAAGAACGTGAGCTTCGGCACGGCCACGCCGTTTGACTTCAGGTCCTCCGCCACGCCGAGAAATGTCTTGAGCTCCGGGTCGGAGATGCTTCCATTGGTGTAATCCAGAAAGAGGAAATCTACACCAGCATCCGCCAGCATGACAAGCTGCTTGCAAATCACCCAAGGATCGGTCGAGAGGTAGTAGCCGAAGAGGGGCTCTCTCCAGTACCAGGTAGGATCATCGGGCCCGCCTTTCGGATGCGCCTGGAAATCCTGGAACCGGGCATGGGTCTTCAAAAACTTGGTGACATCGTAATCCAGCCCCCGCCGGTCCGGCCCGTGCCACTGCCAGTAAAACATGCCGAACCAGCGGTTCGGCTTCGGCCCGCCCGTCTCCCGGTAAGTGGGCAGCGAGCGTCCAAGCGACGCAGTCGGAATTGGCAATCACCGCCTGCGGGCTGTTTTGGGCACAGGCTACTCGTGGACCGCCGACCAGTGCCAGCACGGTGAGGCCCAGCAGCACTACTTGAAACTTGCGACACATAACAATAGGTTCCTTTTGCTTCTTCGGTTCGGAAAACTTTGGATCGGAAAACTTTAAGTTGAAAACGTGCGGAACAGCCCGGTATGCAGGGCAGTGCCGACCAGGCTCCAGAACGAGCCCATCACAAAATCGCCCAGGATCAACCCCAAAAATAGCGGCATCATCTGCCGGTAGATCTTGATGCCGCCGTACCGCAGAAGAAGTGTCTTGCAGCCCCAGGCGATCAGCATATCCAGCCAGAACAGGTCGTTCGCCCAGGACGTGTTCAGCACGTACCCGGTCGGCGAGATTGGGAACGAGACAAACCTCGCCCGCACCAGGGCCAGCAGGCCCGTGATTCCCGCGCCGATCGCCATGCCTACCAGAGCGGTATGATCTGGAGCTTTGGGGTTCTGAAGCCATCTCTGCACGCTATCCCAGGGCGCGGAGCCTTCCGAGACGCGCCACTGGTTGACATGGCCGGTCGCGGCGCCGTTGACATAATACATCTGCAAATCCTACAAAAGTGCAAAGATCAGCGAGACAGTGTTCCCGCCATTCTTGTCTCCTATATCGCCAACGGATCCGGCGGCAATGGAGAGGTAGATTGGGGCAGTCCACTACGATCTTGGTCGGGAAACGAATGAAAGCCGTCAGTACCCGGATTTACTGGTCTGACAATGCCAACATCAACTATACAGGCCGGTCAAACTATCTGTTCTGCGACGGCCACGCCAAAGCGATGCGGCCAGTCAACACGGCCACACCGTTTAATATGTGGGGAGCACTCGGTTCTACGGCAAACGGTTCTGACGGTGGAAGCGGGTCGGCCTGCGCGGTATATGACTTGAACTGCGACACGCCGGAGCCTGCGATGGTACAAGTACTGGCGCAGTTAGGCCAAAAGTATCAATAAACACCCGGATTTGTTGCCCCGATGCGGTTCATGCTAGCGGGTTTAACCGGACGTTACGCCGGGGCTGCACGGCAAAGAGAAGAAGGTCATCAAACAGAGGGGCTTTACAACGAGTATGAAAACGAGGCTATCATTCTTGGGATTGCAAACGCTGACAGTGTTTTCAGTCCTTTTTCTTCTGCTTGCCGCCGCTCATGCTCAGGCGTTCCATGTGGACTTCTCCCGCTGGGCAAGGCCACCTCTTGTCAAGACCAAATTCGGAGTCTACCAGACGCCGTTTCTCCAAAAAGCCGACCTGCTGCGGGCTGCGGCTTTGCTGCCTGTCGTTTTCCCCAGGTTCACCGTCGTTTTTCCTGAATTTGCCGTTGTGTTTCGTTGATTTACGGTCATTTTCGGCGTTTTATTGCCCTCAAAGCATTCCACTACTGCACCCCCTTTTAAGATAAGTATAAAAATTATGCTTCAAGTGTCATACACTTATCATGTTGACCTAAAAAAAGCGCTGACAGTCCAATTGGACCGTCAGCGCTTCTCAGCACATACCAAAGAATTCGTTTACTTATCAGTTACTCGCACTGAAATGCCGAAGGCGAGACTCGAACTCGCACGCCCTTGCGAGCACTACGACCTGAACGTAGCGTGTATACCATTTCACCACTTCGGCAAGAGCATCGCGCTTACTTCAGCATGTGAAGACTATTATACCGTCCCAAAACTTTCTTTGTCAACCCATTTTTCGATCCGTGTCACAGAGAAGCTCTAGGAAGGAAAACTGGCATCAAGCAGGGAACAGTCTGGAAAGTCCTAGCTTGAATGCCCCTTTTTGCTTTCATAAGAGACTATACAAGGGAGATGCTAAAAGGAAGGTGCTAAAATGATCAACTGCGTTTCCTTCAGTCAGAAAGCTTTGCTTCTTACTGTTTTTGTCGCCGGTTCTGTTCTGGGGATTAAAGCCGTAAGCAAGCCTGCCATTAATGTTTCTGCTGCTGTCGCAAGCCCCGATGTCAAAGCTGTCGCCGCAGCAAACTTAGAGGGGCTGGTGAAAACTCTTGATTCAAAGACATGGGCAGCTCGGTTGGCCGAAATGAAGCCGAGGGACCTGACCTTGCTTCTTCCCCGCTTCAAAGCTGAGTATACTGGACGGCTCCGAGGCCCGCTGTCTTCGCTGGGCATGAAATCGGCGTTTCAACCGGGCGCGGACTTCCTGCCGATGGGCTCAAGCAGATGGTTCATCGGGAACGTTATTCACGAAGCCGTGCTGGACGTAGACGAAAAAGGTACAACCGCCGCCGCTGCCACAGCCGTGATTATGACGAAAAGTGCTGCTGCACTGCCGCCGTCGACTGTCATGCGCGTAGATCGCCCCTTCTTCCTGGCGATCCGGGGCAACGCTACCGGCATGATCTTGTTCGAGGGAGTGATCCGCGACCTGCAGTAGCAGGGAGCGTTATCGCCGTACTCCTGTACGCCGGGCAAGTCGCTCAGTGGTTTATGCTTCCTCCGGGGGCTGGATGTGGTCTAACGCTTTGGCGGCTGTGTCACTGACTTCTTTAAACAATCGGGCCCGGACAGCCTTGACCACGGTGTCCCGGTCTTCGTCTTCTTGGAGCACGATCTCCTCGGAAAGACCGAATTTTACTGCTTGATACTGCCGGCTCCGGGTCACTTCAAACGAGACCGTGACGCGCTCTGTTTTTGCCATTGCTGTTTCTTCCCCTAAATCTTGCCTGTGTATTTTCCTATTATATTTCAAATTGCACGGATTTGTGCTTGACAAAGCGCAGACTGTGACTTATACTAGCTTTAGAAACTTCCCCGGCACCTCAGCCGGGCCGGCATCGTCGCCGGTCGGAGCGTTCCCTAAAAACCGATATTAGAAAAAAACTCTCAAGATTCGGGCGATTTCCACCGATACTTATCCCATGCGCCCTCGCCGAAATATTTAATCGACCTGTTATGGAATCGCTCTGTAACGTGTGCATTCGTGAGGAGGACTATGTTTTGATCCGACCCGCCATTCTTCTGGCTGCTTGTGCTTTTGCCTGTACTGCTTTTGCCCAGACCGTTTTTCCCCAGGCCGCTTTTTGTGCCACTGCCCCTGCCGACAGCGAAGCCTCGCAGGCAGCGTCCGGCAGCGTGACCACTTCGGCACCACATTTTTACCATCACCGCCATTATTCCCGCCATTCGTCGTCGTCGCGCAGCCTGCCTTCGCGCGGCATTGTCTCGCCCTCCGAAGCGGCAGTCAGCGTCGTCGGACGGCTGGCGCTCGTGACCAGCGACAAAGCCGTGATCATCGCCGGGCGCGAAGCGTCGGGTCGTGTTCTGTCGGTCTGCCCGAAAGGCCAGTACCTGGCGCTGAGCGGGGAGACCCCGACCCAGTACGCCGTGCTGATGATCGACCACTCCACCGGCTTTGTCGCGAAATCCGATGTTCAGCTTTTAGACTATCAAGTCGTCAACAATGCTTCTGACGCGCCGGGTGACGGCAGCACCGGCAGCAGTACGATCCCCAACGACGGCTCCCTCGGTGCTCAGCTTGTCCAGACCGCCCAGGGCTACCTAGGCGTTCCCTACGTTTGGGGCGGCAACACGGCAGCGGGCATCGACTGCTCCGGCTTCGTGAAAGCTGTCTACGCCGCGCATGGGATTTCTCTTCCCCGCGTCTCCGGTGACCAGGCGACGGTCGGCTACGATGTCCCGCGCGGGGACTGGTCCAAATGGGTCGCCGGGGACCGTATGTACTTCGCCTGCCATCATGCCCGGATCGACCACACGGGAATGTATATCGGCGGCGGCTACTTCATTCATTCGTCGATGGGCCACGGCCAGTCCGTTGCTATCGACCGGGTAGACGGCGCATACTACGCCCAGCATCTGGTCTGTGTCCGCCGCTCCCGCGAGCTGGTCGGCGATGCACCCGCACCCGGCCCGGTCTCCCAGACCGCTTCCGCCAATTCCGCGCCTTCTAGCTCCAACGAAGACGCCGAATCCAGCCAGTTCTAAGCAGGCTTGACTTATTACTTCCGCAATGGCAGATCCAGAGGGTACAGCAAGATGTACTCTCTTTTTATTTTTCCTTCCCGCAAACCTAATCATAAAAATCGCTCTTGACACACTGCGTAAGCCGTGATACAACGCTTTGACGCTAAACACCCGTCGTCTTCACGACCTGCTGGATAAAGGAACCTTATGAAATCCCTTTCTGCGCCCCGTCGTCTCTGCGCCTGCTTGCAGTGTTTAGCCTGATGGCTGGTCTCCTGCTATTTGCCCTCTCGGCTCATGCCGGCACTTACGTTTGGACGGGCACCGACCCCAAAACTGGTTTGCCCATCCAAAGCCCCACCATTTCCGGCACCGGAGCGGAAGCGATCACCAGCCCCACTTTCACCGGCAATCGGCCTTATGTCCCTGCGGTCGCCTCTCTTGGCTATATGGTCGGAGGATATAACCTCGCTGACGCCGCTGCCGGCTCCTCCGGCTCGGCCAGCGATACCCTCAGCGGCACCATTGTCGCCACGTTTACCTGGCAGGCCGACCCGAAGTTGCCCAGTGACCCGGCTCCCACGTCCGTGATCGTCGCGCAGTCCTGCGGGATCAACTGTGCGATTACTGGTACCGGCTCCGGTACGATTGCAAATGGTCTGGGCGCTACGGCGTCCGGGCCGGCGCTCTCAGGCTGCTACAGCGTTCAATATGTGGTGAGAGGGGGTGCCACGTTTTCGGTCGATTGCAGCCCGACGATGAGCGCAAGTGTTTCGGCATCGGCTTCGGGAGCTGGCGGCAAAATTTACGTTCACATCGCCTACAATGCGACTGTCTACCCCGTCACAGTCGGTCCAGGCGGCACAATGCTAGTTAGTGGAGTGCAGTATGGCCTGACCGGCCAGCAGATCACGGCGACGCTTCAAGGCATTCCCAGCGGCTGCACCGTGACCAAGTATACCTGGACGCAGCCGTCCGGGACCTGCTTCAAAACCTACAACCAGAACGCGACCAGCAATCAGCTCGTTGCGCTGGGCAGTGCTGACCTGACCGGCCCGGCAGTGGGCAGCACAACTGTATCCCCCCTGAACTTCTACGACCGCGCTCAGGAAAACTTGACTGTTACCTGCACCGCTACTATGAAGGCTCCTGACGGCAAGACCGTCTTGAATGTCTCTGCGACTTCCCCTCAGATCAATATGGAGAAGCCGACACCAGTTTGGACCACTAATTCGGATGATCCAACATTAGGCCCTTTGTTTTCTCAGTCAGGAATGGGCTTTGCAGAAAGATGGAACGCTGGCATCACTGTCCCATCTCCTTTTAGCGGAGGGATGGGATGTTTTGCACAAACTACCACTCCCAGCATGGATTTTCAGCGTTCTCCTACGGGCCTTCAGTCTATTAACTGCTACATGGAAGAACTGTACCTGAATGCTGATGGCACGTCTTCCTATCAGATGCCAAAGATAGGGCTGGATACAAATTTCCCGTACCAATATAGCGCTTCCCAATTTTACTCGCAAGGGTACATCTGGAATGCCAGCACGAGTGCCAGATCATCTGGTGACGCACCGTCCGTTATGTTTGCCATTCCAGCCGCAGATAATGGCGGGAACAAATGGACTTCTGCTTCTGCCACTGAAGCCTTCACGACATGGCTTATGTATATGCCACCTTCATCTACTACGGGTTCAGGGGCAACTGCTTGGGTTCCTTTACAAACAGTTACCTGGTACTGGAGTGGCAATGTCGTCAAAAATCAAGCAACCGGCACATGGAACTCGGCTACTAACGGAAGCCCACCGGTCACAGGGTATACGTCTGATTCGGGAACACCGACAAACACACCTCCTCAATGGAGCTGCACCAATGTGGCACCGACCGCACTTTATCCACTTTATTAGCTCTGATACAGAATTAGCTCTGATACAGAGGTTGCTGACTGAAAGGACAATTGAATGCAGACGCAAAAAGTTTCTTTTTTGAGCATCATAGTTTTGATGTCTCTTGTGGGTGCGATACCAGCACATTCGTCTCCTGCCATGCCTTCGCAAGCCAAAGCATCTCCCACGGCATCAGTCCCCGCGACTATCGCGGTGGCGGCGACATCGGCCCCACTGCTCTCATCTCCACTTTTGTCGCCGGCAGCAAAAATGCGATTGAAACAGGAACTTGTGCAGGAAACCCAAGCTTACGCTCTTGTCAAGTCAGGAGACGAGGCTGCGAAGGCCGGTGACTGGACTATCGCAGAGCAAAGTTATCAAGAGGCTTTGGAAGTGTCACCAGCGTATGGGCTGGGATACCAACTGTCACTTTACGGACTGATTGCCTGCTGCCATGCGACAGGAGATACAACGCAAGGCTTGGCTTACAGCCGCCAGGCAATTTACCGCCACGGCTCTGCGGTGGAAGGCTTCCATGAGAATGATACCGAGAAGCTAATGCAGTTTGCGCTTCTGCTCAACAAGACGGGGCAGTCTGTTGAGGCTATCTCTGTCTATAATCGTGCCGCTTCTCTGCTGGACTATCGGGATAGCCAATATAATGGCGGCAATCCTTACCTGAAAGTTCTACTGCCGGAACTTGCGGAGGAACCGACTGTGTCGGAGCCGGTGCGGTACACGCCGGAGCGTCTGCAAGCATTAGCGAAAACGGCATTGGCCCATGAAGAAATCGCCAACAATAATAAGGAAGCACAGGCTTACATGCGGGATGCCGTCAAGTTGTACCCGGACTCAGCGGTGACATATTATTACCTGGGGGAAGCGCTCCCGTCGAGAACCCCCGAACAGATAGCCGCCTACCAAAAGGCGGTAGGACTAGGCGACGACGCAACTGTTGCGGCGGCGAAGGAGCGGCTGAAGGTTCTTCGCTAATATCCGAAGATGGTGGAAACGCGAACGCTCGGCCTCAACCATGAGACCGGGCGTTTTCTTTTTCCTGTCATGTCGAAAGACTGCGCTTAGGCTTGACAAACTTTGGCGACGCCCGGTATACTGCCTCTAATATGAAAACTTTTGCCGTGATTACTCTGTCACTGCGTCGCCGCGTGCGTGCTTTGGGAAGTGCGCCCGCGACACGCTTTGCGTGAACCTCGTTACTTGTGACGAGCCGTGGGCCGCTTCCCTCCCCGAGACCGGGGGTGAGGAATGCTGGTTTGCGGCTTTTTGTATTTTTGGAAACGCCGCCTGCCCCTCCCAATCGCTGAGATTGAAGAGCAGCGCGGCGTTTTTTGTGTTTTATGGTTTGCAGAGCGGATTGCGGGCGACTGAAGTCGCCCGTCTAATACCTGAATCGGAAGACTATACGGCTATATTTACAAAGGACGGAAACTTTAATGGATAAACTCAAAGTCGGGATTGTCGGTGTCTCCGGCTATGGGGGTGGGGAGCTGGCGCGTCTGCTGGCAGGGCACCCCGATGTCGCGCTGACCTATGTGACCTCGGAGACCTATGCCGGAAAGCCGATCCAAACGGCGCTGCCTGGGTTCGCGCCGAGTGTCAATCTGGCCTGCGAGAGCTTCAGCCCGGAACTCTGCGCTGAGAAATGCGAGTTTGTCTTTCTCGCTGGAGAAGCAGGACTTGCCATGCGCTCCGCACCGGGTCTGCTGGAAGTGGGGCTGAAGATTGTCGATCTCAGTGCGGACTTCCGGCTGGAAGACCCGAGCGTCTACCAGACCTGGTACAAAGCCGAGCACACGGCCCCGCATCTGCTGGACGAAGCGGTCTATGGCCTTCCGGAGCTGAACCGAATCGCGATTGAGACGGCCCGATTGGTCGCGAATCCCGGCTGCCATGTCACGGCGGCAGTCCTTGCTCTCGCGCCTTTGCTCAGTGCTGATGTAATTGCGCCGGAAACGATCATCATCGACAGTCTCAGCGGCGTTTCGGGGGCAGGCCGCTCCAAGTTCGGTTTAGACTACCATTTTGCTGAGCTTAACGAAAGCATGCGGCCTTACGGCGTCGGCGGCATTCACCGGCATATCCCCGAGATCGAGCAGGTGTTGAGCGGTGTCGCCGAAGCCCCGGTGACAGTGACATTCACTCCCCATCTGGTGCCGGTCACGCGCGGCATTCTGTCGACTGTCTATGCGGCTACCGAAGAGACCGAAGAAGATTTGCGGCGGGCATTTCAAGAAGCCTACCAAAATGAGCCCTTTGTCACGGTTTTGGAAGCCGGTCAATTCCCGGCGACCAAGCATGTCTTCGGCACAAATTACTGCCACATCGGGCTGGCGCTGGACACGCGAACAAGCCGGGTCGTGGTAGTTTCTGCGATTGATAATCTGGTCAAAGGCGCGGCGGGGCAGGCCGTTCAGAACATGAACCTGATGTGCGGCTTTGCCGAGACTGCCGGGCTGGCAATGAGCGCCGTGTGGCCGTAGGATAGAAGGCCATGGGTGAGCCGTGGGTATGAAACCCACGGCAATGAAAAGCAAACGCCCTCCGGGCTATCGGATTCGGATTCTTCAGCCCAGAGGGCGTCAGCACTTAGCTGCCGTGGGTTTCATACCCACGGCCCCATTAGGACATCAACACAATATGGACAGTATCCCAGGCGGCATGGAAATCATCGGCGGCGGCATCGCTGCCCCCCAAGGCTTCAAGACAGCAGGCGTCTACTGCGGCATCAAGCGCAAGCGCAACGATCTCGCGCTGATCGTCTCGGACGTCGACGCGGTCGCGGCGGGTGTCTTCACGACTAACATCGTGCATGCGCCCTGTGTCAGCAGTAATCAGGCCCATTTGCAGGACGGCCTTGCCCGTGCCATTGTCGTGAACTCCGGCAACGCCAACGCCTGCAACGGCGAACAGGGCTTTACCGACGCTGTTGCGATGGTCAATCACGCGGCTGCGGCATTGGGCGTCCCCGTAAGGCGTGTTCTGTCGGCCTCCACAGGGGTCATCGGGACAAAGCTGCCGCTTGAGAAGATCATCGCCGGCATCGAAGCCGCCGTGCCGAAGCTGCATGGCGAAAGCTGCGACGACACGGCGCAGGCAATTATGACCACCGATACGTTCCTGAAACAAGTGGCATTGGAGTTCACGCTCTCCGGCGGCAAAAAAGCCCGTTTAGGAGCCATCGCGAAGGGCTCCGGCATGATTGCGCCGAACATGGCGACCATGCTGGGCTTCCTGACCACCGACGCTGCCATCGAGCAGCCTGTGCTGCAGGAGATGCTGCGGCGGGTCTGCTGGTACACGTTCAACTCCATCACCGTGGACGGCGACACGTCCACCAACGATATGGTGCTGGTCCTGGCGAACGGCCTGGCCGGGAACGACCCCATCGACAGCCTGGAAAGCGCGGATGCCCGCGAATTCGAGAAAGCCCTCTATTCGGTCTGCCTGTTTCTCGCCAAAGAGATCGCCCGGGACGGTGAAGGCGCGACCAAGCTGGTCGAAGTGACAGTCCAGAATGTCGCCGTCCCCGAGCGGCTGGCCCAGACCTATGCCTCTAACGGCATGGAATTGACCCCGGAGCAGCGGGCAGGCTTCCCGCGCTCGGTCGCCAAGACTATCGCGAACTCGCCCTTAGTTAAGACCGCCCTCTTCGGCAACGACCCCAACTGGGGCCGCATCCTTGCCGCCACAGGCCGAGCCGGAGTCCAGTTCGACCCCGAGCGCGTCGAGATTTCTTTGGCAGGCACCACGGTTTATCGCTCGGGAATGCCGACCGACTTCAACGGCTACGTCGTCTCCGAAGCCATGAAAGCCAAAGAAGTCCAGATTCTGGTAGACTTCCATCAGCCGGGCGGCGAAACCGCCACCGTCTGGACCTGTGACTTCAGCTACGACTACGTCAAAATCAACGCCGAGTACCATACATAGGAGAAAGCGCAATGACAATGATCGCGACACAGTATGACGCCACCACGCTTCTA
The DNA here is from genome assembly GCA_050954545.1 of Janthinobacterium lividum. Taxonomy (GTDB): domain Bacteria; phylum Armatimonadota; class Armatimonadia; order Armatimonadales; family Capsulimonadaceae; genus JANXMY01. Next base: position 16,943 of record JBPBQB010000053.1, on the reverse strand, counting down.
ATGCTGCCCCGCGTCGAGCGGAACCGGATTTTAGCCCTGGCCGCCGAAGCTGCCGCCCCGGAATATGAAGCGGACCTCGCCCGGCCGGTTGCCGAGCGTGAGCTGACCGCGTTTACCGCCCTAGACGGTGAGCCGTTTTTAGAAGACAGCGCAGAGACCATCATGGAGGATACTCATGCTACTGAATTCCATCAACCCAAAGCGCGGTGAAGTCTGGCGTGTGGATTTAGACCCGACCCTCGGCTCCGAAATGCAAAAATCGCGCCCCTGCGTCATCATCAGTGCTGACGGTATTGGACGCCTCCCGATGCGCTGGGTTGTGCCGCTGACAGGCTGGAAGCCAGCCTATGCAGGCTATCCGTGGTGCGTCGCGATTGACGCCGACAAGGCCAGCGGCCTCTCAAAAGCCTCTGCCGCCGATACGTTCCAACTGCGTTCCGTCTCCGTCCTGCGGATGTCGGCGCGTCTGGGAAAGCTGCCGGAAGCCAAGATGACGGCGATTGCGAAAGCCGTTGCCCTTTGCGTGGATTACGAACCGTGACGAGGTGCTTGCTGTGAACATCAAAATCCGACCGGCAACTGTTGAAGACCGGCAAGCGTTGTGGCAGGTGCATACGTCGTCGATCCGGCAAAGTGCTGTCAGCCATTACAATACCGTGCAGATTGAAGCATGGGCGGGGCGGCTGGTTGCCGACTATTACACACCCGACCCGGAAGTGTTCATTGTTGCAGAAGCAGACAGCGCGGGCATCGTCGGCTTCGGCGAGATTAGCATTCAATGGGCAGAAATTACAGCGGTCTTCGTTGCACCGGATTATAGCCGGCACGGCATCGGTTCGCGGCTTTTGCAAGCGCTGGAAGAAATCGCTATTCGTCACGGCCTGACCCAGCTTGTCTTAGATGCGTCTCTGAATGCGGTTGCATTCTATGAAAATGCAGGTTACCGACAGGAGACGCCGACGATTTGCACCTACGGGGAAGACGCTGTTTCCGTGCCGGGGATGCTGATGACAAAGCACTTGTTTTGAACTGAATAGGGGGCGATAATGGCAACCGTTCTTGAGAAGTATAAAATCCAACTGCCCACGCAGACGATGACCTATGAAGAGTTTTTAGACTGGGCGGACGAAGACACCTATGCCGAATGGGTCGACGGAAAGGTGGAGATAATGAGTCCTGCAAGTGTCGCGCATCAAGACGTTTCAGATTTTCTGTCCGCCATCCTGCGTATCTATACAGAAGATCATGATGCTGGGCGGGTGCTTCCAGCCCCGTTCCAGATGCGGCTGTCGAATGTGAAACGCGGGCGGGAACCGGACTTGCTATTCGTCCTAAAAGACAATGTGAGCCGCTTGCAGCGCAACTACTTAGATGGGCCTGCGGATCTAGTCATTGAGATCATCTCGCCCGAGAGCGTTCTGCGTGACCGAGGCGCGAAGTATGCCGAGTACGAAGCGGGTGGGGTGCGCGAATACTGGATTATTGATGTGGAAGCGAAGCGGGCAGACTTCTTTGTTCTGGATAGTGAAGGCCGGTATCAGCGGGCATCGGCGGACGCTGACGGTAAGTACCAAAGCGTGGTCCTGTCGGGCTTCTGGGTCAATCTTGATTGGCTCTGGCAAAGCCCATTGCCATCGGTTCGGTCAGTGCTGAAGGCTTGGAAAGTGGTCGTTGACGATTAAGAGAGCGTGGGAAAGCGTGGGAATAAATTCCTGCGCTGTGGGGCGAAGCGCCAAGTAGCCGCCTGCGCGGGTACGGAGTAGGATGGAGACAGAACGAAGTCTAAGGAGGGACGGATGCTGAAGAATAAATTATCTGTTGCGGTGCATTTTGTGTGGGCGACATGGGACCGGCAGCCGCTAATCACGGAAGAAGTCAAGCGAGAATTGTACAAGTATATGGAAGCCGTCTGCGGCGATGACAGGTGCGAAGTTTTGGCGATTGGTGGGATGCCGGACCATGTGCATCTGCTTGTGTTATTGTCCAATACCGTGACACTCGGCAATTTGATGCGTCATGTCAAAGGCGGCTCGTCGCGCCTTGTCACCGAAACCCTGACACCAAACCAATGGTTCGCCTGGCAGGGCAGCTACGGCGCGTTCTCTGTCAGCCAGGGGAACATTTCAAAGGTTATCGACTACATCAAAGATCAAAAACAGCATCATGCGCTCGGAACGCTCTGGCCGAACGCCGAAGAAACCAACGAACTTATCTTATCCGTACCCGCGAAGGCGGCTACTTGGCGTCCGCGCCCCACAGCGTAGGAATTTATTCCCACGCTTCCCATCCCTTTTATCAGGAGATCACTATGACCCAAGCCGAAGTCTTAATACAAGCCTTACCCTATATCAAACAGTACGCGGGCAAGACCATTGTCGTCAAGTACGGCGGGGCGGCGATGCTCGATGAAACGCTCAAAGCCGCCGTCATGCAGGACATCGTTTTGATGCGCTATGTCGGGATCAACCCGATTGTCGTGCATGGGGGCGGGCCGGAGATCAGCGAGGCCATGCAGCGCATGGGTAAAGAGCCGCAGTTTGTCGGCGGCCTGCGGGTCACCGACGCTGAAACGATGGAGATCGTGGAGATGGTGCTGGCCGGCAAGACCAACAAAGGCATTGTCGCGCATCTTAACCAGCAGGGCGCGGAAGCGGTCGGCCTGTCGGGCAAAGACGGCAACCTGATTGTCGCTGAGCGGGAGACGACGAAAGGCGACATCGGCTTTGTCGGGCGAGTCACCCAGATCAACCCGGCTCTCCTGCATACGCTGGTCGCCGCAGGGTATATTCCGGTGATCTCGACGGTCGCTATCGGCAAGAACGGCGAAAGCTATAATGTCAACGCCGATACGGTCGCGGGGGAGCTTGCGGCGGCGCTCGGCGCAGTCAAGCTGATCATGATGACCGATGTCGACGGCATCTATCAGGACTTCGCCGACAAAGACAGCCTCATTCGGGAGATGTCTGCAAAAGATGCCCGTCAGCTCATTACCGATGGCCATGTCGACAAGGGCATGATCCCCAAAGTCGAAGCGTGTGTGATCGCCATCAACGCCGGGGTCGAGCGTGCCACGATTATCGATGGCCGTCTGCTGCATTCGCTGCTGATTGAGCTGTTCACGCATGACGGTATTGGAACGATGATTCGGTAGGGGAATTGGCCCCCACCCCCGGTACTCCGTCCCGACCCCTCCCCCACTCCGTGGGAGAGGGGTGAAGATTAGGAAGTAAAGTTAGGAAGAGAGTTTCTGCCTCATATCTTAACTTATCCTAACCCCTCTCCCACGGAGTGGGGGAGGGGTCGGGACGGAGTACCGGGGGTGGGGGCCGAGCACAGAGAAAGCACCACAACAATGACAACCACAACTTACGCGCCGGAGACTTCTTATACATTAGACACCGGCACCGGCCAGATTTCGCCGGTCATCGACGATGCCGAGATCAAGCAGCTTGACGCCGACTACTTGCTGCCTGTCTACGCCCGCCTGCCGGTGACCCTGGTACGCGGTCAGGGGGTCAAAGTCTGGGATGCCGACGGCAAAGAATATATCGACTTCCTCGCCGGGATCGCGACCAATGCGTTAGGCCATTGCCACCCGAAAATGGTTGCCGCCATTCAGGAGCAAGCCGCAACATTGATCCACACGTCCGGGTACTACTTTACCGCGCCTGTCGCAAAGCTGGCCCAGAAGCTGACTCAGGTCAGCGGCATGGAGCGAGTTTTCTTCGGCAACAGTGGTGCCGAGGCTGTCGAGTGTGCGATCAAGATTTCCCGGAAGTATGCCAAGTCTCACGGCGCTCCCAGTAAGTTCAGCATCGTTGCTGCTCAGAAATCGTTTCACGGCCGCACCATGGCGACGGTCACGGCGACCGGGCAGCCCAAGTATCAGGAACCGTTCAAGCCGATGGTGCAGGGCTTTACGCATGTCCCGTTCAACGACATCGAAGCCCTCAAAGCCGCTGTCACCGACGATACCTGCGCCGTTCTCTTGGAACCTATCCAGGGCGAGGGAGGTGTCTATCCGGCCCACAAGCCGTACTTAGAAGCCGCCCGTGCCCTCTGCGACGAGCACCAGGCATTGCTGATTTTCGATGAAGTCCAGACCGGCATCGGACGTACCGGGAAATGGTTCGCGTATGAGCATTACGGGGTCGTGCCCGATATTCTGACCTCTGCCAAAGCCCTCGGCGGCGGCTTCCCTATCGGTGCCTGCCTAGCCCGAGGCGAAGCGGCGGCGACTCTGGTCGCCGGCGACCACGGCAGCACGTATGGCGGCAATCCGCTGGCCTGCGCGGCGGCGTTAGCGGTTCTGAACACGATTGAAGAGGAGCATCTGCTGGCGAACGCCCACGCGATGGGCGACTACTTCGTGCATCGTTTGAACGAGCAGCCGCTCCGAGACAAAATCGCCGACATCCGTGCGCTCGGCCTGATGATCGGTGTCGAGCTAAAAGCACCCGATGCCAAGCGTGTCCTAATGGAAGGCTTAGAGCATGGCCTGCTGATGAGCGCCATCGGCGACAACACTCTGCGCTTTGTCCCGCCGCTCAACATCACCCAAAGCGACATCGATGCCGTCATGGATATTTTAGCGGTGATTGTGTAGGAGAACACGGGGCTGAACCCCCGTGCTTTAGAAGTGTAAACTCCCGCCTGCGCGGGCGAAGACTAACTTCGTAAGCATTTTCTGTGCCCGCGAAGGCGGGGAATTGCTTTACTAAAGCATGGGGGTTCAGCCCCGTGTGGCCCGGTCAACAAGGAGCCGTGTATTATGTGGAGTCGGTTTAGTGAGCAGTCCAAGCGGATCGTCTTCTACTCACAAGAAGCCGCCCGTGTCCACGGAAATACGGATGTTACCTCAGAACATTTGCTGGCAGGTCTGTTGCAAGAAGTCCTGACACGCCCAGCAACGAAAACGGATAAGACCATTTGGCCACCCGCGCCGACCAACCGTTTGACCCCGCAGAATGCCGCTGCTTTATTATTGCGGCAGTCTATAGCTGATTTGGAGAAACTTCAATCAGAAGTGCAGGCGAGCATTGCGGGTCTGAACATCGCGCCTACCGAAGATGCGGACCGCAGACGCCTAGCATCTTCCGCGAAACAAACCACTGACAGGATGATTAAAGAAGCCATGCGGGTGCATGCAAAAGAGTTTGGTGCCGAGTTCTTGGTTCTCGCGCTATCCCAGGACATCGTAGGGTCAGTCGGAAAACTGCTTGCTCAGGCTGGTTTTGACACCGAGACTGCCCGTCAAAAAGTCGCAATTCTTCACTTGCCAGTCAAAGAAAATAAACTGGTCAAGCCGTCACTGTTGACCAATCTTGCAAAGCGTTTCTTTGCAAAGCCGAAGGACACTATATGAACAACACTTCAAGCTATTCGCAGCGCATGGCCCCGCCGACTAAAGGCCGCTCAGATCTCTATGATGTCCTCGGTGAGCCACGTCTGCGCGGGCGGGATATTATTGGCATCGAGCAATTGACACAGGAAGAGATTCTACTGGTTTTAGATGTCGCGGCACGTCTGAAGTCGCACAAGTTTGACGAAACCCAGACACTGTTCGCGAAAGGGCAGACACTGGCGATGCTGTTTGAAAAGCCGTCACTGCGAACCCGTGTCACGTTCGAGGCAGGCATGACTCAGCTTGGCGGCCATGCGATCTACTTAGAAGGCAAGCTGGGTGTCCGCGAGACTGTCCCCGATGTCGCCCGGAACCTGGAGCGCTGGATCGACGGTATCATGGCCCGGACATTCGACCATCAAGCAGTATTAGAGCTGGCCGAGTTTGCAGGCGTTCCTGTCATTAACGGCCTGTCGGATCGGGAGCATCCCTGCCAGGCATTTGCGGATTTCCAGACACTCGCCGAGCGCAAAGGGGAGCTTGCGGGGCTGACTCTCGCTTATGTCGGCGACGGCAATAATGTCGCCCACTCGCTGATGCTGCTGGCCGCCAAAGTCGGCACCCACTTCCGCCTCGCCTGCCCGGCGGGATACAAGCCGGACGCGGCACTTTGGGCGACTGCGCTTGGCTTTGCCGCCGAAACCGGCGCGGTACTTATGCTCACCCATGACCCTGCTGAGGCCGTCGCCGGGGCCGATGCTGTCTATACTGATGTGTGGGCGTCAATGGGGCAGGAGGACGAAACTGCGGAACGGGCGCAGGTATTCGCCCCGTTCCAGGTCAACGTTGCACTCATGGCCCATGCCAAGCCTGATGCGCTCGTGATGCACTGTCTGCCGGCACATCGGGGCGAGGAGATCAGCGCGGACGTGCTGGACGGGCCGAACTCGGTAGTCTTCGATCAGGCGGAAAATCGGCTGCACGCCCAGAAAGCGATTCTTGCGCTGGTGCTGTGAAGGAAGAATAGGAGATACGGAGGACACGGGAACACGGGGCTGAACCCCCATGCTGTAACAGTGCAAGCCCCCGCCTTCGCGGGTGAAGATTTCAGAACGCTTCCCTTTCCGATGCCCGCGAAGGCGGGAAATTGTTTTACTAAAGCACGGGGGTTCAGCCCCGTGTTCCCGTGAAACACAATAAAATCCAATTTTATTGTCCACGGAGGGACATAATGGCACACATCTACCATCGCAATTTCACGCACCTTGTCTGGACTACCTGGGACCGTGCGCCGCTGCTGAAGGGGAATATTGAACAGGAAGCCTATGCGCTCATCCAGTCGCAATGCGCGAGGATGAAAGTGACGATGTATGCGCTCGGAGGCGTGTCTGACCATGTACATCTGCTGGTATCGCTGCCACGTACACTCTGCCTTGCGGATTTCATGGAAGCCGTCAAAGGCGTCTCTTCAAGAGTGCTCAATGATACGCACGGTTCGCAGACTTGGGCCTTCAAGTGGCAGGGTGGCTACAGTGACCATTCTGTCAGCCCGCCACAGGTAGCGCTCATCAAGCACTACATCGAAAATCAAAAAAGTCATCACGCTAATCACCTACTCTGGCCGTCCAGCGAACCTGAGCCTAAACTCTCTCTCACAAAATCTGATGCCCGCGAAGGCGGGGAATTGCACTTTTAAAGCACGGGGGTTCAGCCCCGTGTTCCCGTCTCTCTCGATTTCTCTCTAAAGGAACCATAAAACCCATGCCAAAAACAGTTGTTATCGTTTATTCCGGTGGTCTCGATACCTCCGTCGCCATTCCCATGATGCGCGAAGATTACGGCTTTGACAAGATCGTCACCGTCACCGTCGATGTCGGTCAGCCTGCCGAAGATGTCGCAAGCGCCGAGACACGGGCGAAAGCGCTCGGTACCGAGCACTACACCGCCGATGTCAAAGCCGAGTTTGTCGAGCACTACTGCTGGCCTGCCGTCAAGGCAAACGGCGACTACCAGGGCTACCCGCTCTCCACAGCCATCGCCCGGCCCCTGATCGCACTGAAGGCAGTCGAGATCGCGAAGCAAGTGGGAGCCGACGCGTTCTGCCACGGCTGCACGGGCAAAGGCAACGATCAGTTCCGTATCGAGTATGTCATGCGGGCCCTGATGCCGGACACGCCGATCATCGCGCCGATGCGGGAGCATAACTACACGCGCACGGAAGAGATCGAGTATGCTAAAGAGAAGAACATTCCCATCTCGGTCAGCGCCGACAAGATCTGGTCCATCGACGAAAATCTCTGGGGCCGCTCTATTGAAGGCGGTCACTTAGAAGAGCCGAACTACGCGCCGCCGGAAGAGATCTTCCAGTGGATCAAGGGGATCGACACGGCCAATGCCGCGCCTCAAGTCCTGACCATCGACTTCGAGAACGGTATTCCCGTTTCGCTGGACGGCGAGACTTTAGACGGTCTTTCGCTCGTGACCCGTTTGAATAAGATTGCCGGGGACAATGGGGTAGGGCGGGTCGACATCATGGAAGATCGCCTGCTGGGCCTGAAAGTGCGCGAGAACTACGAATGCCCGGCAAGCACGGTCTTGATCAAAGCTCATGCCGCGCTGGAGTCGCTGGTTGCGACTGCGGCTGAGCGCAAGTTCAAGGCAAGTGTCGATCAGCAGTGGGGAGAGCTTGCCTATTACGGCCTGTGGTTCGACCCATTGAAAGATGATCTGGAAGCCTTCATTAACAAGATCCAGGAGCGTGTCACCGGCACAGTCACTTTGCGTCTCTTCAAAGGCAGCCTGACCGTGATTGGCCGGGCGTCCGACTGGGCACTCTACAACGAAGACCTGGCCTCATTCGACTCCAAGACCTTCGACCAGCGCCTCTCCGTCGGCAATGTCCAGACCCACGGAATGCAGTCCCGCATGTACTGGGCCCTGCGGGAGAAGCACGGAAAGTAAGATCGTCCTAAATTGGGATTATCCTAAATCTGGTATACTATCATGGATGAAATTGTCAAGCCGCTGGAGTTCGTCGGCTCTGCACGAAAAGACTTAAAAGAAATGCCGAATGCTGTTCGGCGCACGTTTGGTACTGCCTTATACCTGGCGCAATCTGGGGAAAAGGCAGCCAAAGCCAAACCCCTGAAAGGCTTTCGGGGAGCGGGAGTGCTGGAAATTGTTGAAGATTATGATACCGATACCTACCGCGCTGTGTACACTGTACGTTTCGCGGAAGCTGTCTACGTTTTGCATATCTTCCAGAAGAAGAGTAGGTCTGGGATTGCAACTTCTTCACGAGATCTAGAACTGATTAAGACACGATTAAGGGATGCGGAGGATATGTATGCCAAACGAAATACCGGCCGTTGACGAGATACCAAGTGTTGAAGATGAACCAAAAAGTACGCCAAACTGCGGCAATGTCTTCGCGGACTTAGACCTGCCTGACCCCGAACTGCTGCTGGCAAAAGCCAAATTGTGTGTCAAAATCAGCCGGATTATGAGAGAGCGCAAGCTGACCCAAAAGCAGGCCGCAAAACTGATGGGCCTGACTCAGCCGAATGTCTCCGATTTGCTGCGAGGCCGCCTTGACGGCTTCACTTTGGACCGCCTGTTCCGCTGCCTGGACGCGCTTGACCAAGAGATCGAAATCATCGTGCGGCCAAAACGCTCCTTGCAGGCTGCCGCGTAGGGGCGGGGCTTGTCCCCGCCCTTCTTTTGTCCTGGTTCTTCCTTTTCTTGACGAGAGGCGCTATATGGGAACAACGTACTCAAATTGCCAGGTCCGGTCGGACTCACAGGATGCCGTTGCGGACGCGCTGAAGCCGCTGCTGAACGAACCCGCCTATATCTCGCCATCCGTCGGTGGCTGGGTTGGCGTCTACCCGGAAGGGGGGGCAACGGACCCCGATGAACTTGCTAAACAGCTTTCCGCGAAACTGTCCGCTGGGGTATTCTGCTGGATGGTTCATGACAGCGATGTCTTCTATTATACGTTGTATGAAAGTGGCAAATTGCGTGACACTTTTAACTCCGACCCAGACTTGGGGAACAGACCCGGATGACGAATACACTCCACCGCCGGACTCAGCAGAACGGAAACGGGCCAGCGGCAAACCCGAAGTGCTGGTCCAGTATTGCCTTTCTGGCATCGGCTACTCGCAAGTTCAGGCAGTCCTGAGTCCGCCGCTTTCGACGGTGCCTGATGAAGATTTGCCAACGGGTCCAAAAATCGCGGAAAAGCATTTGTTGATGTTCTCGAAAATGCTCAAAACAACGCCTGACGCCATGCGGCAGGAGTTCAAGCAGTTAGCGCGTCGGAAATATCAGTCTGCTGAAGAGCAGGCCAGTGATCTCGCAAAACTTTTAGGCGTCGATGAAGATCTGGAAGCCTGCGAGTACCGGGACGTTGCAGAAGCAAACGGCAACTTTGCAGACCGGCAGTTTCGGCTTGTCGGCAACGAAAACTTGTCTCAGGCTTATCTCGATCAAAAACTTTGGGATAGAGAAGTCATACACCATCCTGAAAAGACGCAGGAGTGGCTGCAAATGGGAGCTGATCCCAACGCCCGCAATCAATCAGGGCGGACGATTTTATTTCGTTGGGCTGAGAGTTGCGTTCCTGAGCAGGTTGCTATCCTGCTGAAGGCAGGGGCGGATGTCAATACTGGAACAGACGGGCAAGGACGCTGGGAACGTGGCGTAACGGCGCTTATGGTTGCAGCCGGTCGCAGCTTCGAGCAGCCAGACCGTGTGGCCGACACTGTGAAGCTTTTGTTGGACGCAGGTGCGGATGTCAATGCTCGGAGCGAAACCGGGCGCACGGCTCTCCATGAGGCGCTAGTAATGACTGATGGTGCGGAGCATCAAGGCAAAATTGGACGTCACGCTTCGGAAGAAATTCTCATACAGGCGGCGGAGCGCAGTGCTCAAGTGGTGGAATTGCTTCGGGCGGCGGGGGCGACAGAGTAGGCTGTAATCTTCGCCCACGAAGGTGGGAGTTTGCACCTTTGAAGCACGGGGGTTCAGCCCCGTGACTCTGTATCAGATACGCATCGCTTGAACGTATTCTGTGCTGTCAGCGTACTTTTTACCGGGGCCGATGTCTTTGTATTGCTCAGCCCAAATCTCGAAGCATCCCTGCTCTTCCCAATCGGCCAGCATCTCTGCGCCGCTTTTGCTTTTCGACACGCTGCCGAGGACAAACGGGTACTGTTCGATTTCTACAATTTCAGTTCCAGCCGATTGTGTATCCATAGTGTCAGTATGGCACATTTCGCGCTCGATTATTTTTTTGAGGAGTATTAATTATGGCGTCAGCACCGAAACTTTGGGCAGGGCGGTTCTCGCAGGAGACCGATGCGTTGGTCCATCAATTCAATGCCAGTCTCACGTTTGATCACCGGCTTTGGCCCTATGATATATTGGGAAGTATTGCCCATGTGAAAATGCTGGGAGAATGCGGAATAATACCCCAAGCGGAAGCGGGGACAATCGCGCTGGGGCTGGAATCGCTAGCGTCGGATCTGGAGTCCGGGGCGGCGATACTCAGCCCGGATGCGGAAGATGTTCACATGGCCGTGGAGTCGCGGCTGACGGAGCGGCTGGGACCGGTCGCCGGGAAGCTGCATACGGCGCGGTCGCGCAACGATCAGGTGGCGACCGATCTGCGGCTGTATGTGCGAGAAGCGATTGAAAATCTTAGGAAACAGATCAAGGCAGTTCAGGGAACATTGATCGGTCAGGCGGAAACGCATCTGGACACGCTGCTGCCGGGCATGACCCATTTGCAGCACGCACAGCCGGTGCGGCTGGCGCATCATCTGCTGGCATACTTCTGGATGCTGAGCCGGGACGATGAGCGGTTGGAACAGGCGCGGGCGAGAGTGAACAAATTGCCGCTGGGAGCGGGGGCGCTGGCGGGAACGACGTTCCCGATCAACCGGCAGCGAGTGGCAGATCTGCTTGGTTTTTCGGGTGTCTGCGAGAACAGCTTGGACGCGGTTTCTGATCGAGACTTTGCATTGGAAACTGTGGCCGCGCTGTCGATTCTGATGATGCATCTGTCGAGGCTATGCGAAGAGCTTATTCTCTGGAACTCGCCGGAGTTCGGCTGGGTGGAGATGGGCGACAATGTGACCACCGGCAGCTCCATCATGCCGCAGAAGAAGAACCCGGACGTCGCAGAGCTGGTGCGGGGCAAGACCGGGCGGGTGTATGGAGATTTATTGACCCTGCTGACTGTCATGAAAGGCCTGCCGCTGGCCTACAACAAGGACATGCAGGAAGACAAAGAAAGCATCTTTGATGCACTGGACACGGCTCAAATCTGCCTGTCGGTCATGAACACACTGCTGCAGAACACCAAGTTTAACACGGAGCGCATGGCGGCTTCCCTGCACGGCGACTTTTCGACGGCGACCGATCTCGCCGATTATCTGGTTCGCCAGGGTCTGCCCTTCCGGCAGGCGCATGAAGTGATCGGCAAAATTGTCGGGGAGTGTGTCCGCAGCGGGCGGGCGCTGGAAGATTTGACACAGGAAGATTTAGTCGCCGCTTCGCCGCTTTTTGCCGGTTCAGACCCCGCGAAGCTGGTGAGCCCGCGAGGCAGCGCCGATGCCCGGTCGGCATTCGGCGGAACCGGACGAGGTGCAGTTGAAGATCAACTTGCACAGGCCCTTAGAAGGATTTCAGAACAGCACACAGGATAAGTAAGAAATTGAACAAAGAACGACAGCTAAGCCAGGCAGTGCCGACGCAGGTGGTATCGAAACCAGTCACGTCAAAACCGACGATTTCAAAACAGACGCCTCAGAAACGAACCGTGCAGAAGCGGGTTTATGCGCCTGCGTTCGGGCTGCTGGCGGCTGCTGTCGGCATTCTCGCAGGCGGTTCGCCGGTACCGATGGTCGGACTGGCCGTTCTGTTTGCCGGGCTGTACCTGCTGGCGGAGCGTCAGGGCTGGCTTGTGGGGAGCGCGGCGCGTGATACCTGGCGCGATCACGGCGTGACGGCGTTTTTCTCACTGCTGGTGGTCAGCTTTGTTTTTCTGACCGGTGGTGCGAAGTCCCCGATGCCCTGCGCCTTGTACCTGCCGGTGCTGCTTGCATCTTTGTGCTACGGGATGCGGCTGGGGCTGTTATCCGGTTTCGCGATGATCTGTGTCGCGGCATTTCTCGGCACGGGCGGACAGGTGCCTTCTTCATTCCCTGCGCTGAGAATCATCGCGATCGGGCTGAGCTTTCCAGTGGTAGCCGTGTTCGGCGGGGCTCTCCGGGCGCAGATGGAAAGCCGGCTGCTGACACTGGACAACGAGAACCAGGACCTGTCCGACCTGCTGGATATGTCCCAGATGATGGACTCCGCCGTCGACCTCGATATGACACTGAACTTGATACTTCTCAATGTCCAGGAACACAGCGACTGCCAGGTCTGCGCGGTTTACCTCAAAGCCGCCGATGGACGGACATTGGAGCTTCGAGCGGCGAGCGGCCTTCCCCAAACAGGCACACTCTTGCCTGCCCTGGCAATTGAACACGCGCGGGGACCAGCCTGGTGGGTGGCCGAGCCGGTTCAAGATGGTGTGAACCTCCGGGCATTTTATACTGCCGAGGCCGATGCGGAACGGTCCAAACGAAACTCGCTTCTTTTTGAGATCGACACAGCCTCCAAGTCTTTTGCCTGCCTGCCGCTGGCGAATGTCGAGGGGCTTCTCGGCATGCTCTATATCGGCTATCAAGCCCCGCAGGCGCTGACGGAAGAAGGCGTGCATCGGATCGAGCAGCTTGCGACGACTGCCATCTTCCCCCTTCAGCGGCTGCTGTTCCAGCAGGATTTCCGGTCGCTGGCCTACAGCGACGCGATGACCGGGCTGGACAATTTCCGTCAGTTCGAGGAGACACTGGCGGATGAGCTGGCCCGTGCTGAGCGGTATACACGACCTCTATCAGTGATCCTACTGGACATCGACCACTTCAAGCTGTTCAACGACACGCGCGGCCATCAGGCCGGTGACGCCCTGCTCGGCCAGATCGGTGTCGTGCTGCGAAATGCCCTCCGCAGTGTTGACAGGCCGGCCCGCTACGGCGGCGAGGAGTTTGTCATCATTTGCCCGGAGACGGGTGCAGAGGAAGCCCGGCTGATTGCCGAGCGTATCCGCCGCAGCGTCGCGGATACGCCGTTTATCCTGCCAAACCAAAACAGCGACATGAGGACAGTCTCAGGCAGTGAGCCGGCTCATGTGACGATCAGCATCGGCTGCGCGACCTTCCCGGCCGACTCCGGCACAGCGCGTGATCTGGTCAAGAAAGCAGATATTGCTTTGTACGCTGCGAAGGGGGCGGGCCGCGACGCTGTCTTAGCTTATGAAGATGTCATGCATGTCCGGGCGGCTTAGTTTGGGCTGAAATTGGGAATAACCTTCGCAGTAACTTTACGAAGGAGCCTGTGATGACCCTCTGGAAACAACTTTGGCGCATGGTGCAGATGACCCGCCGCGTCGGCGGCTGGAAAGCGGCAAGCCAGCTTGCTCAGAGTGCGCCGAAACAGATTGCTCTGTTCCGCCTGCTCCTGACTGATCCGCGCGTACCGGTAGCCGCAAAAGCCGTACTGGTTGGCGCGATTCTTTTTGCGATCAGCCCGCTGAACATCCCTCAGTATATCCCGATTATCGGAGCGCTGGATGATATTGGCATTGTCCTATTCGCCGGCAACTATTTCCTGAAGCAAGTCCCCGCGCATGTGCTGGCTGAGCACCGGCAGAGCGTCGGCCTGAGCGACAGCTTTGAAGCGGCCTGAACAACTACTGATGTTGAAACAGAAGAACCTCACTCTGACGCTTGGGTCGGAGTGAGGTTCTTCTGTTTGTACCCGAGGAGAGCCACGGAATGAATTCCGAGGCTGGAAAGTGCTCAGTGTCGAGGCGACACAAGATCAGGAATTAAAAAGCCTGAACTGTTATTTCTTCCGTCCCCTGGACGGTGGGCTTTTCTGAGCCTCGGAATTCATTCCGTGGCTCCTGCCGGGCCTGCTGCTGACTCCCCAAAGGGGAACTACATCGATTTGGTCTTCGCGAGATCCATCTTAGCCACGGCGGGGCTGACTTTGACCATCTTCATTTTGCCTTTGCTGTCCGGGCAGGCATAATTGAACTTTTTCGCCTGTCCGACGGAATAGTACATATGGCACTTGTCCGCTTGATAAATAGTCACCATTTTGCTGCCGACTTTGGCAGGTGCGGCTTTCGTGGGTGCGGCAGAGGCGGCAGACACAAGGACACCTGCGGTCAGCACAGCGGCGAGTGTCAGAAATGGTTTATTCATGGGGTTCTCCTGGGTGGTTAGTAAGTGACTTTCCTAGTATAACACACAGGCAGGCAGAAGGCAAACGTATCCTGTGAAAGTATCCCAAGAGTATTCGGCTCTTGACATTTGCTGCTAAATACGCTATAATATTAGCATCAATTTAGCGACAAATGAGGCCGTGTTTTCACTGATTTTGTGTCACTGCCTCTGTAGACTTATGTAAAGGATAATCGATGGCTGACGAAGAAATCCCCACCCCTGATTTGACCCCCGAGGACGCATCGGAAACGCCCGAAATAGAACCTGAAAATATTCTGGCCACCACTGCCACGGCAGTCGTGCCTATGAGCATTGGCCGCGAAGTCTTCAGTGTCAGCATTGAAGACGAAATGCGCCAGTCGTACCTCGACTATGCGATGTCCACCATCATCGCCCGCGCCCTCCCCGATGTCCGCGACGGCCTGAAACCTGTCCACCGCCGCATTCTGATGGCAATGAGCGACCTCAACCTGACCCCCGGCGTGCAGCATCGAAAGTCCGCCAAAATCGTTGGGGAGTGCATGGGGAACTACCATCCGCACGGCGATGCAGCTTTGTATGCGACTATGGTGCGGATGGCGCAGGACTTTAACATGCGCTACCTGCTGGTCGATGGGCAGGGGAATTTTGGCAGTATCGATGCCGATCCGCCTGCTGCCCAGCGCTACACTGAGGCGCGGATGGCTCCGTTTGCGATGGAGATGCTTCAGGATCTGGACCGGGATACGGTCGACTGGGCGGACAACTACGACCAGACCCGGCGGGAGCCGATGGTGCTGCCGTCCAAGTTCCCGCACTTCCTTTGTAATGGCGGCTCCGGCATCGCAGTCGGCATGGCGACTAATATCCCGCCGCAGAACCTGCGCGAGATCGTCGACGGCGCTGTTTACCTGCTGGATCACCCGGACGCCGATGTTGACGACTTAATGACCTTTGTCAAAGGGCCGGACTTCCCGACTGCCGGACTGATTCTCGGCATGAAGGGCAGCCGTCAGGCCTACGCTACCGGGCGCGGCTCTGTCGTGATGCAGGCCCGGACCACTATCGAGCCGATTGAGAACGGGCGCAACCAGATTGTCGTCACCGAGCTGCCGTATCAGGTCATCAAGTCCCGATTGATCGAGCAGATCGCAGACCTGGTCAAGCAGAAGAAGATCGAAGGCATCGCCGACCTGAACGACTACTCGGACCGGACGGGCATGAAGATCGTCATCACGCTCAAGCGCGAGGCGTATCCGAAGAAGGTCCTGAACTTCCTGCTGAAGCACACGCCGCTCCGAACGACCTTTGGGGTCAACATGCTGGCGCTGGTCGACGGTCAGCCGCGTATCCTGACACTCAAAGATGCCCTGGGCCACTTCTTAGACCATCGCCGGGAAGTGGTCACGCGCCGGACACTCTTTGAGCTGAACAAAGCCAAAGCCCGCGCCCATATTCTGGAAGGGCTTCAGATCGCGCTGGACGTTTTGGACGAGATCATCGCCCTTATCCGCGCGTCCCGTACCCCGGAGATCGCCCGCAACGAAATGATGGGCCGCTTTGCGCTGTCCCAGCTTCAAGCTGATGCCATTCTGGTCATGCAGCTTCGGGCACTCACCGGCCTTGAGCGGGAGCGTCTGGAGAACGAGTACAAAGAGCTGCTCAAGCAGATCGCGTTCTACGAAGACATTCTTGCCAGCCCAGCCCGCGTAACGGCGATCATTAAGCAGGAAATGAAGTACCTGCGGGACAAGTACGGCGACGAGCGCCGGACACGCATTGTCCCGATGGAAGCAGAAGAAATCGGCGATGAAGACCTGATCCCTGAAGAGGAGATGATCGTCTCGGTCACCCGCGACGGCTACATCAAGCGTGTCCCGAAAGAGACCTACCCCACCCAGCACCGGGGCGGTAAGGGCCGGATCGGGGCGGCGACTAAAGAAGAAGATACGATTGAGCATCTCTTTGTCGCGACCACGCACCATTACATCTTGTTCTTCACCGACCGGGGCCGGGTGTACCGCCTGAAAGCCTACGAAGTGCCGCAGACATCGCGCACGGCGATGGGGACTGCGATCATCAACCTGATCAATATCCAGCCGGGCGAGCGGATCACGGCGACGGTTCCGATGAAGCAGTTCAAGGACGTTTCCGGCTTCCTGCTGATGGCGACTCAGTGCGGCGAAGTGAAGCGGACTCCGCTGTCTGAGTTCACTAACCTACGCAACAACGGGCTGATTGTCTTCGACATCGAAGAGAACGATGCGCTGCGCTGG